>NZ_FNVC01000003.1:0-292741 GCF_900108215.1 Billgrantia desiderata | reverse complement strand
CCTTACCCTGACCCCTGCCGAAACAGGAGCAGAAAGCGGACCAAACTTGGCTCAAGGTCAAAGCTTCTCAAAAGACCCGAAGGTCTCGACGAGTCGCTTGCCTTGAAATGGTGTGACTTCTCACCACCTCATCGACAAGCGCCCACATGAATTACCTGA
Source organism: Billgrantia desiderata (assembly GCF_900108215.1). Lineage (NCBI taxonomy): Bacteria > Pseudomonadati > Pseudomonadota > Gammaproteobacteria > Oceanospirillales > Halomonadaceae > Billgrantia > Billgrantia desiderata. Next base: position 292,582 of record NZ_FNVC01000003.1, on the reverse strand, counting down.
TCGATTGTTAAAGAGCGGCTCCTTTTCTCTTCAAGCCTCAGCCTGAAGCGCGGAGCGTCTCGCTTGCTGTCGCGGCCGTCGATCCAGTGACCGAGGGGCCTCGCCAGCGCCCTGCGAGGAAGGCGTATTCTACTGAAGCGCCGGAGTTTGTCAACTCTCTTCGAGGCCGGCACCGAGGTGACCCTGACCGCGAAGACCAGCCGAAGCCGGCGACCGCAAGCCCGTTGCCAGACCCGCTTTCGAGTGGGGCGCATTCTACCGAATCCGCCGTGGGCGTCAAGCGTGAATTTTGCGAAGCGAATCGAAAAACTCAAACAATGACAACCACTTACCACTCTCCCCACCGCCTGCGACGTTGCTCGTCACCGGCAGCGGATGCGTACTTTAAGGGGTGCCGACCGATGACGCAACCCTCCGCGTCAAAAAAATATAGCTCAGGATTCAGGCGTCAGCCATGACGGTGATCAATTTTCTCATGCTCGTACACGCCTCGCCAGGCGGCCTCAGATGACGAACAGGTCGACGAATCGATGCACCGGCATGGCTTCCAGCTGCGCCTGGTCCTGGCACAGGGCGATTATCCGTTCACAGCGTCCGGCCGGAAAGCGAGTCGCTAGATGCCGACGGAATTTTTCCTCGAGAATGGGAATGCCCTCGTCGCGACGTCGCCGGTGACCGATGGGATATTCGACCTCGATGCACTCCGTGACAGTACCATCACTGAAGAAGACCTGGATGGCATTGGCGATGGAGCGCTTGTCGGCGGCAAGATACTCCTGGGTGTAGCGGGGCTCTTCGACGACCTCCATCTTGTCCCGCAGCGCATCGATCAGCGGGTGCTGGCGATGAAAGTCGTCCTCGTAGTGTTCGGCGGTGAGATCGCCGAAGATCAACGGCACGGCGACCATGTACTGCAAGCAGTGGTCACGGTCGGCCGGGTTGGCCAGCTCGCCCTCTTTGGAGATGATGCGAATCGCCGATTCATGAGTGGTGATGACGATCCGCTCGATCTCCTCGAGGCGGTCCTTGACCTGAGGGTGCAAGCGAACTGCCGCCTCGCAGGCGGTCTGGGCATGGAACTCGGCCGGGAAGGCGATCTTGAACAGGATGTTTTCCATCACGTAGGTGCCGAACTCACGCTGGAAGCGGAACTTCCTCTCTCCTTCCGGCTTGATCGCCTGATCCTTGTTGGTCTTGGAGAAGAGTACGTCGTAGAACCCCCACTGCGGTGCGCTGAGCACCCCGGGAACTCCCATCTCGCCACGCAGGGCAATATCGGCCAGGCGCACGCCGCGAGAGGTGGCGTCTCCCGCCGCCCAGCTCTTGCGCGAGCCGGCGTTGGGCGCATGGCGATAGGTGCGCAGACTCTGCCCGTCGACCCAGGCGTGCGACAGCGCCGACAGCAGTTGCTCCCGGCTCGCCCCCATCAGGTGGGCGGCTACCGCCGTGGATGCCACCTTGACCAGGACCACATGATCCAGGCCAACCCGGTTGAAGGAGTTTTCGAGCGCCAGCACGCCCTGTATCTCGTGAGCCTTGATCATGGCCTCCAGCACGTCGCGCATGGTCAGCGGCGCCTCGCCCTGGGCGACTCGCTTTTGCGAGAGGTGATCCGCCACGGCGAGAATGGCACCCAGGTTGTCGGAGGGGTGCCCCCACTCGGCGGCAAGCCAGGTGTCGTTGTAGTCGAGCCAGCGTACGATGCAGCCGATGTCCCAGGCGGCCTTGACCGGGTCCAGGCGGAAGGCGGTACCCGGCACCCGGGCGCCGTTCGGCACGACGGTGCCCTCGACCAGCGGCCCCAGGTGTTTGATGCATTCCGGGAAGCGCAGCGCCAGCAGGCTGCAGCCCAGGGTGTCGACAAGACAGTGGCGCGCGGTTTCCAGCGCCTCTTCGCTCGCGATGCGGTAATCGAGCACGTAATCGGCGATCTTCTGCAGCTCGGGGTCGTAATCGGGGCGAACGTTGCGTTCGGCGGTGGCATTCATGCTTCCTCCTGTCGCAGGCTCGATGACGTCTCCCCTCACTATAGAAAACGCCCCGGATCATGCGATCCGGGGCGCTTGTCGTTGCGGCGAATGACTAGAAAGCGTCGCCGGGAATGCGCACCCATCCTTCCATCAGCACTCGCGCACTGCGGCTCATCACGGCCTTGGTTGCCGTCCACTGCCCTGCCGTCTGCGAGGCTTCCGCGCCGACTCGCAGCGTGCCCGAGGGGTGTCCGAAGTGCACCGAGTTACGCTCGCCACCGCCAGCCGCCAGGTTGACCAGGGTGCCGGGTACCGCCGCTGCCGTGGCAATGGCCACTGCCGCCGTGCCCATCATGGCATGGTGCAGCTTGCCCATGGAGAGCGCGCGCACGACGAGGTCGATATCGCCTGCCTTGATCGCCTTGCCACTGGAGGCGACATAGTCGGCCGGCGGCGCGACAAAGGCGACCTTGGGCGTGTGCTGACGTTCGGCCGCCTCGCTGACCTCCTTGATCAGCCCCATGCGCACCGCGGCGTGGGCGCGAATCGATTCGAACATCGCCAGCGCCCGGGTATCGCCGTTGATCGCCTCCTGCAGCTCGGTGCCGCTATAGCCGATCGCCCCGGCGTTGACGAAGACCGTCGGAATACCGGCATTGATCATGGTGGCTTCGAAGGTTCCCACTCCCGGCACCTCGAGCTCGTCGACCAGATTGCCAGTGGGGAACATGGCGCCTTCGCCGTCGGCCGGGTCCATGAATTCGACCGCCACTTCGGCAGCCGGGAAGGTCACGCCGTCGAGCTCGAAGTCGCCGGTCTCCTGCACCTGCCCGTTGGTGATGGGTACCCGAGAGACGATGGTCTTGCCGATATTGGCCTGCCAGATGCGCACCGTGGCGATGCCGTCCTCGGGGATGCGCGAAGGGTCCACCAGACCGTTGCTGATGGCGAAGGGGCCGACGGCGGCGGAGAGGTTGCCGCAGTTGCCGCTCCAGTCGACGAAGGGCTTGTCGATGGAGACCTGACCGAACAGGTAGTCGACGTCATGGTCGGCGCTTTCGCTCTTCGACAGAATCACCGTCTTGCTGGTACTGGAGGTGGCCCCGCCCATGCCATCGATCTGCTTCTGGTAGGGGTCGGGGCTGCCGATCACCCGCAGCAGCAGCGCATCGCGGGCAGGCCCGGGCTTCTGTGCCGCCTCGGGCAGGTCATCCAGACGGAAGAAGACGCCCTTGCTGGTGCCGCCACGCATGTAGGTGGCGGGAATCTTGATTTGAGGAACGTTAGCCATGGCACTCGCTTCGTGAAATGACGGAGAGCCCCGGCGATGGCACCGGGGCGTTCACGCGATAGGTGGATCAGGCCACCGCTTCGGACTCGAGGAAGTCCTGGGCGAAGCGCTGCAGCACCCCACCGGCGGAGTAGACGGAAACCTCCTCGGCGGTATCGAGGCGACACAGCACCGGCACGCGTTCGCTGTTGCCGCCGGCACGATGAATCACCAGGGTCAAGGTCGCTCCCGGCGCCGGCTTGCCTTCGACGTCATAGGTTTCGGTGCCGTCGAGCTTGAGCGTATGTCGCGTGGTGCCCTCCTGGAACTGCAGCGGCATCACGCCCATGCCCACCAGGTTGGTGCGGTGGATGCGCTCGAAGCCCTCGGCGACGATCGCTTCCACGCCGGCCAGCGCCACGCCCTTGGCCGCCCAGTCACGCGAGCTGCCCTGGCCGTAGTCGGCCCCGGCGATGACGATCAGCGGCTGGCCGCGTTCCATGTAGGTCTCGATGGCCTCCCACATGCGGGTGACCTTACCTTCCGGCTCGATACGCGCCAGCGAACCCTGGATCACCTCGCCCTTCTCGTCCCGCACCATCTCGTTGAACAGCTTGGGGTTGGCCAGGGTCGCCCGCTGCGCGGTGAGATGGTCGCCGCGGTGGGTGGCGTAGGAGTTGAAGTCCTCCTCCGGCAGGCCCATCTTGGCCAGGTACTCGCCCGCCGCGCTGTCCAGCAGGATGGCGTTGGAGGGTGACAGGTGGTCGGTGGTGATGTTGTCCGGCAGGATCGCCAGCGGCCGCATGCCCTTCAGGCCGCGCTCACGCGCCATGTTGCCCTCCCAGTAGGGCGGACGACGAATGTAGGTGCTCTGCGGGCGCCAGTCGTAGAGCGGGCTCTTGGCCTGCTCCACTTCGTCCAGATTGAACATCGGGATGTAGACCTGCTTGAACTGCTCAGGCTTCACGTACTCGCCGACGATGGCATCGATCTCCTCGTCGCTGGGCCACAGGTCCTTGAGGGTGACGGGGTTGCCGGCCTTGTCGTAGCCCAGCGCGTCCTTCTCGATGTCGAAGCGCACCGTACCGGCAATGGCGTAGGCCACCACCAGCGGCGGCGAGGCCAGGAAGGCCTGCTTGGCATAGGGGTGGATGCGCCCGTCGAAGTTGCGGTTGCCGGACAGCACTGCGGTGGCGTAGAGGTCGCGGTCGATGATCTCCTGCTGGATCTCCGGACGCAGCGCACCGGACATGCCGTTGCAGGTGGTGCAGGCGTAGGCGACGATGCCGAAGCCGAGCTTCTCGAGTTCCGGCAGCAGGCCGGCCTCCTCCAGATAGAGGCGCGCGACCTTGGACCCCGGGGCGAAGGACGATTTCACCCACGGCTTGCGTACCAGGCCCAGTTCGTTGGCCTTCTTGGCCAGCAGCCCCGCGGCTACGACGTTGCGCGGGTTGGAGGTATTGGTGCAACTGGTGATGGCGGCGATGATCACCGCGCCGTCGGGCATCCTGCCGGCCTTCTCCTCGGCCAGCGCCAGCTCCAGGTTCACGGCGATGCCGCGCTCGGCCAGCGCCGAGGTCGGCAGACGACGATGGGGGTTGGAAGGCCCGGCCAGGTTGCGCTCGACGGTGGAGAGGTCGAAGGTCAGCACCCGTTCGTATTGCACGTTCTTCAGGCTGTCGGCCCACAGCCCCACGGTCTTGGCGTAGTTCTCGACCAGCGCTACCTGCTCCGGCTCGCGGCCGGTGATGGCCAGATAATCGAGGGTCTGCTGGTCGATGTAGAACATCGCCGCGGTGGCACCGTACTCCGGCGTCATGTTGGAGATGGTGGCGCGGTCGCCGATGGTGAGGCTGTCGGCGCCTTCGCCGAAGAACTCCAGGTAGGCGCCCACCACCCGCTCCTGACGCAGGAACTCGGTGATCGCCAGCACGATGTCGGTCGCGGTGATGCCGGACTGGCGCTTGCCGGTCAGCTCCACGCCGACGATGTCGGGCAGGCGCATCATCGAGGGGCGCCCGAGCATCACGGTCTCGGCCTCGAGCCCGCCGACGCCGATGGCGATGACGCCCAGGCAGTCGATGTGCGGGGTGTGGCTGTCGGTACCCACGCAGGTGTCGGGATAGGCCACACCGTCGCGGGCCTGGATCACCGGCGACATCTTCTCCAGGTTGATCTGGTGCATGATGCCGTTGCCGGCGGGGATCACGTCGACGTTCTCGAACGCGGTGCGGGTCCAGTCGATGAAATGAAAGCGATCCTCGTTGCGGCGGTCCTCGATGGCACGGTTCTTGGCGAAGGCATCGGGATCGTCGCCGCCGCACTCCACGGCCAGGGAGTGGTCGACGATCAACTGGGTCGGCACCACCGGGTTGACCTTGGACGGGTCGCCACCCTTCTCGGCGATGGCATCGCGCAGGCCGGCCAGGTCGACCAGCGCCGTCTGGCCGAGGATGTCATGGCACACCACTCGCGCCGGGTACCAGGGGAAGTCCAGGTCGCGCCTGCGCTCGATCAGCTGCTTGAGCGCATCGGTGAGCAGCTCCGGCTCGCAGCGGCGTACCAGCTGCTCGGCCAATACGCGAGAGGTATAAGGAAGGGTGTCGTAGGCACCGGGCTGGATCTCCTCGACGGCCTCACGCACGTCGAAGTAGTCCAGCTCGGTGCCGGGAAGCGGTTTACGGTATTGAGTGTTCATGAGTCGACGGTCTTCGCGTGGTGTTGGATCGGGCGGGCGAGGGAGAGAGACGGCCCGCAGGCCGCCTCGTGCGGACACTGGCTCAGTCACGCTCCTCGATCGGCACCCATTGGCTCTTCTCCGGGCCGATGTAGTCGGCACTGGGGCGAATGATGCGGTTATTGGCGCGCTGCTCGAAGACATGGGCACACCAGCCGGTAACGCGCGAACAGACGAAGATCGGCGTGAACAGCTTGGTGGGAATGTCCATGAAGTGATAGGCGCTGGCGTGGAAGAAGTCGGCGTTGCAGAACAGCTTCTTCTCGCGCCACATGACATCCTCGACCCGCACGGAGACGGGATAGAGCACGGTGTCGCCGACGTCCTGTGCGAGCCGCTCGGACCACTCCTTGATGATGGCGTTGCGCGGGTCGGACTCGCGATAGATCGCGTGGCCGAAGCCCATGATCTTCTCCTTGCGCTCGAGCATGCCCATGATCTCGCGCTCGGCCTCTTCCGGCGACTTCCAGTTCTCGATCATGTCCATGGCCGCCTCGTTGGCACCGCCGTGCAGCGGGCCGCGCAGCGAGCCGATGGCGCCGGTCACGCAGGAGTGCATGTCGGAGAGCGTCGAGGCACAGACGCGCGCGGTAAAGGTCGAGGCGTTGAACTCGTGCTCGGCATAGAGGATCAGCGAGACGTTCATCACCCGGGCATGCAGCTCGGAGGGCGCTTCGTCACGCAGCAAGTGCAGGAAGTGAGCGCCTACGGACTCGTCGTCGGTTTCGGTCTCGATGCGCACGCCGTCATGGCTGAAGCGGTACCAGTAGCAGATGATCGAAGGCAGCACCGCCAGCAGACGGTCGGAAACGTCCTGCTGCTGATCGAAGCTCTCCTCGGTCTCCAGATTGCCGAGCATGGAGGCTCCGGTACGCATCACGTCCATGGGGTGGGCGCTGGCCGGGATCTGCTCGAGCACGGTCTTGAGTGCCTGAGGCAGGCCGCGCAGCCCCTTGAGCTTGGTCACGTAGGCATCGAGCTCGGCCTGGTTGGGCAGCTTGCCCTTGAGCAGCAGGTAGGCGACCTCTTCGAAGCGCGCCTTCTCGGCCAGCTCCTTGATGTCATAGCCGCGATAGGTCAGGCCGGAGCCGGTCTTGCCGACGGTACACAGGGCCGTACTGCCGGCGCTCTGGCCGCGCAGGCCGGCGCCACCGATGGGTTTGTCTACCATGTCGAGTCTCCTTGGTCTGGCGTGTTCTTGTCGTCGTAGCGAGGGGTCAGGCGTTATCGCCTTTCCCGGAAAGCTGGTTTTCAGCAAACAGCGCATCGAGCTTCTGCTCGAAGGCGTGATAGTTGAGGAAGTCGTAAAGCTCGTCGCGGGTCTGCATCAGCTCGACCACGTCACGCTGATGCCCCTTTTCATGAATGCTCCGATAGACCTTCAGCGCCGCCGCGTTCATCGCGCGGAACGCCGACAGCGGATAGAGCACCATGCGACAGCCCACCTCGCCGAGTTCCTGCTGGGTGAACAGCGGCGTGGCGCCGAACTCGGTGATGTTGGCCAGGATCGGCGCATCGACCCGCTCACAGAAGGCGCGATAGTCATCCAGGGTGTGCACCGCTTCGGCAAAGATGGCGTCGGCGCCGGCCTCGATGCAGGCATTGGCGCGCTCGATGGCGGCGTCGAGCCCCTCCTTCTGGAAGGCATCGGTGCGCGCGATCAGATAGAAGTCCGGGTCGATGCGGGCATCGGCCGCGGCCTTGATGCGGTCGACCATCTCCTGCTTGGAGACGATCTCCTTGTTGGGACGGTGGCCGCAACGCTTCTGTGCCACCTGATCCTCGAGGTGCACGGCGGCCACGCCGGCGCGCTGCATCTCCTTGACGGTGCGCGCGATGTTGAAGGCCCCACCCCAGCCGGTATCGATGTCCACCAGCAGCGGCAGATCGGTGGCACCGCAGATCCGATGCGCATCCTGCACCACGTCGTTCATGCTGGTCATGCCCAGATCGGGCAGCCCGAAGGAAGCGTTGGCCACCCCACCGCCGGAAAGATAGATGGCCTGATGACCCACGCGCTCGGCCATCATGGCGGTATAGGCATTGATGGTACCGACGATAGGCAGCGGGCGATTGGCCTCGAGGGCGGCACGAAAACGAGCGCCGGGGGTGGGTTGTGTCATGACGGAATTCCTCTTGATATTCGGAAGGGCTTCTAAACGGTTTCTTCGGCCTGCTGCTTGAGGATGGCGGCGTAACGGTCGGCCACGTTGGCCCGCGAGGCGCTGACATGGCGACGCATCAGCAGCTCGGCCAGCTCGGCATCGCCGGCTTCGATGGCATCGACGATGCGATGGTGCTCGACGAAGGCCCGCTGCGGCCGGGTACCGCTGGCGCTGAATTGAGTACGGTAGAGCCGCACCAGGTAATAGAGGTCATCGCACAGCATGGTCATCAACATGCGGTTGTGACTGCCCTGGACGATGCGATAATGAAAATCGAGGTCGCCTTCGCGCTGATAGTAGGCTTCGCCACTCTTGAGATCGGCCTGTCGTTCGTGCAGCGCCAGCACCTCGCGCAGCCCGGCGATCTCCTCGCGGGTCATGTTTTGGGCGGCCAGGCGAGCGGCCATGCTCTCCAGTGCCTCGCGCACGTCGAACAGCTCGAGCAGCTCCTTCATCGAGAGCTTGACCACCCGGGCGCCGACATGCGGCACCCGCTCGATCAGGCGGTGGGCCTCCAGCCGGCGCATCGCCTCGCGCAGCGGGCCACGGGAGATACCGTAGGTCTTCGACAGACCCGGCTCGGTGATCTTGCTGCCAGGCGCCAGCTCACCGCGGACGATGGCATCCTGTAGCTGATGAAAGACCCGTTCGGCCAGGGTGCGGACTTCAGGGGCTGTCTGTTCTGGAGCGACTGAGTTCATGGCAATTGTCGACAATTAAGGAATGAAGAAACTTTAGACATTGCTCTGGCACGGGTCAACCTTCCTCCAGCCGCCATTTCGTACGCCTTTGGTTGTAGACAATGAGAAAGCGCGCAGCTACGGTGTCGACAATCGTCTCAGCGTTGACGACAAGTCGTTAACAGGCCAACGACTTTCACGACAAAAGGCTCGCCACCCCCTAGAATGAGTCGCCTGTTCCGAAAGGCCCCCCTGATGACTGCAAGACTCGAGATAACACCGCTGCCCTATGGCGAGGATCCGCTTGCCTATTTCCAGGCGCTGCGTCAGCGCCCCGGGGCCGTCCTGCTCGACAGCGGCAAGCCTGCCGCACCGGGCGGTCGCTATGACATCATCAGCAGCGACCCCGTGTCGGCATTCACCGTCGACGGCAAAGGGGTCATCCGCATCGACGGCGAGGTACAGCAAGGCCGTGATCCTTTCATGGCCCAGCAAACCCTGCTCGAGGGTCTGGCTCTCGATGTGCCGTCCAGCGACCTGCCCTTTCTCGGCGGCCTGATCGGCTACTGGGGCTACGACCTGGGCCGCTCTCTCGAGCCGGTGGGCAACTCGGCTCAGGAAAGGGTCTGCCTGCCTGCCTGCCGTACGGGACTCTACGACTGGGCGCTGATACAGGATCATCAGCGACAGGAGAGCTGGCTGGTGGCGACGGCCGAGAGGCGCTTGCAGGTCATGGAGTGGCTGCGCCACAGCGCCGCCCCCACCCTGCCCTTCGGCCTGCTCGCCCCTTTCGAAGGCGAGATGGATCGCGACGGTTATGCCAGGCGGTTCGCTGCCGTGCAGGACTACATTCGGGCCGGAGACTGTTACCAGATCAACCTGGCGCAGCGCTTCAGCGCACCGTACAGCGGCGACCTGTGGGACGCCTACCTGCGCCTGCGCCTGGCCACGCCCACCCCCTTTGCCGGCTTCATGGCCTGGCCCTCGGAGCGAGGCGAGCAGGCCATCCTGTCCCTCTCTCCCGAGCGCTTCCTGTTGTGCGAGTCGGACGGCCACGTCGAGACACGCCCGATCAAGGGCACTCGCCCCCGCGGCAGTACGCCCGAAGAGGATTGGCAGCTTGCCATGGAGCTGATCTCGAGTCTCAAGGACCGCGCCGAGAACGTGATGATCGTCGATCTGCTGCGCAACGACCTGGGACGTGTGTGCCAGCCGGGCAGTGTGCGGGTACCGCAGCTCTGCGGACTGGAGAGCTATGCCAACGTGCACCATCTGGTCAGCGTCGTGTGCGGCAGACTGGCGGCGGGAAAGCGTCCGCTGGACCTGCTGGCGGCCGCCTTTCCCGGCGGCTCGATCACCGGTGCGCCGAAGGTTCGCGCCATGCAGATCATCGACGAACTGGAGCCGAGCCGCAGAAGCGTCTACTGCGGCAGCCTGGGCTTCGTCGACGTGCGCGGCAACATGGACACCTCCATTGCCATTCGCACCGCCGTGGCCGACGGGGAGCGCATCCATCTGTGGGGCGGCGGCGGGCTGGTGGCCGACTCCAGCGTCGAAGCCGAATACGTCGAGACCCTGGACAAGATTCGCCACCTGATGCAGGCGCTGGCCAAGCCAAAGCACCAGCAGGAATAAGAAGAGCCCTTTTATCTTTCATTTGGCTATATTTATCCAATGAAACGATATTGGGGCCCTGTCAGCCGCCTTTGGTAGGGTATGGCCCAATACGGTCAACCACTCTGGAGCCATCATGGCAGCACTCGACGCGATCAATCAGGAACTGGGCAGCGACCCCGATGGGCTGATTCGCTGGGCTCTGACGCAGGGCCAGCGCCCTATCGTCACCACCAATTTTCGCCCCTTCGAAGCGGTCATCCTGCATATGGTGACGCAACAGCGACCCGACATTCCGGTGGTCTGGATGGATCACGGCTACAACACGGAGGCGACCTATCGCTTCGCCGACGCGCTGGTCAAGCGGCTCGACCTCAACCTGATCAGCTATATACCTCAGCGCACCCGCGCTCACCGCGAAGCGGTGGATGGCGCGATGCCGGGCATCGACGATCCGCGCCACGAGGCGTTCACACGCGAGGTCAAGCTGGAACCGTTCGAGCGGGCACTACGCGAAATGGCCCCGGACGTGTGGTTCACGGCACTGCGCGCCGAGGATACCCCCGAGCGTGCCCGCATGCAGCCTGTCAGCCGTAACGCCGATGGGCTGCTCAAGGTCTCCCCTTTGCTGCACTGGAGCGCCAAGGAGCTCTATCAGTACCTGCAGCAGCACGACCTGCCCAACGAGTTCGATTACTTCGACCCTACCAAGGTAGAAGCGAAGCGGGAGTGCGGTCTGCATCTGCAGCACTGACTTTCAGCCGAACCCAGTAAAAAGGCGGGCCGCACAATGCGCGGCCCGCCTTTTTTCGGCCTGCTCAAACGTCGTCGAGCGTAGGTACTTCTCGTACGGTGCCTAGCGCATCGGCAGCTCGATGTCGTCGAACAGCTCCGCCTCATGGCGCGGCCCCGCAGCAAGCGCCGCATCGACCAGATCGCGGTCGAGATGGCCGGCGAAGCCCTTGACGAAATCGTACATGTAGCCGCGCATGAAGGTGCCACGGCGGATGCCGATCTTGGTCACCGAGCTCTCGAACAAGTGGCCCGCCTCTAGGGCGACGAGATCCTCGTCGAGCATGGGGTCGTAGGCCATGTGAGCGACGATACCGACGCCCAGGCCAAGCCGCACGTAGGTCTTGATCACGTCGGCATCGGCGGCGGTGAGTACCACGTTGGGGGTCAGCCCTCTGGCACGGAAGGCATCGTCGAGCTGGGAACGCCCGGTGAAGCCGAACACGTAGGTGACGATCGCCTGATCGGCCAGACGCTCGAGCGTGAGCTCGCCTTCGGCCAGCGGATGCCCCCGCGGCACCAGGACACAGCGGTTCCAGCGGTAACAGGGCAGCAGAACCAGATCGGCGAACAGCTCCAGCGACTCGGTGCAGATGGCGAAGTCGGCCATACCATCGCTGACCATCTGAGCGATCTGCTTGGGCGTGCCCTGCTGCATGTGCAGGGCGACATCAGGGTATTTGCGGGTGAACTCGCCGATCACCGGCGGCAAGGCATAGCGGGCCTGAGTATGCGTGGTGGCGATCGAAAGGCTGCCGCGCCGCTCGTCGCTGTGCTCCTGGGCCACCTGCTTGATGTTGTCGGTCAGCCGCAGCACTTGCCCGGCCAGCTCGACGATGGCCTCACCCGCCGGTGTGACGCGAGTGAGGTGCTTGCCGCTGCGGGCGAAGATCTCGACCCCCAGCTCATCTTCCAGCAGTCTGATCTGCTTGGAGATACCGGGCTGGGACGTGTACAGGCTCTGGGCCGTTGCCGACACGTTGAGGTTGTGCCGGGTAACTTCCCACACATAGCGAAGCTGCTGCAGTTTCATGGTCGACACGACTCCCTGACGCCCGGCAAGAGATGCATTGGTGATTAGACGTTTCTGCCTAATCACCAAATAGCATAACGTCAAAAGCGCCTTCCGACCATGAGCGCGATATGGCTTGCCACCAGCGTCAGGGGCCGCTGGTCGGCTTGCCGAAATAGTCGCTGACCGGCTTGTCCACCGGTTTGTCGAGACGCTCGGCAAATGCCTTGAGCCCATCCGCCAGCGGTGCCACGGCGCGCCACAACTCATCGTCGTTGAGCATGCGGTAGGCGCCGCTGATACCGGGTGCGTCGCCGCCCTCCTGCACCGGCCGGTGCTGGCCGACACGGTCGAGCGCCTCCTTGACGGCGAAGGTCACGCGGTAGAAACGCTCCGGCGGGATCTCCGACAGCATCATGCCGAGAATCGCCAGGTTCTGAATGGCGTTGAGAGTGGACGCCTTGCCCAACCCATCCACCACCACGCTGGCGATGCTGGTGTTGGCGCCAACCACGTCGTTGGCCAGGCGCAGCACGCCATGCTCATGCAGCGTCTGCAGCAGTCGCTCCAGCTCTTCATGGGCGTCGGGGCCGATCTTGGGCGGCGTCACGTCGTGGGAGATTCGTTCGGCCATCACATTTTCCTCGGGTTGGACTGCTGGGCGGGCGGCGGCGTGTAGTCTCCCCGCATCCACTTCACCTCGACCTCGACGCCCTGCGTTGGCGTGGGCCGGCCGTAGCGGTAGTTGTGGGCGGGCAACGGCGGGGTACCACGCTTGTCGAGCACCTCGAGTTTCACCGCGGTTTCCTTGTAGGCGGGGGTCTGCACGTCAGGGTCGTTGTGCTCACCGGTGAGCAGATTGACCCCCGTCTTGCCGAAATGGATGGGCATGAACAGCGTCTTGCCGCGCACCCGGTCGGTGATGACGGCAGGAAATTCGATGCTGTCGCGGCGCGAGGTTATCCGCACCCAGGTGCCCTCCTCGATGCCGCGCTCGGCGGCAAGCTCCGGGCTGACCTCGACGAAGCCGTGCGGAAGCTGCTGCCGAACCCCCTCGCTGCGACCCGTCTGGTTGGTGCCCTGGAAGTGCTCGCGCAGACGGCCGTTGTCCAGCAGCAGGTCGTATTCGTCGTCGGGGGCCTCTTCGGGCGGCTGCCACTCCAGCGGATGCAGGTTGGCCTTGCCGTCCTCGTTGGCGAAGCCGTCGGTGTAGAGCAGCGGCGAATCGGTGCCGTCCGCCGACACCGGCCACAGTTGGGACTTCCAGCCCTTGAGCCGCGCATAGCTGACCCCGGCGAACATCGGCGCGATGCGGGCGCACTCCGCCATGATCTCGGCGGGGTGGGTGTAGCCCCAATCGTGCCCCATGCGAGCGGCGAGGTCGGTCAGGATGCGCCAGTCGGGGCGGCTGTCGCCCAGCGGTTCGAGCACCTGGTAGGAGCGCTGGATGCGCCGCTCGGTGTTGACGTAGGTGCCCTCCTGCTCGACGCTGGGACAAGCAGGCAGCACCACGTCGGCATACTCGGCGGTGCGGCTGAGGAACATGTCCTGTACCACCATGAACTCGAGCTTCTCGAAGCCGGAGAGCACATTGTGGGTATTGGAGTCGGAAAAGGCCGTCTCCTCGCCGACGATGTACATGGCCTTGATCTCGCCCTCGTCGGCCGCCTGCACCATCAGGAAATTGCCATGGCCGGCTTCACTTGAAAGCTCTTCCGGTGAGATGCCCCACCCTTCGGCCCAGCGCTTTCTCGCCTCGTCGTCCTCCACGTGGTCGTAGCCGGGGTAGCGGTCGCGCAGGCAGCCGAAGTCGCTGGCCCCCTGCACGTTGTTGTGGCCGCGCATGGGGTAGCCGCCGGTGCCCGGCTTGCCGTAGTTGCCGGTGACCAGCAACAGGTTGGAGAGCGCCGTGCTGGCGTCCGAGCCGTGGCTGTGCTGGGTGATGCCCATGGCCCACAGCAGGCAGACGCGCTGCGCCCGACCGATGGTCTCGGCGGCTTCGGCCAGATCCTGGCGCGCGATGCCCGTCTCGGCCTCGGCGAACGCCAGGGTGAAAGGCGCGAGAGACTGGCGGTACTCCTCCACACCGTTGACCCAACGCGCAAGGAACTCGCGATCGGCCAGGTCGTGATCGAACATGTAGCGCGACAGCGCCGAGGCCCAGACCAGATCGGTGCCGGAGTTCGGTCGCAGGAACAGGTCAGCCCGTTCGGCCATCTCGTGCTTGCGCGGGTCGACCACGATCAGCTTCTGCCCGCGCAGCTTCTGCGCCGCCTTGATGCGGGCAGCGATCACCGGATGGTTCTCGGCGGTGTTGCTGCCGACGATCACCACCACCTCGGCTTTCTCGATGTCCTCGATGGTGCCGGAATCGCCGCCGTAGCCGACGGTGCGGAACAGCCCCTTGGTGGCCGGGTTCTGGCAGTAGCGCGAGGAGTTATCGACGTTGTTGGTGCCGATGATGCGCCGGGCGATCTTCTGCACCAGGTAGGCCTGCTCGTTGCTGCCCTTGCTGGAGCCGATGAAGCCCAGGCTGTCCGGCCCGTGGGCCTCGCGCACCTCGAGCAGGCGGCGCGCCACCAGGTCCAGCGCCTCGTCCCAGCTCGCTTCGCGAAAGCGGCCGTTGTCGCGGATCAGCGGCATGGTCAGGCGCTGCTTACTGTTGACGAAGTCCCAGGCGAACTTGCCCTTGATGCAGGTGGAGATACCGTTGGCCGGCGCCTCGGGGACAGGTTGCACCTTGAGGATGTGGCGGTCGCGGGTCCACATCTCGAAGGAGCAGCCAACGCCGCAGTAGGTACATACCGTCTTGGTGCGCTTGATCTCGGGCTGGCGCAGGTGCATGTCGATTTCCGAGAGCCCGGAGACCGGCACCGCCCCGGTGGTCGTCTCGAGCTTCTTGATGATCTCGATCATCGGCCGCTTGAGCGACCAGGGCATGGCGGTGAACGGTCCCGCCTTGCCGTCCATGCTGTTCTCCATCAGCGCATTGCAGGGGCAGACGGTGACGCAGTGGCCACAGTGCACGCAGCTGGAGTCGTTGATCTCCTTGCCGCCGTCCCACAGCACGCGTGGATTCTCGCTGGCAAAGTCGATGGAGAGCGTCTCGTTGACCTCGACGTTCTGGCACGCCTCCACGCAGCGCCCGCAGAGAATGCACTGATCGGGATCGTAGGTGTAGAAAGGGCTCGAGGTGTCCTTCTCGTGGGGCTTGCGCTGAAACTCATAGCGCTGGATGGGGATCTGCATGTCCACCATGGTGTTGTGCAGAGTGCAGTCGCCGTTGTTGTTCTCGCACACGGTGCAGTAGAGCTCGTGCTTGGCCAACAGGCGATCCATGCCCTCTTCCCGCGCGGCCCGGGCCCGCTGGCTGCCGAGGCTCACCGTCAGCCCTTCGGCGCTGTTCAGCGTGCAGCCGCGCTTGAGCTCGCCGCCGACCTCGACCCAGCAAGCATCGCAGGTTTCCAGTGCGCCCAGCGAGGGGTGGTAGCAGACGTGCGGTAGATCGACGCCTCGCTCCTTGAGAAAGTCGATCAGCGGCTGATCGGCTCGGCCACTGAGTGGCTGTCCATCCAACACGACCGTACAGCGTGTCGTCATGACGCGCATCTCCCTGTCGAGGCCCGGCGACGAGCAGCCATTGCTTCATGATGCGACGAGTTCGGCCATCCACGTGGCGCTCGGAGCCAAGCCATGTCCATATACCTTCTGCTCCGTGCTATGCACGTTAGTCAATGGCACCTGGCTTGTCTAAACTGTCGAAAAGATGGCTCAACGAAAAACCGCTGCTCAATCAGAAGACTAGCGAACATTCGGACAACAATCGGCACATAGAGGCAACGAGAGCTCACCAAAACGAAGTGTTCCGCAACAGCAGCCGTCCGGGCAGTGAAGGTGGGTGAGCCAGCGTCAGCGATGGACGCGCAGAAAGAGCGCTTGCATGGGTATTTGCCAGAGACACGGCTGCCCGCTACCATCTGCCGACCGGACGTGCCCAATGCATGTCACCCGATTCGCTCGATGTAGCGCAACGTAACTGGAGAATCACATGGCCAATAACGTCGATGTCACCAATGCCAACTTCGAGCAGGAAGTCCTGAAGGCTGAGCAAACCGTACTGCTGAAGTTCTGGGCCCCCTGGTGCGGCCCGTGCAAGGTCATGGCTCCGGTGATCGACGAGGTTGCCGAAGAGCGCGCCGACAGCCTCAAGGTGGTCAGCATCAACGTAGACGACGCCCCCGAGATCGCCGCCGAGCAGGGCGTGCGCGGCGTTCCCACCGTGATGCTGTTCAAGTCGGGCTCCAAGGTCGCCTCCCTGGTTGGCGCTCAGTCCAAGTCTCAGCTGGTGCAGTTCATCGATCAGAACGCCTGATCCCTGTAGGTTTCAACCCCTGTAGGTCTCAACCCCTGTAGGTATCACCGCTCGTCTCGCCCCGGCTCCGGCCGGGGCGTTTTCGTCATGCGAGAGGAGTGGCGAGCCTCATCATCGTCGAGAACAGGCTCGCTCGGAGCCCCCTCGGCAGCGATACGGTCGCTCATGGGCCGCTTGCCCGGCCCCAGCATGTAGGCCATCCAGCGGGTCTGGGGATGGCTGTCCAGGGCGATCTTGAGTGTCATGGTCAGCACCACCGAGAGCAGCATGCCGACCACTCCCAGCATCCAGCCCCACACCACCAGCGAGAGAAAGGCGACGAAGGTCGACAGCCCCAAGGCACGTCCCATCAGCCGCGGTTCGACCAGGTTGCCCAGCACGAAGTTGATGCCCAGGTAGGCCATGGCCAACCCGAAGGCCGAGGCCAGGCCGCCATCCTGAGACAGCAGCAGCAACAGGACCGGCGGCACCGCGGCAATGGCGGAACCGATATTGGGGATGTAGTTGAGGGCGAAGGCCAGCACGCCCCACAGCAGCGGGAAGTCCACACCGGCCAGCAGGCAGGCCAACCAGGCCATCACGCCCGTGAGCAGACTGACTAGGGTCTTGACCGCCAGATAGCGCTTGAGGGTTTCGCTGAACTCCTGAAAACGGCGCAGGCTGGCTTCCGGGTCGTCGAGGGCGTAAGCCACCTTGCGGCGAAAATTGAGGGTCTCGAACAGCATGAAGACCACCAGCAGCGCCACCACCATGCTCTGCATCAGCAGGTTGCCGAGCCCCCCCAGCAGAAACGACAGCCAGCCCCCCTCGTCTTCTCCCTCGACCAGGCCGGCGAGCGTATCCGGATTGATCGCCAGGCCCATGGCCGCGAGGCTGTCGAGCACGTTGAGGTAGTGCTCGTAAAGCCGCCTCTCGATGCCCGGCAGGGCTTCGATGAAGGTGCCGAAGGCGTTGACCACCAGCAGCCCCACCAGCGACAGGAAGCCGCCGATCACCAGCAGCGTGACCAGCACCGCCAGGCGCGGACTCAGACCCAGCCGCTGCAGCCAGTTCACCGGCGAGGTACAGATCACGGCGATGAACAGACCCAGCAGGATCGGAATGATCAGGTCGGCACCGGCGCGAATGCCGGCAACGATGATCACCAGCGCTGCCAGCGCCAGCGTGAGGGTGAGCGGAAGCCCGTAGCGCACATTGTCGTCGCGGTGAAGCATGCCATCTATCCATGTGTGGCGTGTCCTGCTTATCATGACCCGTACCGGTCGGGTGCACAAACACACCCGACCGGCGGCGCCGGCAGAGCCCTCGCCGGCCAGCTCCCCCCTGATCATTGCCGCATGGAGGCCTACCGATGTTTCCGATTCGTTTTCGCTGCCTGGCGCTGGGCAGTCTGCTCGCTGTCGTCTCGCTGGTGGGCGTCAGCGCTCACGCCGACGAACCCCGTGCCCGCCTGGACGTACAGGCAGAAGCCCAGCTCGAGGTAGTACCGGACCGGGCCACGCTCAGCGCCCGACTGTGGGAACGCACTCCCGCCGTATCGCCCCAGGATGAGGAGACCGACAGCAACGCCCTGCGCGAGGCGCGGGACCGCCTGGAAGAACGCGCCACAGCCTTGATACGGGCTCTCGAGGAAGCCGGCGTGGAGCGCGACGACATCAGCGCCGGCTCGCTCGCGGTTCAGCCGGAATACGTGCCCACCCCGCGGCGCAGCGACGGCGATCAGGAAATGTTGATGCGCACCCGCCTGGAGCGTCCCTTCCAGGTTCGCATCGACGACCTCGAGCGCCTGCCGCGGCTGCTCGATGCGCTCACCGAGGCAGGCGTCAATGCCATGGACGGTATCAGCTACGACCTGACCGACCGCGATGCTGCCACCGACGAGGCGCTGGTCAAGGCACTGGAAAAAGCGCGTCACAAGGCCGAACTGATGGCACGCACCATGGGCGTTTCGCTCGGGGCCGTCACGTCGATCAGCGAGACGCGCTCGCCGATCTATACGCCGCGCATGATGGCGATGAGCGCCGATGCCCGCGAGAGTGCGGTACAGGCCGAATACCGCCCCGGGACGATCGTCATCGAGGCGGGTGTCAACGTCAGTTGGGAGATCGAGAATTGAGGGTGGCAAGCCCGCCCAGATAGGGGCGCAGCGCCTCGGGCACGGTGATGGAGCCATCGGCATTCTGATGGTTTTCCATCACCGCGATGAGGCAGCGTCCCACCGCCAGTCCCGAGCCGTTGAGGGTATGCAGTAACTGTGGCTTCTTCTGCTCGGGATGACGGAAGCGCGCCTGCATGCGCCGCGCCTGGAAATCCTCGCAGTTGGAGACCGAGGAGATCTCGCGGTAGGTCTTCTGGCTCGGCAGCCACACCTCCAGGTCGTAGGTCTTGGCCGCGCCAAAGCCCATGTCACCGGTACACAGCGTGACGACCCGGTAGGGCAGCTCCAGCGCCTGCAGGATCGCCTCGGCGTGGCCGCGCATCTCTTCGAGCGCCGCGTAGCTCTTCTCCGGCTCCACCAGTTGCACCATCTCGACCTTGTCGAACTGGTGCTGGCGAATCATGCCGCGGGTGTCGCGGCCGTGGGAGCCCGCCTCGCTGCGAAAGCACGGCGTGTGGGCAGTGAGCTTGAGCGGCAGCACCTTGTGGTCGAGGATCTCGTCGCGAGCGAAGTTGGTCAGCGGCACCTCGGCGGTGGGAATCAGGTGGTAGCTGCGCTCGTCGTCCAGCCGGAACAGATCCTCGCCGAACTTGGGCAGCTGCCCGGTGCCGAACAGCGAGGCTTCGTTGACCATGTAGGGAACGTAGCACTCCTCGTAGCCATGCTCGAGGGTCTGCTTGTCGAGCATGAACTGGGTCAGCGCCCGATGCAGGCGAGCGATCTGCCCGCGCATCACGGCGAAGCGTGAGCCGGTCAGCTTGGCCGCCAGCTCGAAGTCCAGCTCGCCCTTGAGCCCGCCCAGATCGACGTGGTCGCGCACTTCGAAGTCGAACTCGCGCGGCGTGCCCCAGCGGTGCAGCTCGACGTTGTCCTCCTCGCTCTCGCCTGCCGGCACGCTGTCGTGGGGCAGGTTGGGAATGCCGCTGACCAGGGCATCCCACTCCTCCTGAACTTCCGCTAGCTGCCGCTTGGCGGCATCGAGGCGGTCGCCGAGGTCACTCACCTCGTCGAGCAGCGGCTGGATGTCCTCGCCGGATGCCTTGGCCTTGCCGATCGCCTTGGAGCGGGTATTGCGCTCGTTCTGCAGGGACTCGGTCTCGGTCTGCAAGTCACGACGCCGGGACTCCAGCGCCTCGAGCCGTTCGGTATCGAGGGTAAAGCCACGTTTGGCCAGTCGTTGGGCAACCGTATCGAGGTCGCTGCGCAGCAGTTTGGGATCGAGCATGGAATCCGGTCCGTAACAGTCGGTGAATCGGAAAATCGAGCCGTCCATTGTAGGCAAAAGGCCGAGAAGGCGCCACGCGCCCGCCTTCCCCGTACGTCCGGATGGCCCTATCATCCTCTCCATGCCACTCATCCACTCCCTTCGCCACACCGCCCACCCCCTGCCCCTGCCGGGGTGGTCGGCGTGACCCCGCGCACCTGGCGCCTCGCCCTGCTGATGGGCTGCGGGCTGCTGGTGGCCGCCGGGCTCTGGGCGGTATGGCAGTGGCAGTATACCCAGGCGGCGCGTGAGGCCGAGCGCCACGCCCAGACACGATTGACGCTCTATACCACCACTCTGCAGGGTGCTTTGGAGAGCTTCGCCTACCTGCCGGGACTGCTGGTTCGCCAGCCCCAGGTGCAAGCGGTGCTGCTCGACGAAGCGGGCATTTTCGATGCCCAGGTCAACGCTCATCTGGCAGAGGTGGCCGAGCGCTCCGGCGCCGAGGCGATCTTCCTGATGGATGCCGAGGGGGTGACCGTGGCGGCCAGCAACCATGCCAGCGAGGACAGCTTCCTCGGCCACCGCTATCCCTTTCGCCCTTACTTCCGCGATGCCATGGCAGCAGGCCGGGGAGAATTCTTCGCTATCGGCAGCACCACCAGCCGGCCGGGCTACTTCGTCTCCGCCGCCGTGACGGGCGGGCCCGATGGAGCGCCTCTGGGCGTGCTCGCCCTCAAGGTCTCGCTGGAATCGCTGCAGGAGAGCTGGCGGCGCGCCGGCGAAAAGGTGCTGCTCTCCGACGCCAACGGTGTGGTGATCCTCTCCAGCCGCCCGGAGTGGCGCTACCGCCGCCTCGGCGAGCTCTCGCCCGATGCCCTGGCGGAGATCCGCGACCAGCGCCAATTTCTTGACGAACCATTGCTTCCCCTGGGCGAGCGACTGGCCGACGGCTCCCTGCGCATTGGCGGCGGCGATCTGGGCGAGCGCTTCCTCGATCTGAGCCAACCTCAGGCTACCCTGGGCTGGACCATGCACTATCTGGCGCCGGTACGCCCACTCTACGTCAGCGCCCGCAATGCCCTGCTGGCTGCCGCCGGCGCCACCCTTGCCCTGCTGCTGCTGGGACTCTGGCTACGTGAGCGGCAGAAGCGTCAGCGCCTGCGCGACCGCGAGGCCCACATCGTCCGCGAGGCCAACGAACGCCTTGAAGCGCGGGTCGCGGCGCGCACCCGGGAGCTGGAGGCAACCCAGGCAGAGCTGGTCCAGGCCGGCAAGTTGGCCGCCCTGGGCACCATGGCCGCCGGCATCGCCCACGAACTCAACCAGCCGCTGTCGGGCATCCGTACCTTCGCCGCCAACGGCGAGCGGCTGCTCGCCCGCGGCCGCTCGGATGCTGCCGAGGCCAACTTCCAGCGCATCCAGACGCTGTGCGAACGCCAGGACGCCCTGATTCGCCAGCTCAAGCTGTTCGCCCGTCGCGGCGACCGCCAGGAGCCGGTGGATCTGGCCGAGCGGCTCGACTTCGTGCTGGAGCTGCTCGACGAGCGCATCGCCGAGCAGGGGGTGAGCCTGGTGCGCCCCGATCCCCTGCGGCCACCGCTGCGAGTGCTGGGCGACCCGCTGCGCCTCGAACAGTTGCTCACCAACCTGTTGCGCAACGCTCTCGACGCCCTGCGCGGCGGCGCCGTACCACGCCTGGAGATCAGCCTGCACCGTGAGGGCGGGCAGGTGGTGCTCGGCGTGGCCGACAACGGACCGGGGATCGAGGCGGACGCCCTGTCTCACCTCTTCGACCCCTTCTTCACCACCAAGGCAGTGGGCGACGGCCTGGGCCTGGGGCTGTTCATCAGCTTCGGCATCGTCCAGGACCTGGGCGGAAGCATCGCCGCCGCCAACCGACCCGAAGGCGGTGCTCACTTCCGGGTAGCCTTGCCTGCCGCCCCCGCTGTTTCAGGAGAGCCCCATGGTGAGCATTGACGAATTGCCGATATGGCTGGTGGATGACGATCCCGACGTGCGCGAGTCACTCGGCCAATGGCTCGAAGTATCGGACCTGGCGGTGCGCCCCTTCGCCGAAGCCACAGCGGCCCTGGCGGCGCTGGCCGCCGGCGACGCCTGCGGCGTACTGGTCAGCGACGTGAAGATGCCCGGCATAGATGGCCTGGCGCTGCTGGATGCGGTGCAGCGCCTCGAAGAACCGCCACCGGTGGTACTGATCACCGGCCATGGCGACGTGCCCATGGCAGTCGCGGCAATGCAAGCCGGCGCCTGGGACTTCGTCGAGAAGCCCTTCTCCCCGGAGCGCCTCGAGGAGTGCGTGCGCCGCGCTCTCGAACGGCGCCGTCTGGCCCTGGAGAATCGCCGTCTGCGCCATGCCCTGCGAGAGGGCGATCTGGCCGGCCGCCTGCTGGGGCGGGCGCCGGCCATGCTACGCCTGCGCGACCAGCTCGCCAACCTGGCCCCGGTGCGCGCCAACGTGCTGGTGCACGGCGAGACCGGCAGCGGCAAGGAGGTGGTGGCGCGCTGCCTCCACGAGCTCGGCCCCGGCCCCGATACCCCTTTCGTGGCCCTCAACTGCGGTGCCCTGGCGCCGGAGCTGATCGAATCGGAGCTCTTCGGCCACGAAAAGGGCGCCTTCACCGGCGCCCAGGAGCGACGTATCGGCAAGCTGGAGCATGCCAGCGGCGGCACCCTATTCCTCGACGAGGTGGAGTCGCTGCCGCTGGCGGCCCAGGTCAAGCTGCTGCGCGCCCTGCAGGAGGGTGAGATCACCCGCCTGGGCAGCAACGCCGTGCAGCGGATCGACCTGCGGGTAGTAGCGGCCACCAAGGTGGACCTGCTGGCTCTGGCCGCCGAAGGCGGCTTTCGCGAGGACCTCTACTACCGGCTGGCCATCGCCGAGCTGGCGCTGCCGCCGCTGCGCGAGCGCCGCGAGGACATCGCCCTGCTCTTCCGCCACTTCTGCCATCAGGCCGCCGAGGTTCACGACCGCCCCCTGCGCGAGCCCGACGCCGCTCTATCCCAGGCCCTCGAGCGTCACGCCTGGCCGGGCAATCTGCGCGAGCTGCGCAACGCCGCTACTCGTTTCATCCTCGGCCTGGAGATCCCCTGCCTGGGCACGGCCGCTGCCGCGGACGAGAACTCCCTGGCCGCCCAGGTGACCGCCTTCGAAGCAGCCCTGCTGCGTGCCGCCCTGGGCCGTCACGGCGGCAACATCCAGGCGGTGATGGAGGAGCTGGAGCTGCCGCGCCGCACCCTCAACCAGAAGATGCAGAAGCACGGCTTGCGCCGCGAGGCCTTCCTCGACGGCAGCTACGACAGCTGAGCCCGCCCCGCCCATCGGCAAGATCTTGCCGATGGGGCGCCGCCATGTCGGCAAATAATTGCCGACAGCACTCACCCAGGCCCAGGCGGTTTCACGGCTTCTCAGCACAACTCACTGAAATACATAGGGTGTCACCGAAACTGGCAGGCTTGTCGCTATGTCAGAGCGTCTCATAACCACAACGCTCGACATACGGAGACCCGCCATGCACAAGCGCCAGTTCCTCAAGTCCGCCCTCTGCCTTGCCACCGCCGCCGCCCTTGGCCTCGGTGCCGCAACCGCGGCCGCGGCCGCCCGTACCGACAACGGCAGCGGCCAATACATCATGGGCACCGCCACCACCGGTGGCACCTTCTACCCGGTGGGCGTCGCCCTCTCCACCCTGGTCCGCGTCAAGCTGGAGCCGACCCACAACATCTCGGTCTCCGCCATCAGCTCCGCCGGCTCCGCCGAGAACCTGCGTCTGATGGACGACAACCAGGCCCAGTTCGGCATCCTCCAGGCCCTCTACGGCGCCTGGGCCTGGCACGGTGAGGGCCCGGTACCCAAGGCCTACGACAACGTACGCTCCATCTCCATGCTGTGGCAGAACGTCGAGCACTTCGTGATGCGCAGCAATCGGGTGGAGAGCGGTACCATCGACGACCTGTCCAACCTCTACGGCCGCGGCTTCTCCATCGGCGCCCGCAACTCGGGTACCGAAGGTTCCGGTCGGCAGATTCTTGCCGGTCTCGAGATCGACCCCGAGCAGATGAACCTCGCCTACCTGGGCTACGGCCCCAGCGCCGACTCCATGCAGAACGGCAACATCGACGGCATGAACATCCCCGCCGGGGTGCCCGCCTCCGCGGTGACCAGCGCCTTCGCCAACATGGGCAACAACCTCTCCATCCTGAACGTGACGGAAGAGCAGCTCGAGCGGATCAACGCCGACTACCCGGTGTGGACCCCCTACGAGATCCCCGCCGGCACCTACCCGAGCCAGGACGAGCCGGTTCACACCATCGCCCAGCCCAACATTCTGGTGGTCAACGCCGACGTCCCGGAAGAGCACGTCTACCAGATCACCAAGGCGATGTTCGAGAACCTGCCCTTCCTCAACAACATCCATCCGGCGACCCGCGACATGGCCCTCGAGAAGGCCCTGGACGGCCTGCCCATGCCGCTGCACCCCGGCGCTGCCCGCTACTTCCAGGAGCAGGGGCTGGAGATCCCCGAGCATCTGCTCGAGGGCTAGGCGAGAACAGTGAACTGAGCCTCTGAAGGGGCGGCCGGGGACAAGCCGAAGAGAAGGTCCTACGCCAGGGATGGCGTCGGTAGCGCCCAGGGAGGGGTTCACAGCGCCTTCTCGGAGGCTTGTCACCGGCAACAGCCCCGTACCGCCGCAGGCCTGTCGCCGGCAAGCCCCGAGCCTGACCACCGACAACGCCTTCCCATCCACGCCAGCTCCGCGAGAACGCCCATGAACGCAACGCCCACTCCCGAGGTGCGCGACGACGCCGCCAGCGAAGCCCCCGAGCGCCTCGAGCATCCCTGGCTCGGCCGGCTGCTGTTCGCCCTGGCCATCGTCGTGGCCCTGTCGCATCTCTACTTCAACACCCTCGGCACCCTCTCCGAGGTGTGGGTCAGCGCCCTGCACTTCGGCATGTTCGGCCTGCTCTGCGCCCTCTCGGTGCCCATGCTCAGGGCCCGCTCCGTCGGCGGCCAACGCCTGGTGCTGGCGGTGGACATCCTGCTCGGCCTGGCGGCGCTGGGCTGCGCCTTCTACCTGATCGGCTTCGAGGACGCCCTCTACGCCCGCGGGGTACGCTTCTCCACCGCCGACTGGATCGTCTCCATCGTCGCCCTCGGCCTGGTGCTGGAGTTCGCTCGTCGCACCACCGGCTGGTTCATCCCGCTGCTCTGTCTGGTGGCGCTCACCTACGTGGCCTGGTGGGGGCGCCACGTAGGCGGGGTGTTCGGCTTCCCCGGCCTCTCCTGGGAGACGGTGCTGTTTCGCAGCTATCTGGGCGGCGACGGCATGCTGGGCTCCATCGCCCGCATCTCCTGGTCGTACGTCTTCATGTTCATCCTGTTCGGCGCCTTCCTGGTGCGCTCCGGCGCCGGCGACTTCATCATCGAGCTGGCCCGCTGCGCCGCCGGGCGCTTCATTGGCGGCCCCGGCTTCGTCGCGGTCTTCTCCTCCGGGTTGATGGGCTCGGTGTCCGGCTCCAGCGTCGCCAACACCGTCTCCACCGGGGTGATCACCATCCCGCTGATGCGCAAGGCCGGCTTCCCGCCGCGCTTCGCCGCCGGGGTCGAGGCCGCGGCCTCCACCGGCGGCCAGTTGATGCCTCCGGTGATGGGCGCCGGCGCCTTCATCATGGCCTCCTATACCCAGGTCTCCTACCTCACCATCATCGGCGTGGCGGCCCTGCCGGCGCTGCTCTACTTCCTCTCGGTGGCGATGTTCGTGCGCATCGAGGCCAAGCGCAGCGGCGCCCAGCACGTCGAGACCGAAGAGGCGCCGCGCTTCCTCGAGGTGCTCAAGGGCGGCTGGCACTTCCTGCTGCCGCTGGTGGTGCTGGTGGCCGCACTGATCTACGGCTTCACCCCCACCTACGCTGCCGGCATCGCCATCCTCTCGGTGGTGGTGGCCTCCTGGCTATCGCGCAACCCCATGACCCCAACGGTGGTGATGGAAGCCCTGGTGCTTGGCACCCGTAACATGATCACCACGGCGATCCTGCTGCTCACCGTGGGTCTGATCGTCAACGTGGTCTCCACTACCGGCATCGGCAACACCTTCTCGCTGATGATCACCGACTGGGCCGGTGGCAGCCTGCTGATCACCATCGTGCTGATTGCCATCGCCTCCCTGGTACTGGGCATGGGTCTGCCGGTCACCGCCGCCTATATCGTGCTGGGCACCCTCTCGGCGCCGGCCCTCTACGGTCTGATGGCTCACGGCCAACTGGTGGAGCTGCTGATGGCCGGTCAGTTGCCCGAGCAGGCCAAGGCGATCTTCATGCTTGCCGCTCCGGAGAGCCTGGAGGCCCTGAGCGCTCCCATGGACGCAGCCAGCGCCCGCGAGCTGCTCACCCTGGTGCCCGATGACTTCCGCCGCCAGCTCTACGAGCAAGCGCTCTCGCCCCACACCCTGACCCTGCTGCTGGTGGCGGCCCACATGGTGATCTTCTGGCTCTCCCAGGACTCCAACGTCACCCCGCCGGTATGCCTCACGGCGTTTGCCGCCGCGGCCATCGCCAGGACACCGCCGATGCGCACCGGCTTCACCGCCTGGAAGATCGCCAAGGGGCTCTACATCATCCCCCTGCTGTTCGTCTGGTCGCCGCTGATCACCGGTTCTCCTGCCGAGATGCTCACGGTGTTCGCCTTCGCCCTGTTCGGCATCTATGCGATCATCGCCGGCCTCGAGGGCTTCCTGGAGCACGAACTACCCTGGTGGCTGCGCCTGGCGATGTTCCCCATGGGTGCCCTGATGCTCTGGCCCCACGGTCAGCTGGCACTGGACTTCCTGGGCCTGGCACTGTTCCTCGCCACCCTGACGTGGAGCGCCCGGGCCGGCCGCGCCTCGGCCACTGCCCAGCCCGCTGCCGGCCACGCCTGAGTCCACGCGCGTCGGCATCCCGCCGCGGCTCCTGGCCGTGGCGGGATGCGTCCCCCGCCCGCTCGCGGTAAAGTAGCGTCATTCCCTGCCGTCCCGCCCCCGGGTGGCATCAAACGACCGATACGACTAGCCATGATCGCAAGACTGGACACCGCCGACGCTCCCGTCATCGAGGGGCTGAGCGCGCATTACCTGCGTTTTCTCGAGGCGCTGAAGGCCTCCGGCTTCGAGGGCGAGATCGCCCCGGACTACGCCAGCCGCACCGTGCTGGCCACCGACAATTCGATCTACCAGCGCCTGCCCCAGGCGGCACTGTTCCCGCGCCACGCCGAGGATCTCGAACGCATCGCCCGGCTCGCCGCCGAGCCCAAGCATCGTCAGGTGGTGCTCACGCCCCGCGGCGGCGGCACCGGCACCAACGGCCAGTCGCTCACCGACGGCCTGGTGGTGGACGTCTCGCGCCATATGAACCGGATACTGGAGATCGACGTCGAGAACCGCCGGGTGCGGGTGCAGGCCGGGGTGGTCAAGGATCAGCTCAATGCGGCGTTGAAACCTCATGGGCTGTTCTTCGCGCCTGAGCTCTCCACCTCCAACCGCGCCACCATCGGCGGCATGATCTCCACCGACGCCAGCGGCCAGGGCAGCTGCGAGTACGGCAAGACCCGCGATCACGTGCTCGAACTCGACACCGTGCTGCTCGGCGGCGAGCGGCTGGTGAGCCGCCCGGTGGAAGACGCCGAGCTGGAGACGCTGTGTCACCACAGCGGCGCGATCGGCAACGCCTACCGCACCGCGCGGGAAATCATCGACACCCAGCGCGAGCTGATCGCGGCCAAGTTTCCGCCGCTCAACCGCTGCCTGACCGGCTACGACCTGGCGCATCTCAGGGACGCGCAAGGCCGCCTCGACATGAACAGCCTGCTGTGCGGCTCGGAGGGCTCGCTGGGGTTCCTCAACGAGGCGGTACTCAACGTGCTGCCGATCCCCAAGCACTCGACCCTGGTCAACGTGCGCTATGCGGGCTTCATGGATGCCCTGCGCGACGCCAAGGCCTTGATGGCTTCTGCGGCGAAACCCACCTCCATCGAGACGGTGGACGACAAGGTGCTGCTGCTGGCCATGGAGGACTTCGTCTGGGACAGCGTGGCGGAGTTCTTTCCCAGCGAGGCGCCCCAGGGATCTGCCGAGGGCGATACCGTCACGGCCGAGCGCCAGGCGGTGGCCATCCGCGGCATCAACCTGATCGAATTCAATGACGACGACCCCGAGCGGCTTGCCGAGCGGGTGGCCGCCTTCTGTCGTCACCTGGAAGCGGATGAGAGCGTACCGCGCCTCGGCTACACCCTCGCCCAGGGGCGCGCCCAGATCCAGCAGGTCTACGGCATGCGCAAGCGCGCCGTGGGTTTGCTGGGCAATGCCAGGGTCGACGAGAAGGGCGAGAAGCGGCCGATCCCCTTCGTCGAGGATACCGCGGTGCCGCCGGAGCATCTGGCCGACTTCATCGCCGAGTTCCGCGCCGCGCTGGACGCCCGCGGGCTCAGCTACGGCATGTTCGGCCACGTCGATGCCGGCGTGCTGCACGTGCGCCCCGCCATCGACATGAAGGATCCCGAGCAGGAGCGGCTGATCCGCGAAGTCTCCGACGAGGTGGCGGAGCTGACCCACAAGTACGGCGGCCTGCTCTGGGGCGAGCACGGCAAGGGCGTGCGCTCCGAATACGCGCCCAAGTTCTTCGGCGAGCTCTACCCCAGCCTGCAGCGGGTCAAGGCCGCCTTCGACCCGCACAACCAGCTGAACCCCGGCAAGATCGCGACTCCCTCCATCCCGCCCGAAGCCGCGGAGCCCTCCATCCCGCCCGAAGCCGCGGGCACAGCGTCGACAACTAGCGTCAGCGAGGATGCGGTGAAGTGGGTCGACCCGGGCCTGCTGACCATCGACGGCGTGCCCACCCGCGGCCAGCTCGACCGCCAGATCGACGAGCGCGCATGGCAGGCCCACGCCGCCACGGTGTACTGCAACGGCAACGGCGCCTGCTACAACTACGATCCCGACGACGCCATGTGCCCCTCGTGGAAGGCGACCCGCGACCGCATCCACTCGCCCAAGGGACGCGCCAGCCTCGTCCGCGAGTGGCTGCGCCTGCAGGGCAAGGCCGGGATCGACCTGGTCGAAGAGGCAAAAGAGAAGCGCCGCGAGGGGGTATGGGGCTTCATCACCTCGTTCCCGGCGCGGGCGCGCAACACCTGGCGCCGCCGCGACGAGGCCGACTTCTCCCATGAGGTCTACGACGCCATGGCGGGCTGCCTGGCCTGCAAGTCCTGCGCCGGCCAGTGCCCGATCAAGGTCAACGTGCCGGACTCGCGCTCGCAGTTCCTCGAGGTCTACCACGGCCGCTACCTGCGCCCGCTGCGGGATTACCTGATCGGCGGCATGGAGTTCTTCGTGCCTTATCTCGCCCATGCCGCGCCGCTGTACAACGCCGCGCTGAATCAGCGCCTGGTGGACCGCCTGCTGTCCCAGCACGTCGGCCTGGTCGACAGCCCGCGCCTCTCTCGCGCACGACTGACCAAGCAGCTGCGTGCCTGGGGTGTCGCCGAGGCGACGCCGATCTCGCTGGGTCTGCTCAGCGAGGCGCAGAAGGCCAGAAGCGTAGTGATCGTGCAGGACGCCTTCACCAGCCACTTCGAGGCAGAATTGGTGATGGACATCGTCGAGCTGCTCTCGCGTCTGGACATCAAGGTGTTCGTCGCCCCCTATACGGCCAACGGCAAGCCGCTGCACGTGCAGGGCTTCCTTGGCGCCTTCGAGCGCACCGCGGAGAAGCAGGCGCGACGGCTGCGCGCCCTGGCCGAGTTCGGCGTGCCGCTGGTGGGCATCGACCCGGCCATGACCCTCACCTACCGCCAGGAGTACGTGAAGGCGCTGGGCCCCGCTGCCGTGCCCGAGGTGCTGATGCTGCAGGAGTGGCTGGTGGCTCAGGGCAAGCGCCTGGTGCCGCCGGCCCTGGCCCGGGAGCTTCAGAAACTCGACGACCCGAGCTTCCGGCTGCTCTCCCACTGCACCGAGAAGACCAATGCCCCGGGCAGCCCCAAGGCGTGGCAGCAGGTGTTCGCCGCCTTCGGCTTCGAGCTCGAACTCGTCGCCAGCGGCTGCTGCGGCATGTCCGGCACCTACGGCCACGAAGCGCGCAACCGGGAAACCTCGAAGACCATCTACGCCCAGTCGTGGCAGCCGGTGGTCGAGGACGAGACCAACCGGGGCCGCCTGCTGGCCACCGGTTACTCCTGCCGCAGCCAGGCCAGCCGCCTCTCCGGCCAGGCCCTGCCGCACCCGCTGCAGGGAATTCTGACCCACCTGCGCCGGCTGAGCTGGTAAGCTTGCAGGCTCGATCACTAGACCTTACATGGACTTATCGACAGGAGAGGGATGATGAAACTCAAGACGCTATTGACTGCCACGGCTCTCGGGCTCGGCCTTGGCACTGCTGGCCTGGCCAGTGCCGCACAGGTCACTCACTTGGGTGGCGACATCACCGAAGAGCAGGTGCTGGCGGCACAACAAGCCTGGGGCGACGCCCTGGTTGCCATTTCCACTATCTATGAGGCGGAAGGCATCGACGCCGCCCGCGAACTGGCACAGGAAGTGATCGAGAGCGCCTACGGCTACGACATGGGTGCGGTACTCTTCAAACCTACTCTGGCCGCCGCGCCGCAAACCTTCCGTACGACGCCCGAAGGCGCACTGGCCTACTTCGTCGGCCACAGCGATGAGTACAGTGAAGACAGCGGCTTTGCCCTGAAGGGCTGGCAGGAAGTCACAATCGAAAATGCCGCCATCCTGATCAGCGGCGACGTCGCCCTGACCATGGGCAACGTGTCCATCCTCGATGCCGAAGGCAACACCACCACCGTGGACAAGACCTGGGGTTATCACCTGGATGACGAAGGTGAGCTGCGCATCGTGCTGCACCACTCATCCCTGCCCTTCAGCGCCGAGCAGTAAGCGCTAGCCAGTCTCAACCGTACCGTCACTCGCCGGTACGGTTTGTTCTCGGTCAGCGCAAGTCAAACGGAACAGGAGGCAGGATGTCCCGCACCCTGATCGTCATTGGCCTGTGTATCGTGCTCATCGGCCTGCTCTGGCCATGGCTCTCCAAGCTGCCGCTTGGCCAACTGCCGGGAGATATCGCCATACGCCGCGAGAACTTCTCGTTCTATTTCCCCATCGCCACCATGGTTCTGCTCAGCGTACTCATCTCGGCGCTTTTGTGGCTATTCAGTCGATAGATAAAAGCAATCGATTTCCCGCGAACCGGCTCCTAGGCTTGTTGAAGTATGTGCGGTCCATTCAGGATCCGCCGAATAACAACAAGGAACCGACATGATCCCCTCACGCCAGTTTCCCCTTGCCCTGAGTGCGGCGGGCGCGATCGCACTCGGTCTCGCCACTCCCCTGCAGGCCGATGAACACGAGCCCGCCTGGGCCCAGGGTCGCTCCGCCGAGATGGCTGACTCACCGCTCGCCCCACATGCCACACCACTGACAGTGACGGAGAAAGAAGACATACCGCTCGACCAACTACGCATGCCCGACGGCTTCAGCGCCGAGATCTGGGCCCACGGTATGCCCGGCGCCCGCATGATGGCACGCGGCGACGATGGCACACTGTTCGTGGGCACCCGAAGTATCGGCCGTGTCTACGCGGTGCGTGACAACGGCGACGAGCGTGAGCATGTGATCATCGCCGAAGGCTTGACCCAGCCCAACGGCGTGGCCTTCAAGGATGGCAGCCTTTACGTCGCAGCCATCAACCGCATCTTCCGTTACGACGATATCGAGTCGCAGTTGGCCGACGACGTCGCCGAGCCCGAAGAGCTGACCGAGGCCTTCGGCTTACCGGACGACGAGCACCACGGCTGGAAGTTCCTCGCCTTCGGTCCCGATGGCCGGCTCTACATTCCAGTGGGCGCCCCTTGTAATGGCTGCGAAGTCGACGAGGATACCCACGCCACCATTCACAGCTTCGAGCCTGATGGCTCCGACATGAGGGTGGAGGCACGCGGTGTGCGTAACAGCGTGGGCTTCGACTTCCATCCGGAAACGGGCGAACTCTGGTTCACCGACAACGGACAGGATTGGTTGGGCGAACACGGTCCGCAGGATGAACTGAATCGTCTCAGTGAATCCGGAGAACACTTCGGCTTCCCTTATTGCCATGCGCACGGCGTAATCGATCCAGAGCTCGGCTCGGAAGGGGCCTGTGACGGCGTTACCATGCCCGCTGCACTGATGGGTGGCCATACCGCCGCCTTGGGAATGCGCTTCTACACCGGCGACATGTTCCCCGAGGAGTACCGAAACGCCATATTCATCGCTCGCCGCGGCTCTTGGAACCGCACATTGAGTGACGGTTACGACGTGCAGGTGGCCCATCTCTCCGAGGATGGTGAGCGTGCTGCCATCTCACCCTTCATGGTGGGTCTGCTTGATCCACGTGAGAATGCCTTCTCTGGCCGTCCAGTAGACGTGCTGCAAATGCCGGACGGCTCCCTGCTGGTTTCCGACGAGCAAAACGGTGCGATCTATCGCATCAGTTATGAAACCCCTGAGTACATGGAGTGAGGCCATGCGCCGTGATGGACGCACGTTGCCCTGGCAGCGCCTTCCCATCGTATCGACGGGCTTGGCGGGGCTGCTGCTGGCCCTGCCGGTCTGGTCGGAGAGCGGCCCGGCAGCAGGCCTGCCCCTGGAAGCACAGGTGCAGGTCTGCGCCGCCTGCCACGGCGAGGATGGCAACTCGACGCGGGAGAACACGCCTTCGCTGGCCGGACAGCCGGCCCTGGCCATCACCAACCAGATGATCTACTTCCGCGAGCGGCTACGTCGCTCGGATGAGATGACATCTCAGGCCCGGGGGCTCAGCGACGCCGAGATTCAAGCACTTGCTGCCTACTACGCCGAGCAGCCCGTCGCCACGCCGGAAGGCGAGCGCGACGAAGCACTGGCGGAGAAAGGGCGAGCGCTCTCCCGCCAGCAGCGCTGTGCCAGCTGTCATGGCTCTGACTATCAGGGTCGCGAGCAGATGCCGCGCCTGGCAGGCCAGCGTGAGGATTATCTCGCTTACGCGATGAAGGCCTATCGTGAGCGTACCCGCGGTGGCCCGGACACCACCATGATCGATATCATGCGCGGCGTCGACAATGAGGCAATAGAAGCCATGGCGCACTTCTTCGCTAATCTCGATAGGGAGTGAGCAGCCGCCAAGGTTGGCAGCCTAGTAAATCAGTCGCCACGGCGCCTCGTCCGATTCTTGCTAAGCATGAAGACCCCGCGTATGCAGAAACCTACGACAGTCAGCCTTGCAGCCGCTTGCAAGGGCACCGCCAAGCCCCCTTTAATCATCGACTTTCTTCAGCTTCTCTAACGGCACCCAGCCCGGCTCCTGCCCTGGCGCACTGCAAAAAAACCAGTTCTCCCAGCCCTCCTTTCCTCGTATTTTTCGTCAACGGTGAGAAGGACACCTTTTTTGAAAGTAATAGGTCGGGGGAATTGGCTTGCATGAGGAGTGACGACGAGATAGTTAGAGACGCTCATATCGCCTCCTCGACCCATGGACGGCGCTGCTTGCGGTGCGCTTCGACAGCCAGGCGTGAATCAAGCCGGCCTGGAAGAACTGCACGGGTGGCTCGAAGCCTCCGGCCTCTATGATGGCAGCCACCCTACTCGGCGGAAGTACGCCAACGTCGTTGGCATAGGCCTTGCGCATGCGCGCCATTCCCTCAGGCGTGATATCCGCCTGCGCCATCATGTTCATCCAGGCGCGCAGCAACACCTCATACT
Organism: Billgrantia desiderata; assembly: GCF_900108215.1. Taxonomy (NCBI): domain Bacteria; kingdom Pseudomonadati; phylum Pseudomonadota; class Gammaproteobacteria; order Oceanospirillales; family Halomonadaceae; genus Billgrantia; species Billgrantia desiderata. Next base: position 258,827 of record NZ_FNVC01000003.1, on the reverse strand, counting down.
CGGGTGATGCCACATCCGAGGCCAAGTCAGAACTCGCGAGAAGCCCACCCGGCTTGAGCCTGCGGGCTATTTCGTGAAAGAAGTCGGAACGGGCCTGCCGGTCGAGAATGAATTGCGACACCAGCAAGCAGGTAGCAGCATCGAATATCTGGGCGCCAGGAAGTGATTCCAGATAGCCCTCGTGAAATTGACAGCGCCCCGCGAAACCCTCCGTTTCCGCCTGCTTCCGGCAGATGTCCAGCATTGCGTTAGAGGGCTCTACGGCAGTGAACTTCCAAGTGGGATTGTTACGAGCAAGGTGAGACAGCTCCGCTCCCGTTCCTACTCCCACGCAGAGCACTTGTGCCTCTTCGGGTAGCTCGGCAAAGGCCGCATCCAGTAGCAAGTGCAGGCAGTTCCGAATCGGCAACGTCTTCGCCCACTGGGCGTCATAGCTGGAAGCCTGCTGATCGAACAATGCCTTGATTTCGTCTTGGTTCATCGCTTTCCCTGCTTTTTCCTTTCTGAGGTGGCCACACACTGCTGCCCAGCGTCAGTTGGCCACTGCGATATACCACTTGGGCTTCATACGTCCGAAGTCCCTGCGAACATTGGATTTCAAGCCTTTCTTGGAATCAAGCACGACCGCATTGACCCCATCCCTGACGAAAACGACCCAATGCCAGAATGGCTTTCCCCGCTCCACCCTCCATTTAATCGCCAGGAGCGCCTTGTCTGGAAGCCGCTCCCATGCCTCAAAAGGTATTGTCTTTGTGCCGACTGAAACATTGAGTTCGCGCAGAAGCCTGCGAACATGCTCGGTACTCGACCATAGTGTCGGGTCCTCGGCATAAATACCCAGAGAGTTAGCCTTCTTCTTAGTCTCGGCGTAGGTAATGCCGGCGATCGCAGCGCTCGCGGCAATACCGCAGCCGGATATCTCTTCTTGAATGACCGGTTTCATGCACTCGTCCATCGCGCTTTGGATATCTCCATTGCTGTCATTGCCATCTCATTGCACACTTTGTAGCGGCAATGTTCTCTACCTCATCGAATGAAGCCCGATCGAATTGCCCTCGGTATCGGCAATCAGCGCCGCAAAGCCGTAGTCGCCAATGGAAATCTTCTCCTGAAGCACCTTGCCACCACTCGCGGCCACCCGCGCCACCTGTACGGCGCAGTCTTCGCAGGCAAAGTAGACGACCGTCCCCGTACCGGCGGTGCCGGGCTGCCAGTTGCCACTCTTCACGAGCGCTCCCGAACTTCCCGCAGCCTCCTCCATGGCACCGGGGAAGGCCAGCATCTCTTCATCGGCGCTTGGGCTCGGCAGTTCTTCCAACTGCACGTCGAATACAGCCTCGTAGAAGGCCTTTGCACGAGCCATGTCCTGCACGTAGATCTCGAACCAGCAAACCGGCTTCATCATGACTTCTTCTCCTGGACTTGAAAAATCGCTCGACAAGACACCGAGCGACTTCGGCAAAGCACCCAAGTTAAATTTACCTAATATGGGAAGAGCAAAAGGAAGGAGACACGGGCTCGTGGCACACCGCTTCGACGTTGTGCCCATCCGGGCCGATGACGAAGGCGGCATAGTAGTTCGCATGATAGTTCGGACGCAGACCAGGAGCACCGTTGTCCTTGCCCCCGGCCTTCAAGGCCGCATGATAGAAGTCATCGACCTGCTGTCGAGTGTCGGCATGGAACGCGATATGAAGAGGGGCAGGCTTCTCCTTGGCCTGGTACAGGCACAGCGAGGCGCCTCCCTTACCGCAGAGTTCGATGCCGTATGACGGCTCACCTTCCGCACCTCCTATTACCCCAAGCGGCTCGAGAGCTTTAAGGAAAAAGGCCTTGCTAGCTACATAGTCGCTGACACCAAACTTGACGTGGTCAAACATGAGGGCTCCTGATGTGCTGGACTGCACATAAACACATTAGAACACTCGCTATTGTTCTGCCGACGAAAAAGGGCAGCCAACGCGGCTGCCCTTTTGGTCCCTGATTTCAACCCGTTCAGTAGAACAGCCGCCGCAACGCTTCACCCGGTTCCTGCTCGCGCATGAAGGCCTCGCCGACCAGAAAGCCATGTACGTCGTGCTCGCGCATGCGCAGCACATCGGCCTGGGTATGAATGCCGGACTCCGTGACCACGGTGACCCCGGCAGGAATCCGCGGCAACAGCTCCAGCGTGGTTTCCAGGCGGGTATCGAAGGTATGCAGGTTACGGTTGTTGATGCCCACCAGGCCGATGCCGAGCTTGAGCGCACGCTCGAGTTCCAGGGCGTCATGCACCTCGACCAGGACATCCATGCCCAGCGCCGTTGCCTGCTGGTAGAGATCGGCCATCTGGGCATCTTCCAGCGCGGCGACGATCAGCAGGATGCAGTCGGCGCCGATGGCGCGCGCCTCGCTGACCTGATAGCCATGGACGATGAAATCCTTGCGGATCACCGGCAGCTCGCACGCCTCACGCGCGGCGATGAGGAAGTCCTCGTGGCCCTGGAAGAAGTCGGCGTCGGTCAGCACCGAGAGGCAGGCGGCACCGCCGTCAGCATAGCTCGCCGCAATCTCGGCAGGCTGGAAGTCTTCGCGGATCACGCCCTTGGAGGGCGAGGCCTTCTTAATCTCGGCGATCACCGCCGGATCGCCCTCGGCGATGCGCCGGTCGAGTGCCGCGATGAAACCGCGGGGGGCGCTCTGCCGTTCGGCCAAGGTCAGCAGCTCGGCTTCGGACACGGCGCGGCTGCGCTCTGCCACTTCCTCGTCCTTGCGGGCCAGGATGCGGGTGAGAATGGTCGGGGCGTCCTTGGTTGGGCTCATGGTGCTGTCTCGGTACGGGCGGCGCTGGCCGCGGTTGAAGCCGGTGAGCGCCCCATATTACCTATCTGCGGTTCGACATGGAACGCGACGCTACCCAAAGTCGGCACATCGCTCGTCTCTCTCCGGCGCGAATAGTCAGGATACATGACGACAGCCCGTGGCCCATGCAAGAATTCGCCCATGGACAGCTCCTCTTCTTTTGTCGACCCTGTTATCGGTCCTTTCAGCAGCGACTGGCCCTGGGCCTCGCCCCTTCCTGGCACCTGCCTGGTGGCGACTCGCTTCGACCCTGCCCGCCTCGACGAGCCGGCCGCTGGCGATGCTCTCGGTGAACGCCATGACGTCGTTCTCCCGCCCCGCTTGCATGACGCCATTGCCAAACGGCGGGCGGAATACGTTGCCGGGCGGCTGTGCGCACGCCGTGCCCTGCAGCTGCTGGATGGCAGGGACGCAACCCCAAGCATGAACGAGGATCGCTCGCCGTGCTGGCCCGAGGGCTGCGTGGGAGCCATCACTCATAGCGACGGCTGGGCCGCGGCCCTGGTCGCCCATCGCCAGGTCTATCAGGGTGTCGGTCTCGATGCCGAACGGTTGCTGAACGAGGAGCAGGCCCGCCGGCTGGCCAGAAGGATACTGACCGCCGAGGAGCTCGTTCGCATGGAAACGCTGCCGTCGTCGAGCGTGGGACTGATGGTAAGCGCGACCTTCTCCCTCAAAGAGAGCCTGTTCAAGGCGCTCTACCCGCTGGTGGGTCGCATGTTCCACTTTCCCGCCGCCGAACTCATGTCCTGGCAGGGCATCGGCCCCGTTCGCCTGCGATTGCTCGAAGACCTGGGCAACGGCTGGACGGCCGGCCGCGAGATCACCGGCATGGTTTGCCTGCGCGAAGACAAACTCCTGAGTCTGGTGGCATTGCCGACAGCCGACCCGGGAGAGCCGTGACGCTCAGGAAACCAGTACGCGGGTGAAGTCGGCCAGCTCCTTCATTTTCTCGAGAGGCAGCTTGGAGGCCTGAGCGTCCTGGGCCATCATCACGCCCTCTTTGAGGGTATCGGCGACACCCGCGCAGTAGAGCGCCGCTCCGGCGTTGAGAGAGACGATGTCGGCCGCCGGCCCCTCGCCCACCAGCGCCTCGCGCACCAGCCGCAGACTGTCCTCGGCGCTGACCACTTTCAAGGGACTCAGTGCCTGCCGCTCGATGCCGAAGTCCTCGGGCGCGATGGTGTAACGGCGAATCTCGCCGTCCTTCAGCTCGGCCACCTGGGTCGGCGCCGCCAGGGAGATCTCGTCGAGACCGTCCTCGGCATGAACCACCATGACGTGGCGGCTGCCGAGCTGACGCAGCACCTCGGCCATCAGCGGCACCAGCTCGGCCGAATAGACCCCCAGCACCTGGTTCGGCGCCCCGGCGGGATTGGTCAACGGCCCGAGGATGTTGAACAGGGTGCGCACTCCCATCTCGCGCCGCGGGCCGATGGCGAAACGCATGGCGGGATGATGGTTGGGGGCGAACATGAAGCCGACCCCGACGTGCTCGATGCAGCGCGCCACCTGCTCCGGCCGGAGATCGAGATGAATGCCCGCCATGTCGAACAGATCGGCGCTGCCCGAAGAGGATGAAACGCTGCGATTGCCGTGCTTGGCCACCTGGGCGCCGGCAGCCGCGGCAACGAAGCTGGAAGCGGTCGAGACGTTGAACAGGTTGGCGCCGTCGCCGCCGGTGCCGACGATGTCCACCACGTTCTCGCTGCGCTGAAGGTGGACACGCTTCATCAGCTCGCGCATCACCTGGGCGGCGGCACCGATCTCCTCGGCCGTCTCCCCCTTCATCGCCAGACCGACCAGAAAACCGCCGATCTGCGCATCGCTGGCCTCGCCGGTCATGATCTGCTGCATGACGGCATGGGTCTGATCGAAGCTAAGGTTTTCACGGCGCATCACCGCGGCAATGGCGTCTCGCATCTGCATGGGCAGGCACTCCTCTTTACGGGCGGCTCAGCGGCGCTTGAGAAAATTGGCCAGCAGCTCATGCCCCTGACGCGTCAGAATCGACTCCGGGTGGAACTGCACGCCTTCGATATCCAGCTCACGGTGACGCAGCCCCATGATCAGTCCGGGGGTCACGTCATCGTCGTCGGTCCAGGAGGTCACCTCGAGGCACTCGGGCAGCGTGTCGGCTTCCACGACCAGTGAGTGGTAGCGCGTGACCTCCAGCGGATCCTCGAGACCGGCGAAGACACCAAGACCATTATGACGGATGCGCGAGGTCTTGCCGTGCATCACCTGCGGGGCGCGCACCACCTTGCCGCCATAGACCTGACCGATCGCCTGATGACCGAGGCAGATGCCGAGGATCGGCAGACGACCGGCGAAGTGCCGAATGGCAGCCAACGAGATGCCCGCCTCGTTGGGGGTGCAAGGGCCGGGCGAGATCACCAGGTGGCTCGGCGCCAGCGCTTCCATCTGCTCCAGGGTAATGGCGTCGTTGCGATAGGTGGCTACCTCGGCACCGAGTTCGCCAAGATACTGCACCACGTTGAAGGTGAAGCTGTCATAGTTGTCGATCATCAGCACGGACATGGCGAGAAGGTCCTGTTCCAGCGAATCTTTTCAATGTTTCGTCGTGCGCGGCCAGCCGTGCAGGTTCTGCTTCGGACACAAAAAAGCCGCCCGACGGCGGCATTTCGTTCAGTCGTCAGCGCGCCGCCCCTCGCTCAGGAGCGCCACCACTGGATCGAATTCGGCATATAGGCGTTTGCGTTCATGACGCAATAGTGCCGCCCAGGCAGCCGAGCTGTCAACGCAAGATGCCTCCGGCCGACGCGTTCGTCGGCGGCCGGGACAGTCGCGGCTGGCCAGCGTACCTCCCAGTCTCTATCATCGGGCAGTGCGCTACCGCGAAAAGGAGATTGACGATGCGCTTTACCCGCCGTGCCTGTATCTGGCTGACCCTGCCTCTCGCCGCCATGGTCGGCAGCGTGACGGCGGCGGCAGCCAATCCCAAAGTGGTCGCCAGCTTCTCGATTCTTGGCGACCTGGTCAACAAAGTCGGCGGTAACGATATCGAACTGGTGGTGCTGACTCCGGTAGGTGCCGAAGTCCATGAGTGGGAGCTGACACCCAACAATTTCATTGCGCTGGAGGATGCCGACCTCGTCTTCTACAACGGCTACCAGCTCGAGCAGTGGATGCGCCAGGTTTACGCCACGGTGGGCAACCGTGCACCGCTGGTACCGGTAGCGGAAGCCACGGAATACCCGACTCGGCCCATCGTCACGGGTGAATACACCGGGGAGCCCGACCCGCACCTGTGGATGGACCCGCGCGCCGTGGCAGCCTACATGAAGGTGATCGCCGACCAGCTCAGCGAGCTTCACCCCGAGGCCGCCGACAATTTCCAGGCACGTGCCGCTGCGGCCACGGAAACCCTGGCCCGCCTGCACGAGGAGATCGGCGAACTGCTCGCCCCGATTCCCGAGGAGCAGCGGCTGCTGATCACCACGGAAGCGGCCTTCGTCTATTTTGCCGATGCCTACGGCTTTCGCCATGACGGCGTGTGGGGCAGCAATGCCGAAACCGAGGGCTCGCCCCAGCAGGTCATGCGCATCGTCGACTTGATCGAGCAGAGCCAGCCAGGCGCCCTGTTCTGGGAAAGCACCCTCTCGGACCGCTACATCCGCAGCATCGCCGCCGACACGGAACTGCCGATCGCCGGCCCGCTGTATGTCGACTCCCTCAGCGAACCCGATGGCGATGCCACGAACTACGTGGCCATGATGCGTCACAACGCCAAGCTGATCCGCACCGCCCTGACGATGGGCGAAGCCGAAGAGAGAGAAGCCGAAGAGCGCGACAGCGAGGCCGACGCGGTAGAGGGTGAAGAGTCGCCAGAAGGCGAAGACGCAGAAGAAACCGAAGCGCCAGAACGGGACGAGGCCGAGGACGAATGAGCGTTTCTCGGCGCGACCCACGGTGCCCCTGCTCGTCATGGCAGGGGCGCCGAACGCCGTAGGGTCAAGCGCAGAGAGTCCTAGCCCGCAGCAAGACTTGGCCTAGAGGTTGTCCAGGCCCTTTTCGGCCATGGCCACGGCGCGGAAGATGGCGCGCCCCTTGTTGAGCGTCTCCTGCCACTCCATCTCGGGTACGGAATCGGCCACCACGCCGGCCCCGGCCTGCACATGCAGCTCACCATCCTTGATCACCGCGGTACGAATGGCGATCGCGGTATCCATGTTGCCGTGCCAGGAGAGATACCCGACCGCGCCGGAATAGATGCCGCGCTTGACCGGCTCCAGCTCGTCGATGATCTCCATGGCGCGGATCTTGGGTGCCCCCGAAAGCGTGCCCGCCGGGAAGGTGGCGCGCAGCACGTCCATGGCGCTGAGACCCGGCTTCAGGCGTCCGGTGACGTTGGAAACGATGTGCATCACGTGGGAGTAGCGTTCCACGGCCATCTGGTCGGTCACCTGCACCGAACCCGTCTCGCTGATGCGCCCCACGTCGTTGCGCCCCAGATCGATCAGCATGAGATGCTCGGCGATCTCCTTGGGGTCGGCCAGCAGTTCGGCCTCGAGCGCCCGGTCCTCCTCCTCGGTCTTGCCGCGCACCCGGGTGCCGGCGATGGGCCGTACCGTGACCTCGCCATCCTCCAGCCGCGTGAGGATCTCCGGAGAGGAGCCCACCACATGATGGTCGCCCAAGTTGAAGAAGAACATGTAGGGCGATGGGTTGAGGCTGCGCAGCGCGCGGTACAGGTCAAGCGGCGAGGCACGATAGGGAATCGACATGCGCTGCGACGGTACGCACTGCATGACGTCGCCGGCCAGTACGTACTCCTTGATCTTCTCCACCGCCGCCTTGAAACCGGCCTCGGTGAAGCCCGAGGTAAAGTGCCCCTCCTCCACCGCACTGCGTCCGGTGCCGGGGCTGGCGGCCTGAACGCCCGAGCTGCGCAGGCGCCGCTCCAGGCTCTCGAGACGCGCCACCGCCGTGGCAAAGGCATCCGCAGCGGCAGGGTCGGCATGGGTCCACAGCGTCAGCCGGCCCGAGAGGTTGTCGAACACCACCAGCTCGTCGCACACCATCAGCAGGATGTCGGGCACGCCCAGCGGATCGGGTTTTTCCACGCCCCTCAGCCGCGGTTCGATGTAGCGGATGGTGTCGTAGCCGAAGTAGCCTACCAGGCCGCCGTCGAAGCGCGGCTGATCGTCCAGGTTGGGCACCCGGAAACGCCCCTGGAACGCCTCGATCCAGGCCAGCGGATCCGCCACCTCCACGCGTTCGATGCACTCGCCCTGGCGTACGTGACTGATGGTGAAGCCGCGCACTTCGATGCGCTCGTGAGAAGGCAGGCCGATGATCGAGTAGCGCCCCCACTTTTCGCCGCCCTGCACCGATTCGAGCAGGAAGGTCCATGGCTCGTCGGCCAGCTTGAGATAGGTCGACAGCGGGGTGTCGAGATCGGCCAGCACCTCACGGGTGACCGGAATGCGGTTGAAGCCGGCCTCGGCCAGCGCACGGAAACGTTCGGGAGTCATCATGACGGGGCCCTCGAGATATGACGGTGACGGATGGTGAATCAGGGTGATGCTTCAGCGAGCTTCACCATCGCCAAGCGGCGGGCTGGGCAGAAAAGGGCACCGTCGTGTCAGCTGCCCGACGCAGGCAACCACGGGTTAAGGTGTCGTCATGCAGCATCATGCTGTCCATCGAAGCGTTTCCCGCAGGAATAGGCAAACGGAAGGATTCCGAGGTCATTGATAAGGATCGAAAATCACCCTAAACGAGTTCCGCCAGTGAATCAACCAGCGCATCCGGGCGGCTGTCGCGCACCGGTTCGCCATGGTTGTAGCCGTAGGGTACGGCCAGGGTGCGGAAGCCGGCGGCCCGGCCGGCGGCAACGTCGTGGCGGGAGTCGCCCACCATCAGACAGGCCGAGGGCGGCAGGCCGAAATGCGCCGCCACGTGCAGCAGCGGCGCTGGGTCGGGCTTCTTCTGCGGCAGGCTGTCGCCCCCCAGACACAGCGCGAAGTGCGCTTCGAGCCCGAGCTGCGCCAGGATCGGGCGGATGAACGCGAACGGCTTGTTGGTCACCAGGGTCAGTATTCTGTCGTCACTGCGCAGCGCATCCAGCGCTTCGCGCACGCCGGGATAGAGCCGCGTACGCGAGCCGGGATCGCGCCCGTAGTGGACGAGAAAGGCCTCATGGGCCCGCGCCAGCAGCGCCTCGTCGGGGGGCGCCTGCCGGGCGAAGGTCAACGCCCGCTCGACGAGCTTCCATGAGCCGTTGCCCACCCAGTTGCGCACCCGCGCCTCACCGGCGGCGGGCAGCCCGCATTCGGCCAGACTGGCATCCACGGCCACCGCCAGATCGGGCACGGAGTCCACCAGGGTGCCGTCCAGGTCGAAGCTGATCAGGCGGATGTCGTCGAGGATGGCGTGCATGCTGTTTCCTTATGCTCCTGGGCCCGTTCCCGCCGAGACTGAAGCCAGGCCCGCTTGCGTGCTGCCGAGAGACGCTTGACCTCGGCCTCGAGCCGCAGCGCCTCGCCATGGCTGCCCACCGGCTCATGGTGCACCAGTGTCAGCGGCCCGCGTCCGCGCAGGGCCTTGGCGCCCTGCCCCGCCTCATGCTGCGCCAGGCGCCGGGCGACGTCGGTGGTGATGCCGGTGTAGAGCATCCCTCGCCGGGTTTCGAGCAGGTAGAGGTACCACGTAACGGACGCCGAATGGTTCATCGCGCGCGGGCTATACCGTCGCCAGCTGTTCGCGGAAGGCGCGAATGACGCTGTCGTAACGGTTGGGGTCGCCATCGCGGCCGGCACCGAAGACTGCCGAACCGGCGACGAAGGTGTCGGCACCGGCACGGGCGATCTCGGCAATGTTGTCGACCTTCACCCCGCCGTCGATCTCGAGCCGAATGTCGCGGCCCGAGGCGTCGATGCGACGGCGTGCCTCGCGCAGCTTGTCCAGCGTACCCGGGATGAAGGCCTGCCCGCCGAAACCGGGGTTGACGCTCATCAGCAGGATCATGTCGACCTTGTCCATCACGTAATCGAGATAGGAGAGCGGCGTGGCCGGATTGAACACCAGGCCAGCCTTGCAGCCGCCGCTGCGGATCAGCTGCAGCGAGCGGTCGATATGCTCGGACGCCTCCGGATGGAAGGTGATGTAGCTTGCCCCGGCATCGATGAAGTCGCCAATCAGGCGGTCCACCGGCTTGACCATCAGGTGGGCATCGATGGGCGCGGTGACGCCGTGCTTGCGCAGCGCCTCGCAGACCATGGGACCGATGGTCAGATTGGGCACGTAATGGTTGTCCATGACGTCGAAGTGGACGATATCCGCCCCGGCGGCCAGGACCCGGTCGACTTCCTCGCCCAGCCGGGCGAAATCGGCGGAGAGAATGGAGGGGGCAATCAGGAAGTCGCGGTTCATGTCGCTCATGGGGATAACAGCCATCGCACGGGGAAAGAGGCGTCATATTAACAGACTGCCCCGACCGCCGGGCACCCGACAGACAGCGCCAATGAAGCTTATAGAAAAATAGAATAAAAACACGGATTGTAATTCCACTTGGTCGGCCATACTCTTGCTACCAAGTTCCCTTTGCCGGAGACGCCCAATGCGACTTCCCTCTCTTCGCCGCACCCTGATCGCCGCTGCCCTGGGTCTTGGCCTGGCAGCGCCGGCGATGGCTGCCGAGCGCGAGATCCTCAACTCCTCCTACGACATCGCCCGTGAGCTGTTTGCCGCGATCAACCCCGAGTTCCGCAACCACTGGCAGGCGGAGCACGGCGAGCAGATCGGCATTCAGCAATCCCACGGCGGCTCCTCGGCCCAGGCCCGCGCCATTCTGCAGGGACTGCGTGCCGACGTGGTGACCTACAACCAGGTGACCGACGTCCAGGTACTGGCCGATGCCGGCCTGGTGGCCGAGGACTGGCAGGAGAAACTGCCCAACAACGCCTCGCCCTACTACTCCACCACCGCCTTCCTGGTGCGCAAGGACAACCCCAAGGGCATCGAGAGCTGGGACGACCTGGTGCGTGAAGACGTGCGCATGGTCTTCCCCAACCCCAAGACCTCGGGCAACGGCCGCTACACCTACCTGGCCGCCTGGGGCTTCGCTCAGCAGCAGTTCGACGGCGACGAGGAGCAGATCCACGACTTCATGCGCACCTTCCTGCGCAACGTGGCAGTGTTCGACACCGGCGGTCGCGGCGCCACCACCAGCTTCATCGAGCGCGGCCTCGGCGACGTGCTGATCAGCTTCGAATCCGAGGTCAACAACATTCGCCAGGAGTACGGCACCGACGACTACGAAGTGATCGTGCCGCCGGTCAGCATCCTGGCCGAGTTCCCGGTGGCCGTGGTCGAGCCCAACGCCGAGCGCAACGGCAATCTGGACCTGGCCCAGGCCTACCTGGAGTACCTCTACAGCGAGGAGGCCCAGCGCCAGCTGGCCGGCTTCAACTACCGCGTGCATCACGAAACGGTCGTCGAAGAGTTCGCCGATCAGTTCCCCGAGACCGAGCTGCTGCTGGTCGAGGACATCGCCGGTAGCTGGGAAGAGGCGATGGAAACCCACTTCGGCAGCGGCGGGTTGCTCGACCAGCTGCAGCGCCGTCGCTGATTGCCACGGCGCCTGACATGCGCGACGCAAGCGAGACATGATGAGTAGCCGTACTTTCGCCATCGGCCTCGGCAGCACCCCCAAGCGGGTGCTGCCGGGTTTTGGCCTTTCGCTGGGCATCAGCCTGACCTTCGTCTCGCTGATGCTGCTGCTGCCCATGACCGGCCTGTTCGGCCAATTGGCGGGGCTGAGCCTGGCCGAGTACTGGGCGATCGTCACCAACGAACGGGTGGTGGCCAGCTACGTGGTGACCATCGGCGCCGCCGCCGTGGCGGCCGTCGTCAACGCCGCCTTCGGCCTGCTGCTGGCCTGGGTGCTGGTGCGCTACACCTTCCCTGGCAAGCGCCTGCTCGATGCGCTGATGGACCTGCCCTTCGCCCTGCCCACCGCCGTGGCCGGCATCACCCTGGCCACGCTCTACTCCAGCAACGGCTGGATGGGGCAGCTGCTCGAGCCGCTCGGATTGCAGGTGGCCTACACCTGGGTGGGCATCGCTCTGGCCATGTCCTTCACCAGCATCCCCTTCGTCGTGCGTACGGTGCAGCCGGTGCTGGAGGACATGCCTAACGAGATGGACGAGGCTGCGCTGACCCTCGGCGCCTCGGACTTCACCGGCTTTCGCCGCGTGATCCTGCCGCACCTGTGGCCGGCCCTGGTGACCGGCACCGGGCTCGCCTTCGTGCGCTCGCTGGGTGAATTCGGCGCGATCATCTTCATCGCCGGCAACATGCCCTACGAGACCGAGATCACCGCACTGATGATCTTCGTGCGCCTGCAGGAGTACGACTATGCCGGCGCCTCGGCCATCGCCTCGGTGGTGCTGTTCGTCTCGCTGGCCCTGCTGCTCGCCATCAACGTCTGGCAGGGCCGCTTCATCAAGCGCCTGCACGGAGGACACGGCTGATGCAACGAATCGGAGATGGCATCGCCGTTCGGCGTCTGCTGATCGGCGCCGCCGTGGTGCTGGCGGCCCTGTTCCTGCTGCTGCCGCTGGTGGCGATCTTCGCCCAGGCCTTCGCCCGGGGCATCGACGTGTTCTGGGCCAACGTCACCAACCACTACACCCTGGCGGCGATTCAGCTGACCCTGTTCATCGCCGTGCTGACGATTCCGGTGTGCCTGGTGTTCGGCGTGGCGCTGGCCTGGCTGGTGACCCGCTTCCGCTTCCCGGGGCGGCGCATCCTGCAGACCCTGATCGACATTCCCTTCGCCGTATCCCCGGTGGTGGCGGGCCTGGTCTACCTGCTGCTCTACGGCCGCACCGGCTGGCTGGGCAACTGGCTCGACGGCCACGACATTCAGTTGATGTTCGCCTGGCCCGGCATCCTGCTGGTGACCATCTTCGTCACCTGCCCCTTCGTTGCCCGCGAGCTGATCCCGCTGATGCAGGCTCAGGGCTCTCGCGAGGAAGAGGCCGCCGTGACCCTGGGTGCCCCGGGCTGGACGATCTTCCGCCGGGTCACCCTGCCCAACATCCGCTGGGCGCTGCTCTATGGCGTGATCCTGACCAACGCCCGGGCAGTGGGCGAGTTCGGCGCCGTCTCCGTGGTTTCCGGTGCCATCCGCGGTCAGACCAACACCCTGCCGCTGCACCTGGAGCAGCTCTATCAGGACTACAATACCGTGGGCGCCTTCGCCAGCGCATCGCTGCTGGCACTGATCGCCCTGCTCACGCTGGTCGCCAAGGCCGGCCTGGAATGGCGCGCTGCGCGCCGGGAGGTTCACCCATGAGCATCCGCCTTCACGAGATCGGCAAGCACTTCGGCAGGACCCAGGCGCTGGAGCCGATCGATCTGGACATCGCCGAAGGCGAGCTGGTCGGCCTGCTCGGCCCCTCCGGCTCCGGCAAGACCACGCTGCTGCGCATCATTGCCGGACTGGAAACGGCAGACAACGTGGCCGGCGCCCGCATCCTGTTCGGCGAGCGCGACGTGACCCATCTGCACGTGCGCGACCGGCGCATCGGCTTCGTGTTCCAGCACTACGCGCTGTTCCGACACATGACGGTGTTCGACAACGTGGCCTTCGGCCTCACGGTGATGCCGCGCAAGAGTCGTCCCTCGAGCGGCGAGATTCGCAGCCGGGTGCATCGCCTGCTGGAGATGGTCAAGCTCGAGCATATGGCCCACCGCTACCCCGCCCAGCTCTCCGGCGGTCAGCAGCAGCGGGTCTCGCTGGCACGCGCCCTGGCCCTGCGCCCCGACGTGCTGCTGCTCGACGAACCCTTCGGCGCGCTGGATGCCAAGGTTCGCCAGGAGCTGCGCCGCTGGCTGCGCCATCTGCACGACGAGCTCAACTTCACCAGCCTGTTCGTCACCCACGATCAGGAGGAGGCGCTGGAGCTCTCCGACCGCGTGGTGGTGATGAGCAACGGCCGCATCGAGCAGATCGACACCCCCGACGAACTCTATCGTCATCCGGCCAACCGCTTCGTGTTCGAGTTCCTGGGCGACGTCAATCACCTCGAAGGCACGGTGCGCAACGGCGTGCTGACCTGTGGCGATGCACGCCTGGCCGTGGATCTCAAGGACGGCCCCGAAGAGCTGCTGCTGCGCCCCCACGAGCTGGAACTCGCGCCCAGCGCCACACAGCACGCTCACCTGCCGGTATGCGTGACCGCCATTTCACCGGTGGGCGCCGAAGTGCGCGTGGAGCTGGAGGCGGACTGGCTGGGCGAGCCCTGGCTGGCCACCGTGAGCCATGCCGATTACGAGAGGCTTCACCTCACCCGCGGCACGCGCCTGTACGCCGTTCCTCGGCGCTGGCACCGTTTTCCCGATGAACGGCGCGCGCAGGCTGCTCCGCTGGCCGAAGCGGTAAGCTGAGCGGGTCAGCCTACCCCACCCGGCGTACGCGACCAGGCCATGAGGGTCTCCTGCTCGCCGCTGAGCGGCTCCGTGCGCTCCTCGAGTACCTGGAAGCCCAGGCGGCGATAGAAGGAGACGGCACGCACGTTGCGTGAGTAGACGCACAGGGTAATCCGCTCCCGCTTGCTCATGGCATGCGCCATCAGATGGGTGCCGTGGCCGAAGCTCTGCAGCTCGGGGTCGATGAACAGCGCCTCGAGGTGATCGTCGTTGAGCGCGGCAAACCCCACGGCGCGCCCGGCGGCCTCGAGCACGTAGGTTTCCGCACCGGGCAGATAGAGGCTCGCCATGTCGTTGGCGCGTTCATGCCAGAACCCGGCGGGAATGAAGTCATGGGCCAGCAGCGAGGCACGCAGCCAGATGTCGACCAGCTGCGGTATGTCCTCGGTCGTGGCAGGACGTATCATGCGGTATCTTCCTCTCCTGCGAGGCGAAAGGCTCGATCTTCGTCGAGTGAAAAACAGAGTGTAACCGTAATGCCTACGCCTGGCGCAACGCTGTTGCCCGCAACGCGTCGGGCGATATACTGCACAAGTGACTGAGGCGAGTATCTTTCTGCTGCCTCATGCACGGCCAACCCAGGGCCGCCCCCTGGCCCCGCAAGACGAATCCGGGAGCGAGAATGAATCGACGTCATGCCTTGTGTGCCGCAGCAGTTCTGTTGGCCACCGCCCTGCTGGCCGGCTGTGCCAGCCCCCATTATCTCCAATTGAACCCGCAGCGCAGCGCCGCCGTTCCCCAGACGGGCAGCGGCCAGACCGTCACGGTAGCCGCCGTGGACGAGCGCGACAGCGAGGTAATCGGCACGCGCACCGGCAGCGCCATGTCCACCGCGGTCATTACGGTCAGCGCCCACGAGCTGATACCGAACCTGCAGCGCGAGGCGGAACGGGCCGTTCGCGACATGGGCTTTTCACCGACCACCCAGCCGGGTAGCGGACGCCCGGGGCTGACGGTCACACTGTTGCACCTCGGCTATGAGCGTGGCGAGAACCGCCCGGTCATCGATGAAGCGCGGCTGGAAGCGGTACTCGAGGTCAAGGTGACCAACCAGGGCACCACCTACACCGGCACTTACACTGCCCGCCGCACCCAGAGCTACGCCGTGCGCCCGGGGCGTGACGCCAACCGCCGCATGCTCAACGATCTGATTGGCGACGCCCTGGATCGCGCCTTCAGCGACCCGGAGCTGGCCCAATTGCTGGCTCGCTGAGCTCTCGGCCTCAAGCCACTCCTGCCCAGCCACGATGCCAAAGGGCCGCCCCAGGGGCGGCCCTTTGCTGTTGGCACGTGCGCGCTCATCGACACCACTCAGGTCATGGGGCCACGCCGGGTAAGGGCCCACACGCTCTCGCGGAAGCCGCTACCCGCTTCCGGCTCGCCATCCTCCAGGTGAGTGACCTGAAAGTTGGGCTCGAACAGCTCACGAACCTCATCGGCCGGCACGTGATAAGGCGGGCCGGCGCTCTCGTCTCCCGGCGCGCGGGACAGCGAGATCAGCAGGCCGTGTATGCCGGGCGGGATCAGCTGCGCGAGATGAAAGGCATAACGCTGGCGAGTCGCGGGCGGCAGAGCGATCAGCGCGGCACGATCGTAGAAGGCTCCGATCTCGGCCGCCTGCTCGATATGGAAGTGGAAGAAATCGCCGCACCATAGCTCCACGCTGCCCTGCCGACAGATCGCGAACGGCTCCTGCTGGTAACGGGACACCTCGCCGGTGCCTTCGTCGACGAACTGCTCGATCGCCTCCCGCGACAGTTCGATGCCCAGCACGGGGTGGTCGCGACTTGCCAGCCAGCGCATGTCCAGGCTCTTGCCGCACAGCGGCACCAGCACCTTGGTGCCCGCGCGGATCTTCAGCGTAGGCCAATGGCGTACCAGCGCCGGATGCGTGTCGTGGCGATGAAAGCCGATACGTCCCTCGCGCCAGCGGTCGAGCCATTCACGCGTCATCGTCCATGCCTCGTCATCAGAACCAGCGGTCGCGCTTGCGCCGCTTGCGCGGCAGGTGAGGAATGATCAATCCGACCAGCAGACCGGCGCCGGCGACGCCACCGCCGTACATGAAGTAGCGCATCAGCAGATCCTCTTCCTGGGTGTCCAGGCGTGCCTGGAGCTGGCGGATGGTACTGCGCGAGCGGTCGGCCTCGCTGTCGAGCTCGCGGTTACGCGCCTCCAGCTCGGCGATGCGCTGCTCACGCACCTCGAGGGTTTCGGTCATGGCCGAGACCCGGTTCTCCCAGGTCTCGTTGATGCCGCCCAGCTCGGCCTCGAGCTCTGCCACCTGCTCCTCCAGGCGCGGCAACTGGTAGCTCGCACTCGGTGACGACTGCAGCTCGTTACTCAGTATCCATACACGATTGCCGTCACCGTTCTCGACCCGGCTGTAGTTGCCGCTGGTCTCGAGCAGGGTAACCGGCTCGCCGGCCGTCAGGGTACCGACGATGCGATAGCCGTCGGTCGGGCCGCTGCGCACGTAGGTGGTCAGCTCATCGGAAACCCAACGCGCGTTGTCGTCCGCCTGCTGGGCATGCAGCGGAGACGCCGCCAAGCCCAGCGCGACGCCTGCGAGAAAAAACCTGAATCGATGCTTCATGCCGATGTCCTGGCTATCCAAGCCAGGGGCCTGCCCTCGGCAAGCCCCTGGCAAATCTCTCTTGCACTGGCCTATCCACAGGAACTGTGGATAAACCCCGGGAAAACCGCTGGAAAGGCGGCTGTCTGGCACTCCGATACTGGCCTGCGGCAGGATGGTCATTTCCTGAGCAGACCGCGGGCATGCCGTTTCCCTGCGTTCATTGTTTTCAGCGCTCGCTCTTCGGCGGCAGCATCGGACCACGCGGAAACTCCGCAATGCGCCCCTCGCTCTTGACGGCCCTGGCCGGTCCCTCACGCTCCACCTCGTCGATACGCACGATGGCGTTGAGCGGCAGATAGCTGCGCTTGACGCCATCGAAAGTGTGACGCAGGCGGTCGGCAGAGGGGTCGACGACCAGCTTCGAGCCGTCCTCGAAGACAAATTCCTCGACCTCGATGAAACCCCAAAGTTCGCTCTGGTAGATCTCTCTGGCATAGAGCTCCCAGACTTCACCCTGCTGGTGGAAAACCACCCGATAGATCGCCTTGGCCGCCATAAGGCCGTCTGTCCTCAACGTTCGGTTGCGCTAATTAGATGTCCCGCTACGGGACCGCCAAGGGGCTAGCGTACCACAGGCATCCCTGGACGCGGTGCCCCTACTGGCCCCATCAGGCTGCCTTCCGTATAATACCGCCACCTTCGAGGACGGCCACAAGGCCAATTCCCGCGACACTCCACTCACCGGTGACGCACGCGTCGGACGACCGACCCTCTATCCTATGGCGAAGAAACTCTTCATCAAGACCCACGGCTGCCAGATGAACGAGTACGACTCCGCACGCATGGCGGATCTGCTCGGCGAATCTCACCAGCTCGAATTGACCGACGACGAAGGCGAAGCCGACGTCATCCTGCTCAATACCTGCTCGATTCGTGAGAAGGCCCAGGAAAAGGTCTTCCACCAGCTCGGCCGCTGGAAGAAACTCAAGGAGGCCAACCCCGATCTGGTGATCGGCGTGGGCGGCTGCGTAGCCAGCCAGGAAGGCGAGGCGCTGCGCAAGCGTGCGCCTTACGTCGACATGGTGTTCGGCCCCCAGACTCTGCACCGCGTACCGGCGATGCTCGATGCCCGCCGCAACGATCAGATTTCGGTGGTCGACGTCACCTTTCCCGAGATCGAGAAGTTCGATCACCTGCCCAAGCCGAGCTCCGACGGGGCCAGTGCCTTCGTCTCGGTGATGGAGGGCTGCTCCAAGTACTGCACCTTCTGCGTGGTGCCCTATACCCGCGGCGAAGAGGTCTCACGCCCCTTCGAGGCGGTGATGGACGAGGTGATCCACCTCGCCGACCAGGGCGTGCGCGAAATCAACCTGCTGGGCCAGAACGTCAACGCCTACCGCGGCGAGAACCGGCTCGGCGACGAGATCGATCTGGCCGAGCTGATCGCCTGCGTGGCAGCGGTGGAGGGCATCGACCGCATCCGCTTCACCACCTCGCACCCGGTGGAGTTCAGCGACAGCCTGATCGAGGCCTACGGCGAGATTCCCGAGCTGGTCAGCCACCTGCACCTGCCGGTCCAGGCCGGCTCCGACCGTATCCTGGCCGCCATGAAGCGCGGCCACACGGTCGAGGAGTACGTGGAGAAGATGGAGCGCATTCGCGCCCTGCGCCCCGACATCAGCTTCTCTTCCGACTTCATCGTCGGTTTTCCCGGCGAAACCAAGGAGGACTTCGAGGCCACCATGGACCTGATCCATCGCATCGGCTTCGACCACTCCTTCAGCTTCGTCTATTCGGCACGGCCCGGCACGCCGGCCGCGGCACTGCCCGATGACACCCCGGAGAGCGTCAAGAAGCAGCGCCTGGCGATCCTGCAGGAACGCATCAATCAGCAGGCGATGCAGATCTCGCGGCGCATGGTGGGCACCACGCAGCGCATCCTGGTCAGCGGGTTCTCGCCCAGGGATCCCGGGCAGCTGTCCGGACGCACCGAGAACAACCGCGTGGTCAACTTCAGCGCTGCCAACCCCACCGAGCTGATCGGCCACTTCGTCGAGGTGACCATCACCGAGGCACTGCCCAATTCACTGCGCGGCGAACTGGCTTCCCCGACGCTACAATAATGGCAGACAGGCACTCTCTACGGCCCCAGACGGGCAACGTGAGTGGAAAGCATTGCCCTGCCGAAAGGCAGGGCATTAAGCTGGGAGCCAACACACGCAACGCATGGATTCCGACACCTTGAGTCAACACGCCGCACAGGCCAACCGCATCATCACATTGAGCCTAGAGCCCAACGATCCACAGCGTCTCGCCAACCTTTGCGGCCAAAGGGACGAGCATCTCAAACTGGTCGAGTCACGCCTCGGCGTCACCCTGCGCAATCGCGGCAATGTCTTTCAACTGGCCGGTCCCGGCCATCGGGTCAAGGCCGCCGCCAACGTGCTGGAGCACCTCTATCGCGAGGCCGAAGCCAGCCCCCTGTCACCGGATACCGTGCATCTGTTCCTTCAGGAGTCGGGGCGCGAGGCGCTCGACGAAGAGGAAGGCCCCGCCGACGGCGAGGTGCTGCTGCGTACGCCCAAGGTGCTGATCAAGCCGCGTGGGCAGAACCAGCAGAACTACGTCGCCAGCATCCGTCAGCACGACATCAACTTCGGCATCGGCCCAGCCGGCACCGGCAAGACCTACCTGGCCGTCGCCGCAGCGGTGGAAGCGCTCAACCAGCAGGAGGTGCGTCGCATCCTGCTGGTGCGTCCGGCCGTGGAGGCGGGAGAGAAGCTCGGTTTCCTGCCGGGCGATCTGGCCCAGAAGATCGACCCCTACCTGCGCCCGCTCTACGATGCGCTCTACGAGATGCTCGGCTTCGAGCAGGTGGGCAAGCTGATCGAGCGCCAGGTGATCGAGATCGCTCCGCTGGCCTACATGCGCGGACGCACGCTTAACAACGCCTTCATCATTCTCGACGAGAGCCAGAACACCACCCGCGAGCAGATGAAGATGTTCCTGACCCGCATCGGTTTCGGCTCCACCGCGGTGATCACCGGCGACGTGACTCAGGTCGACCTGCCCCGCGGCCAGAGCTCCGGGCTGATCCAGGTGCTCGAGGTGCTCAGGGGTACCGCCGGCATCGGGGTGACGCATTTCGCCGCCAAGGACGTGGTGCGACATCCGCTGGTGCAGCGCATCATCGAAGCCTACGAGAGCTTCGAGGCCGAGCAGGAAGTGCAGGAACGCGCCCGCCGCGAAGCCCGCGAACGGGAGCGCGAAGCCCTGCGTCAGGAGCGTGAGCGCAACAGGGACGGCGGCGAAAAATGATCCCGGCGCCCATCGTCGACCGCCAGATTGCACTAGCCGACCGGGAACTGCCGGCGCAGGCTGCGCTGGAGGGCTGGATCGCCGCGGTGCTGGCGCGCTTCCCTGGGGAGACGCGCCACGAGGTCACCGTGCGCTTCGTCGACGCCGATGAAGGCCAGGCGCTGAATCGCGACTATCGCGGTCGCGACAAGCCCACCAACGTGCTCTCCTTTCCCTTCGATGGCCCGCCCGGCATTTCGCTGCCGCTGCTCGGCGATCTGGTGCTGTGCCACCCGGTGGTGGCGCGCGAGGCCGCCGAGCAGTGCAAGCGCCTCGAACATCACTATGCTCACCTGGTGGTACACGGCATGCTGCACCTGCTTGGCCACGACCACCTCGAGGATGAGGAAGCCGAGGCGATGGAGCAGCTCGAGCGCGAGATCCTGGCGGACCTCGACATCGCCGATCCCTATGCAGCGGATCGCACCGAACAACAAGACGACAGCATGGACGAGAGACTCTAGCGATGAGTGAAGACCGAACGAGTGGCCAAAGCGGAAGGTCGTGGCTCGACAAACTGCTCGGCGCCCTCTCAGGGGACAGCGAAGGCCCCAGCTCGCGGGAGGAGCTGATGGAGTTCCTGCGCGAGGCGGCCACCCGCCTCAAGCTGGACCAGGACGCCATGATGATCATCGAAGGCGCACTGCAGATCAGCGACCAGCAGGTTCGTGAGGTGCTGATCCCGCGTTCCCAGGTGGCCGCCATCGCCGTGGATCAGCCCGCCGAGGAGTACCTGGCCCTGATCGACGAGACCGGTCATTCGCGCTACCCGGTCATCGGCGAAAACCTCGACGAGGTCAAGGGGCTGCTGTTGGTCAAGGATCTGCTGAAGCTGCTCAACCGCCCCGCCGAGGAGCGCGAGCGCTTCTCGCTCGAGGACGTGCTGCGCCCGGCCATGTTCGTGCCGGAGTCGAAGCGGCTCAACAGCCTGCTCAAGGAGTTTCGCGATACTCACAACCACATGGCGGTAGTGGTCGACGAGTACGGCGGCACCGCCGGTATCGTCACCATCGAGGACATCCTCGAACAGATCGTCGGTGACATCGAGGACGAGCACGACACCGACGAGGACGACGACATCCGCACTCTCGGCGAGGGGCGCTACGCCATTCGCGCGCTGACCCCGATCGAGGATTTCAACGAGCGCTTCGGCACGCGCTTCTCCGACGACGAGTTCGATACCGTCGGCGGGCTGGTGATGCAGCGCTTCGGCCACTTGCCCGGGCGCGGAGAGCATACCGAGCTCGGCGGCTGGCGCTTCACCGTACTCAATGCAGACAATCGGCGCATACGCCTGCTGGAAGCCGTTCTGCAGGACGAAGCAACGCCACCCCAGGATTGACCCGGCTGCCTCAGGATGCCAACTCCCATGAAAAATAAACGTCCGACGCCCGCACTCGGCTATCTGGCCGCGCTCGTTGCCGGCGTTCTGACCACGCTGACTGCCTCGCCCTATGAACTGTGGTGGCTGGGACCGCTGGCCGCAGGGCTCGTCTACTGGGCGATTCGGCCCCTGGGGGCACGCCAGGCCGCCTTCCTCGGCTGGTGCTACGGGGTCGGCCTGTTCGGCTCCGGTGCCTCCTGGGTCTACGTGTCGATCCACGACTACGGCTACACCGGGATGCCGCTGGCGCTCTTCCTCACCGCGCTGTTCGTCTGCGCCATGGCGCTGTTCGTTGCCGCCGCGCTATGGCTCTACCGCCTGGTATGTGGCCCCCGCCTGGCTTTCCTTACCTTCGCCGGTGCATGGGTGCTGGGCGAATGGCTGCGCACCTGGCTGTTCACCGGTTTCCCGTGGCTGCTGCTGGGCAGCTCTCAGGTCGATTCGCCGCTGGCGCCCTGGGCACCCATCGGCGGGGTCTACCTGCTCTCGCTGATCGTTGCGCTCAGCGGTACCCTGGGTGCGGAGTTCCTGCGTCGTCGCTGGTGGGCGGCCGCGCCCATCGCCGCCATGTGGCTGGTCCCACTGACGCTGCCCACGCAGTGGACCGAGCCGGCAGGCGAGCCGCTGCGGGTCGCCCTGCTGCAGGGCAACCTCGACCAGTTGATCAAGTGGACACCCGAGGGCCAGCGCATCGCCGCCAATACCTATCTGGAGATGACGCGGGCCTACGCCGACGACGCCGACCTGATCGTCTGGCCCGAGGCGGCGCTGCCGATGTTCGAAGACGAGGCCGAGCCACTGCTGGCCCGGGCCCAGGCCCACCTGGTGCCGGGTAGCGCCCTGCTCACCGGCATTCTCCAGCGCGAGGACCGCGGGCTCTACTACAACAGCGTGATCGGGCTGGGCAACGCCGAAGGCCAATACCGCAAGGAGCGCCTGGTGCCCTTCGGTGAGTACCTGCCGCTGGAGCGCTGGCTGCGCGGCACCATCGCCTTCTTCGATCTGCCGATGCCGGCCATGAATCCCGGGCCCTCGGGGCAGCGGCCGATCCGCGCCGCCGGCACGGTGATCGGCAACGCCATCTGCTACGAGATCATCTACGCCGATCTGGTGGCACAGCAGGCCCGCGACAGCGAATTGCTGCTGACGGTATCCAACGATACCTGGTTCGGCGAGTCGATCGGCCCGCTGCAGCACCTGCAGATGGCCCGCCTGCGGGCGCTGGAAAACGGCCGCTACGTGGTACGCGCCACCAGCAACGGGGTGACCGCCGTGATCGACCAGTACGGTCAGGTGGTGGCCAGGGCACCTCAGTTCGAGACCGTGGCACTGCTCGCCGAGGCCGTACCGATGCAGGGTCTGACGCCCTTCACCCGCACCGGCAGTTGGCCGGTGTGGCTGCTCAGCGCGCTGCTGGTGCTGCCGGGCCTGCGGTTGCCAGAGCGCCGCCGACGGCGGTTCTAGGCACTATCTGAAAACCCAATAAACGACGAGGCCCGCATCAGCGGGCCTCGTTGCGTTGGGCAATGGTGGATCACTCCGGCTTGGCCGGCACCTCACCCAGTACCTCGGGAATGGTCATGCGCACGTAGCGACCCGGCGCTTCTTCCAGCAGCTTGAGTTCGCCCTCGCCCGGCTGGCGTGCCGGTACCATCTTGTCGGCATCGGCATAGCCGCCTTCGGTCATCCACTGCTGCCAGTGAGGCCACCAGGAGCCCTCGTGGAACTCGGCGCCGGCAAGCCAGGCTTCATGATCCTCAGGCAGCTCGCCGTTGGTCCAGTAGCCGTACTTGTTGCGCACGGGCGGATTGACGATGCCGGCAATGTGGCCGGAGCCGCCCAGCACGAAGGTGACCGGCCCCTTGGGCAGCAGCGCGCCGTAATAGGTGCTGTTCCACTTGGCGATGTGGTCCTCGCGGGTGGAGACGAAGTAGCTCGGCGTGGAGATCTTGCGCAGGTCGATCTTGACCCCGTCCAGCTCGATGCCGCCGGGTTCCACCAGGCGATTCTCCAGATACATGTGGCGCAGGTACCAGCCGTGGGTACCGGCCGGCAGGTTGGTGCCGTCGGTGTTCCAGTAGAGCAAGTCGAACGGCGCGGGATTCTCGCCCTTCAGGTAGTTGCTGACATAAAAGGACCAGAACAGGTCGTTCTCGCGCAGCAGGTTGAAGGTATAGGCCATGGAGCGGCCATCGAGATAGCCGTCCTGCTCCATGCGCGCCTCGATTCCCGCCAGGATCGGCTCGCTGAGCAGCACGCCGAGCTCGCCAGGATCGCGGAAGTCCTGCAGCGTGGCCATGTAGGTGACCGACTTGACCTTGCGCCCACGCCGGGTGCTGGTGAGGTAGGCCACGGTGGACGCGGTCAGGGTGCCGCCGATGCAGTAGCTGAGCAGGTTGACCGACTTCTCGCCACAGGCCTGCTCGATGGCCTCCATGGCGGCGACCGGCCCCATCTGCATGTAGTCGGCCCAGGTCAGATCGCGCTGCGCGGGGCCCGGGTTGCGCCAGGAGATCAGGAACACGGTGTGGCCCTGGTCCACCAACCACTTGACCAGCGAATTGTCCTGACGCAGGTCGAGGATGTAGTACTTGTTGATCCAGGGCGGCACGACGAGCAGCGGCGTCTTGAACACCGTGTCGGTGGTCGGCGTGTACTGGATCAGTTGGATCAGCTCGTTCTCGTAGACCACGTAGCCGGGCGTCACGGCGATGTTGCGCCCGATCTCGAAGGCGCTGCGGTCGGTCATGGCCACGTTGAGCCCGTCGGCCGAGTTGGCCAGGTCGCGGCGCAGCTGAGCCAGCCCTTCGATCAGGTTCTGGCCCTTGGTCTCCAGGGTACGGCGCATCACCTCGGGGTTGGTGGTGACGAAGTTGGTCGGTGCCATGGCATTGACCAGCTGGCGGGCATAGAACGCCAGGTTGCGCTTCTGCTTCTCGGGCAGGCCGTCGAGCTGCTCGACGAGCTCTTCCACGGCGCCGGAGAACAACAGGTACTGCTGCAGGATGGCGCGGTAGAACGGCTCCTGCTGCCAGGCCTCGTCCTTGAAGCGCCGGTCGTTCTTGGGCGGCACCACCAGCGGCTCGCCCAGATTCCCGCTCAGCGCCTGCAGGCCCTGCTGCCACAGTTGGTACTGATCCTGGATGAGGCGCGCCTGGGTCTGCCACAGCAGTTGAGGATTGCGCATCAGCGACTCGGCGCCGGCCTGGAAGGCCTCGCGCATGTCGGCCTGAATGGAGTCGGCGGCCGCGTCGGGCGCCATGCGCTCTAGCAGTTCCTGCATCAGGGCCTGGTAGTGCTGCCCCATCTCCTTGAGCTGCTCGTTCCACTCTTCCAGTTCGGCCTGGGAGAAAACCTCGTCCCCTGACTGCATCGCCCTCTCCTATATGAGAACCTTCTTCTTCGATTCGATGCGCGCGCCCGACCGAGCGCCTCCACGGAGCGAGACATCAGCTCCGTGGAGAGGTCGGCGAGAGCCGACCCCGAAGCGGTCGAATGGCTTTCAGCTCTTGCGCGACGTGGCCTTGGCCGGAGCGTCGGACTTGGCCGGAGCGTCGGTTTTGCCCGATGCGGCCGGCTTGGCACTCGCTTCCGCCTGCTTGGCCGTATCGCTCAGCTCCTGACTGACCTCGCCGAACAGTTGCTCCAGCTCGGCGCGGAACTGCTGGCTCATTTCGCCCAGCGCCTGGGCATCTTCCATCATCTGCCGCGAGAGTTCGCTCATCATCTCGGCCTGCTGGGCACCGAATGCCTGCAGGTCCTGGGCATCGCGAATCTCGGAAGCGCTGCGCATGCGCTCGGTGCCCATCTGGCTGTAGCGCTTCATCGCCTCGAGCTGGTACTCGGTCATCTTCTCCATATTGCCGAGCATCAGCGAGTTGAGCTTGCGCATGGGTTCGAAGAACCGCCGCGTCTGCTGATTGAATTCATCGAGCATCTTGTCCTGCATGGGGGCAACCTCCTGTGGACCGTGAACATGCGGGGAGCAGCGCGCACCGGTATCGGCCAGTCTTCGGCTACCCAGGATGCCCAACGTAAAACGCCGGGCGCGACCTTAGGCGGCACTCATGCTGCACCGCACAAATCGTAGCCTGACCAGGCTCTCACTGCAACACCCTTCCACTTCCGCAGAACGAAGAACGCTCTCCCGACGCCAGCTACTCCGAACGCCGAGAGCGCGAGCGCGCCTCGGCCGCTCCCGTCTTGCCAGCCGACTTCTCCGCACGCTTGGGTTCAGCCTCCGCCGCCGGCTCCTGCGCCGCCTTGCCCATCGAGCTTCCCGCTTGGCGCAGCATGTCGAGCATCATCTGCTGGTAGGTGCCGAAGCTGGCCAGCCCCTGGGAGAGCCCCTGGCTCATGTCCTGGGTAAAGCCCTGCTGCAGGAAAGGTTTCATCAGGCTCATTGGGTCGTAACCCTCGACGCCGGACTCCATCTGCTTCTGGATCCGGTTGAGCAGCTCCTGCTGAAAGGCTTCCACATCGGGCAGGCCCAGGGCACGACGAAACTCCTCGGGCGTCAGGTCGAACTCGACGTTTATCTTCATGGCTCATCTCTGCTTCAGTGTGCTCTCAGTGTAGCAACTCGGCTCCAGACGCAACGCCCCCGCTGCCGACGCTCCTCAACGCAAGACCGGCGTCGCGACCCTCACGTCACCATTCTGCGCCCGGTGACGCAGCAGGTGATCCATCAGCGTCAGCGCCATCATTGCCTCGGCGATGGGCGTGGCGCGGATGCCTACGCAAGGGTCGTGGCGCCCCTTGGTCACCACCTCGACCGGGTTGCCGTGCACGTCGATGCTGCGCCCGGGCAGGGTGATGCTGGAAGTGGGCTTGAGCGCCAGATGTGCAATCAACGGCTGCCCCGAGGAGATGCCGCCGAGCACGCCGCCGGCATGGTTGGAGAGAAACCCCTCGGGGGTCATCTCGTCGCGGTGCTCGCTGCCACGCTGCGCCACCGCGGCAAAGCCATCACCGATCTCCACTCCCTTCACCGCATTGATGCTCATCAGGGCGTGGGCCAGATCGGCATCCAGGCGATCGAACACCGGCTCGCCCAGTCCCGGTGGCAGTCCTTCGGCCACCACGGTGATCTTGGCACCCACCGAGTCCTGGTCGCGGCGCAGCTGATCCATGAAGGCCTCGAGTTCGGGCACCCGCTCGGGGTCGGGACAGAAGAAGGGATTGTCGTCGACCGACTCCCACTGCTTGAAGGCGATCTCCAGCGGGCCGAGCTGACTCATGTAGCCGCGCACGCTGATGCCCTGGCCGGCCAGGTACTTCTTGGCGATGGCGCCGACGGCCACGCGCATGGCGGTTTCCCGGGCGCTGGAACGGCCGCCGCCGCGATAGTCGCGGATGCCGTACTTGTGGTGGTAGGTGTAGTCGGCGTGGGCGGGACGGAACTGGTCCTTGATGTTGCCGTAATCCTTGGAGCGCTGGTCGGTGTTCTCGATCAGCAGGCCGATGGGCGTGCCGGTGGTCACGCCCTCGAACACCCCGGAGAGAATGCGCACCTGATCGGGCTCGCGACGCTGGGTGGTATGCCGCGAGGTACCGGGACGACGACGGTCGAGGTCGTGCTGCAGATCGGCTTCGCTGAGCGGCAGCCCCGGTGGGCAGCCGTCGACGATGGCGCCCAGCGCCGGGCCGTGGCTCTCGCCGAAGGTGGTAACGGTGAACAGCTTGCCGAAGGTGTTGCCGGACATGGGCGTGCCTCCCGATATCGTGTGGTTGGATCAGGCGAAGGACGCCGCATGGGCGTCGAGTTCTGCGGCGGTGAGGGCGAACACGCCCTGCCCGCCGCGCTCGAAGTCGAGCCACAGGAAAGGTACCTCGGGGAAGGCCGCTTCCAGATGACGGTCGGAGTTGCCGACCTCGACGATCAACACGCCGTGATCGGTCAGGTAACGCCGCGCTTCGCGCAGGATACGGCGCACGATGTCGAGGCCGTCGGCCCCGGCGCCGAGTGCCAGCGCCGGCTCGTGACGATATTCGGCGGGCATGGTGGCAAGGTCGCGGGCATCGACGTAGGGCGGGTTGGAGACGATCAGGTCGTAGCGCTGACCGGCCAGTCCCTCGAACAGGTCGGAGAGCACCGCCCGCGCCCGCACACCCAGGTCGTGGCGCTGGATGTTCTGTCTGGCCACGGCCAGGGCGTCGGCGCTGACGTCGGAAAGATCCACCTCACAGGTGGGCAGGTGCAGCGCCGTGGCGATGCCGATGCAGCCCGAGCCGGTGCACAGGTCCAGCACCCGCGCCGGCGGCTCCTCGGGGAACCAGGCGGCAAAGCCGCTCTCGATCAGCTCGGCGATGGGCGAACGCGGGATCAGCACCCGCTCGTCGACATCGAAGGCAAAGCCGGCGAAGAATGCCTCGCCCAGCAGATAGGGTAGCGGCCGACGCGAGGTGATGCGCTCACGCACCAGCGCGACGATACGCGCTCGCTCCACGGGGAGCAGGCGTGCGTCGAGCACCGCCGGGTCGACGTTCCAGGGCAGGTGCAGGGCGCCCAGCGTCAGCGCCACGGCTTCGTCCCAGGGGGAGTCGGTACCATGGCCGTGGTGCAAGCCGGCCAGGTGAAATTCGCTGGCGGCCCAGCGCAGGTAGTCGCGCAGCGTATGGAGGTCGCGACACAGCGCCTCGTCGTCCAGAGTCAGGGTCGAGCGGGAATCGGTGGAGTTGGCCACGAAAGGTCCTGCACAGTCGGTTGGGTTCGATGTCCCGATTGTACCCGCGGCGACAGGCGGTTCACAGCCGCGCTCAGGCCGTTATACTGGCCGCTCGACGACACCACCCGAGCCTCGCATGAGCCAACGCCGCCCGCCCGACGACGATGACGACGACAGCAACGCCTTTCGCCAGGCGCTGCGCGAGGCCGGCGTGCGCCGCATCGCCATCAATCGTGCCGACCCGGGGCGGCCCAAACGTCGCGACCCGGCGGCGGCGGAACGTCGCGCAGCGGCGGTGGCCGCCGACACGACGGAGAGCGCCAGCCGCACCAGCGACGGTCGCGTGGAGCCGGTGCGCCCTTCGGAATTCCTCGACTTCGCCCTGCCCGACCTGCCCTACCGCACCCGCAGCCAGCTGAAGCGCGGCCAGATCGCCTGGGAGGCAGGGTTGGACCTGCACGGCTACAGCCTCGACGAGGCGCGCCTGGAGCTGGAAGGCTTTCTCAAGGAAGCGGTGGGCAGCCGCATGCGCTGCGTGCTGGTGGTTCACGGCAAGGCGTGGGGCAGCACGGCGGATTACCCGGTGATCAAGAGTCACGTCAACGCCTGGCTGCGCGAATGGCCGACGGTGCTGGCCTTCTGCTCGGCCAAGGAAAGCGATGGGGGCACCGGTGCCGTCTATGTCCTGCTCCGGCGCCATGGGCAAGCCTTCTAGCTTGCCTGGCCTCCGCCCGACTCGCGCTCGGCGGGCATCTGCGGCGGCTCGACGATGATGCCTCCCGAGCCGCCGTGGCCGCTCTGCGTGCGCCCCTCGTAGCGGTCCAGCGCCTCCATGGCCAGATGGCGCCCCAGGCGAATCAGCGCCTCGGCGCGGTGAAATTCGAAGGCCCCGCACACCGTCTTGGGCACCTCGATCAACACGTCGGGGGGATAGCCCGCGATCTTGTACTTGGCCAGCGAGGCCTGGGTGATGTCGAACGAGGCCAGGATCATGTCGAGCCGGCCCCAGGCCCGTCGCCCATTGGACGCGCGCACGCTCTTGCCGTCCGCCGCACCGGCCTCCTGCTCCGCGGCGCCGAACCCTTCGAACAGCCAGCGCGTGGCGCCACGCACGTCCATCCAGCCCTTGGCCACGGCCTGCGCTTCCACCATCTCTTGTTCTTCGGTGGGCATCAGATCGTTCAGCGTCACCGGCCGGGCGCTGTGAGCGGTCACGTTGACGGCCAGCATCATGTCGGCATGGGACGATACCGTCGGCGTGATCGGCAGCGGGTTGAGCAGGCCGCCGTCGACCAGGGTGCTGTCGCCGATGTGCACCGGGGTGATGACGCCCGGTATGGCGATGGAAGCACGGATCGCACGCAGCAGCGGACCCGACTGGAACCACACCTCCCGCTGTCGCGCCAGATCGGTGGCGACGGTGGTCAACGGGATCGGCAGCTCCTCGATCTGGATGTCGCCGATGAGCTCCTCAAGCTTGCTCATGACCTTGCTGGCCCGCATCGCCCCCATCGGGCTCCAGGTGACGTCGACCAGCTTGAGCACGTCGAAGTAGTCGAGCTTGCAGACCCAGTCGCGATAGGCCTCGAGCTGACCCGCGGCATGAACGCCGGCGATGACCGCACCCATTGAGCAGCCGGAAATGGCGGCGATCTCGTAGCCCCGCGCCTCGAGCACCTCGATCACGCCGATATGAGCGTAGCCGCGCGCCCCGCCGCTGCCCAGCGTCAGCGCTACGCGCTTGCCCTGTTCCACCGCCTGACTGCTGCTCATCTCACCTCTCCCGGGAACATGTTCGACGCGGTTCCAGCCACGTCTCGATGGCTCGCGCCACCGCGGCCACGTTGGCGGGCTCCAGGTGCAGATGGTGCCCGCCCGGCAATACGTTTCGCGTCAGGTGAGGGACTGCCGCACGCGCCGCCTGGGCGTTCTCACGTTCGGCCAGTATGCCTTTCTCGCCCTCGATCAACAGCACCGGCGCCTGGATCGCGCCGAGCAGGGCCAACACCTGCTCCGGACTCAGGCGCAGCGGTGAAGGCCACAGCAGCCTGCCATCGGTACGCAGACGCACGTGACCGTCGCTCTCACGCATCAGGTTACGCTCCACCAGCGGCGTCGCGGTTTCGGCATCGATCGGTGTCACGCCACCGGCCACACGTGCCGCCACGGCGGTACTGCTATCAGGATAGCGCGGCGACGCCGACCTCGGGCGTCTGGCGGCACGCAATCCCTTGCGCAGTTGAGCGGCGCTCTCCTCGGCAGGCGTGGTCACGGCACCCAGACCATCGATCAGGACCAGTCGCTCGATGCGCTCCGGCAGCGCCGCCGCGGTGAGACAGGCCACTCCCGCCCCCATGGAGTGCGCCAGCACGCTCACGCGCTCGAGGTCCAGCTCGTCGGCAGCATCCAGCAGGTCGTGGCAATAGTCCCACAGGGCGTAGTCGCCCGCGCCATGCAGCGAGTGGCCGTGGCCGGAGAAGTCCAGCGCCACGATGCGCACGCCGAGCCTTGTGCACAGCAGCGGCGCCAGGCGGGAGAAGCTCGCGGCGTTGTCCAGCCAGCCGTGCAGTGCCAGCCAGGTGGGGGCGCTCGGCTCGCCCCAGGCGAGTGCCGCCAGGCGACCGCCGGCCAGGGTCAGGGGTTGCGCCTCGCTCATGCCCCGCCCTCCAGCAGTCGGTCGAGCATCGCCAGCAGCGCCTGCCGCGTCTCCTCGGGGTGCTCCATGGGGAACATGTGGGTACCCGGCACCGGCGCCAGCGGAATGCCGTGGGCAGCCAACCGGCGGCGGCGCCTGGGCGTGATCAGATCGGAGTCGCTGCCGACCAGCACGCCGAAAGGAATCCTGAGCCGGCGCGGCAAACGTGTCAGATGATCGGGCAGATTGCGGAAGATCTCGGTCTCGATCGCCGGGTCGTAGATCAGTTCGGCGGCACCGTCGTCACGCAGCCGAGTCCCGCCTTCCACATAGTCGTACAGGGCTTCGGGGGTAAAACGGCGGAACAGACCGCGACGGCGCAAATGATTGGCCATTGCCTCACGGTCGGGCCAGGAGGCCCGGCGACCGTGACTCTTGCCCGCCGGGGTGACCCGGTCGACGAAGCCGAAGCGCTTGGCGACCTTCATGCTCCAGGCATCGAGCCCCAGCATCAGTGGCGGGTCGAGCATCACCACGCAGCGAAAGCGCTGCGGCGCATGCTCCGCCGCCATGGCCATCAGCACGCCGCCCATGGAGTGCCCCACGCCGATCACAGGACTCTCATCGTCGAGCACGTGCTCGAGCAGCTCGTCGCGCAGCGCCAGCCAGTTGGCACCGACCGGGTAGTCGGGATGATGGCCCAGGCGGTCGACGGGGTGAATGTCGAAACGCTCATGCAGGGGAGCCAGCAGGCTACGGTAGCTCATGCCGGGAAAACCGTTGGCGTGAGCGAAGACCAGGCGCGGTCGCGAAGCGGTGGAACGTTCAGTCATGAGGAGAATCCGGAGTCGGAGCTGGCCGGCAGTGGCGATAGCAGGCTAACGGGTTTACTCTATTCCGCCAAGTCGACCTCCGCTTCATACCGTTCGCCCTGTTCTGGAGTCCCGTCATGCCTCGCTCCCCTCGCCCCCCGCGCGATACTCGCACGCGCAACCGTGTGTTCTTCGTCACCGTGACCGTTGCCATCTTCGTCGGCCTGTGGCTCACACGCTGACATGGGCCTATACGAACTCTTTTTCGCCACCCTGGAGATCACCCTGCCGGTCTTCGCCATGGTCTTCATCGGCCTGGGCCTGAAGCGCCTGGGCTGGATCGATCAGGCCTTCATCTCCACTGCCTCGAGCCTGGTGTTCAAGGCCACCATGCCGACGCTGATCTTCCTCAGCATCATTCGCGCCGACCTGGATACCACGCTCAATCCCGCCATGCTGGCCTTCTTCGCCCTGGCCACGCTGGGCAGCTTCCTGCTCTCCTGGGGCTGGGCCATTCTGCGCGTGCCCTATGCCGACCGCGGCGTCTACGTGCAGGGCGCGTTTCGCGGCAACTGCGGCATCGTCGGCCTGGCGCTGGCGGCCGGCATGTACGGCGACTACGGACTTTCCGCCGGCGGCCTGCTGCTCGGCGTGGTGATCCTGACCTACAACGCCTTCTCGGTCATCGTGCTGGCCACCTATCAGGAAGGCAAGAGCGCCGACTGGCGCAGCATCGCCAGCCATATCGCCCGCAATCCGCTGATCCTTGCCGTGGTCGCCGCCATCCCGGTGGCGGCGCTGGAGCTGCGCCTGCCCGGCTGGGCGATGACCTCGGGACAGTACTTCGCCTCGCTGACGCTGCCACTGGCGCTGATCTGCATCGGCGCCACCCTGTCGCTGGGTTCGATCAGGGCCTCGGGCAGCCTGGCCATGGGCGCCAGTCTGATGAAGATGATCACCCTGCCCGTGATCGCGATTCTCGCTGCCTGGCTGGTCGGCTTCGAGGGGCGTGAACTGGGCGTACTGTTCCTGTTCTTCGCCAGCCCGACGGCGGCCGCGGCCTTCGTGATG
This sequence comes from Billgrantia desiderata, assembly GCF_900108215.1. NCBI lineage: Bacteria > Pseudomonadati > Pseudomonadota > Gammaproteobacteria > Oceanospirillales > Halomonadaceae > Billgrantia > Billgrantia desiderata. The sequence continues at coordinate 226,018 of NZ_FNVC01000003.1, read as the reverse complement.
ACCAAGGCGATGGGCGGCAATGCGGCCCTCTCGGCCAACATCATCGCCCTGACCACGCTGATGGCCAGCGTGACCATCACGTTGGGGGTGTTCGCCCTGAAAGTCATCGGCTGGATATAGGGCTATGCCTTGGCCTCAGCAGATGTCGTGAGGTGCCATGAAGCGCAGCAGCCGGGCGCAGCCCGCCGCCCACACCTCACTCTCCAGCTCGGCCACGGCAGCGGTGGGGAAAGCGAGGCCGCGGTCGGAGCTCCCCTCCACCAGTTGCCCGGTGAGCAGCCCGACCAGCGGCATGTGGCTGACCAGCACGATGGGCTGGCCATCGCTCATGTTCAGCAGCCACTCGCACACGGCGCCGGGCGAGTCGTCGGGAGTGATGATGGGGAGTTCCACGGTATCGATGCCAAGCGCCCCGGCGACGTGAGCCGCGGTCTGCCGGGCGCGCCGGTAGGGACTGCTGAAGAGCCGGGCGCCTTCCAGCGACTGCCGCGCGAGCCACTCGGCCATGTGCCCGGCCTCGGCGTGGCCGCGGGCGGTCAGTTCGCGCTCGTGGTCCGGCCGACCCGGACCGGCTTCGCCGTGGCGCATGACATAGAGGCGCGACGTCATGGCTTCTCCTCGCCCGCTTCGACGCGCCGGTGGGCCTGCTGCACGGCCTCCCGCGGCAGCACGAACTCCACGTCGCTGCTCTGCTCGCCGCGCATCAGCATGCGCGCCATCTCCCGCGCCGGCACGCCCTCGAACAGCACCTGATACAACCCCTCGGCCAGCGGCATGTAGACGCCGTCCTTGCGCGCCTTGTCGCGCACCAGACGTACCGTGTTGACCCCCTCGGCCACCTGTCCCAGCGCCTCGACCGCCTCGTCCAGGTTCTTGCCCTGGCCCAGGGCGTAGCCCACGCGATAGTTGCGCGAGAGCTGCGAGGAACAGGTCACGATCAGATCGCCCACCCCGGCAAGGCCCAGGAAGGTCATGGGGTTGGCCCCGAGGCTGACGGCGAAACGTCCCATCTCGGCCAGCGCCCGGGTCATCAGCATGCTGCGGGTGTTCTCGCCCATGCCCAGCGCCGCGGCCATGCCGGCAGCAATGGCATAGATGTTCTTCAATGAGCCGCCCAGCTCCACCCCATAGCGGTCGTTGCTGGCGTAGACGCGAAAGTAGTCGCAACTCAGCGCCTGCTGCACGCGGGTGCGGGTCAGTGCATCGTCGCTGGCCACCACGGTGGCAGTGAGCTGCTTCTGGGCGATCTCGGTAGCCAGATTGGGCCCGGAAATCACGCCGATGTGGGCAAAGCCGGTCTCCTCCTCGAGGATCTGGCTCATCAGCTTGAAGCCTTCCTCCTGGATGCCCTTGGTGGTACTGACCAGGATCTGGTCGGCGTTGAGCCAGGGCCGCGCCTGGCGCACCACGTCGCGGAAGGCCTGGGAGGGAATCGCCACCAGCACCAGCTCGGCCCCTTTGAGCACGGCCTGCATGTCGCTCGAGGCGCGCACCGCCGGATTGATGGCGTAGTCCGGCAGGTAGCGTGAATTGCGATGCTCCCGATTGATCTGCTCCGCAAGCTGCGGATCCCGCAGCCATTGGCACACCCTGGCGCCGTTGTCGGCGGCGATGCTCGCCAGCGCGGTACCGAAGCTGCCGCCCCCCAGAACTGCTACCCGCATGGGTTCGTCTGCCATGTCTGCCCCGCGAAATCGGTCGATGGAACGGATGAAATTGCCCTGAGTGTAACGAAGAATGCCCCCTTTCGGGGGCATTCACACCAACGTTCGGTGCGGGACGACGCTCCCGCGACCGGTTCAGTCGATCAGCGACAGCAGGGAGTCGATGCTCTCCCGGGCGTCACCGTAGAACATCCGCGTGTTCTCCTTGTAGAACAGCGGGTTCTCGATGCCGGAGTAGCCGGTACCCTGGCCCCGCTTGCAGACGAACACCACGCTGGACTTCCAAACCTCGAGTACCGGCATGCCGGCGATCGGGCTGTTGGGGTCGTCCTGCGCCGCCGGGTTGACGATATCGTTGGAGCCGATGACGATGGTTACGTCGGTCTTGGGGAAGTCGTCGTTGATCTCGTCCATCTCCAGCACGATGTCGTAGGGCACCTTGGCTTCGGCCAGCAGCACGTTCATGTGCCCCGGCAGGCGCCCGGCCACCGGGTGGATGGCGAAACGCACCTCCTTGCCGGCTGAGCGCAGCTTGCGCACCAGTTCGCTCACGGCGTTCTGAGCCTGAGCCACGGCCATGCCGTAGCCCGGCACGATGACCACGCTGTCGGCGTTGTTGAGCGTGCTCGCCACACCGGCGGCGTCGATGGCCACCTGCTCGCCCTCGACCTCGGCCGCCGGCCCCTGGGTACCGCCGAAGCCGCCCAGAATGACGCTGACGAAGTTGCGGTTCATCGCCTTGCACATGATGTAGGAGAGAATCGCCCCCGAGGAGCCCACCAGCGCGCCGGTAACGATCAGCAGGTCGTTGGAGAGCGTGAAGCCGATCGCCGCCGCCGCCCAGCCGGAGTAGCTGTTGAGCATCGACACCACCACCGGCATGTCGGCGCCGCCGATGCCCATAATCAGGTGCCAGCCGATGAAGAACGACAGCGCCGCGAGCAGCAGCAGCGTCCAGAAACCGGCGCCGTTGAGATAGAGCACCGCCAGCAGCAGACAGAGCGCCGCGGCCCCGGCGTTGAGCAGATGGCCGCCGGGCAGCTTCTGCGGCTTGCCGTCCACCTTGCCGGCCAGCTTGCCGAAGGCTATCACCGAGCCGGTGAAGGTCACCGCGCCGATGAAGATGGCGAACACCACCTCCAACTGCAGGAAGGTGAGTTCGTCCGGTGCCTTGGTCGCCACCAGGGCGGCGAAGGCGGAGAACTCCTGATGACCGGCATCCAGCGCCTGGGCGGCCAGCACCCGGCGCCGCTCGAGATCGGCGTTCCAGGCCACGAATACCGCAGCGAGGCCGACGAAGCTGTGCAGCGCCGCCACCAGCTGCGGCATCTCGGTCATGGCCACACTCTTGGCCACCTTCCAGCCGATCACCGAACCGATCGCGATCATCGGGATCATCAGCCAGTAGTTGCCGATGCCCGGGCCGAAGGCGGTGAACAGCACCGCCACCGCCATGCCGACAATGCCGTACCATACCGCCCGCTTGGCCTTCTCCTGATTGCTCAACCCGCCCAGGGAGAGCACGAAGAGCACACTTGCCGCTATCGCCGCGGCGGAAACAAAACCTTGTCCTAACATGTTCGTCACTCCGCCGCTCAGGATTTCTGGAACATGGCCAGCATCCGGCGTGTCACCAGGAAGCCGCCCACGATGTTGATGGTGGCGATCAATACCGAGATCGCCGCCAGAAGCACCACGATCCAGTTACCCGAGCCGATCTGCAGCACGGCACCGAGCACGATGATACCGGAGATGGCATTGGTCACCGCCATCAGCGGCGTATGCAGCGAGTGGCTGACGTTCCAGATCACCTGGAAACCGACGAAGCAGGCCAGCACGAAGACGATGAAGTGCTGCATGAACGAGGCCGGGGCGATCTGCCCGAGCAGCAGCATCAGCGCTCCACCGATGCCCAGCAGCGTGACCTGACGCTTGGTCTGTTCCTTGAAGGTGGCAAGCTCTGCCGCGCGCTTCTCCTCGGGCGTCAGCTCCTTGGCCTTCTCCTTGGGCTTGGCCGCGGCAATGGCCTTCACCTTGGGCGGCGGCGGCGGGAAGGTGATCTCGCCCTGGTGCGTCACGGTGGCACCGCGAATCACGTCGTCTTCCATGTCATGCACGATCGCGCCGTCCTTTTCCGGCGTCAGATCGGTGAGCATGTGACGAATGTTGGTGGCGTAGAGCAGCGACGACTGGGTCGCCATGCGCGACGGGAAGTCGGTGTAACCGACGACGGTCACCCCGTTGTCGGTGACCACCTTCTCGTTCGGCACGGTGAGATCGCAGTTGCCGCCCTTCTCGGCGGCCAGGTCGACGATCACCGAGCCCGGCTTCATCGCCTTGACCATGTCCTCGAGCCACAGCTTGGGCGCTGGACGACCCGGGATCAGCGCGGTGGTGATGACGATGTCGACCTCGGGGGCCTGCTCGCGGAACAGCGCCAGCTGCTTCTCGCGGAACTCGGGGCTCGAGGGCGCGGCGTAGCCGCCGGTGCCGGAGCCGTCCTGGGCTTCCTCGAAGTCGAGGAACAGGAACTCGGCGCCCATGGACTCGATCTGCTCGGCCACCTCGGGACGCACGTCGAAGGCGCGCACCACGGCACCCAGGCTGGTCGCCGTGCCGATGGCGGCAAGGCCGGCCACACCGGCGCCGATGACCAGCACCTTGGCCGGCGGCACCTTGCCCGCCGCCGTCACCTGGCCGGTGAAGAAGCGTCCGAAGTTGTTGCCCGCCTCGATCACCGCCCGGTAGCCGGCGATGTTGGCCATGGAGGAGAGCGCGTCCATCTTCTGGGCGCGGGAGATCCGCGGCACCATGTCCATGGCGATGACGGTGGCGCCCTTGGCGCGACAACGCTCCAGCAGCGCCTCGTTCTGGGCCGGCCAGAAGAAGCTGATCAGGGTCTGGCCCTCGCGCAGCAGCTCGGCTTCCGCCTCGCTCGGCTCGCGCACCTTGATCACGATCTCGGCGTCGCGCCACAGCGCTTCGGCACTCTCCGCCACGCTCACGCCGACGGCCCGATAGGCCTCGTCGTCGAAGCCGGCGGCAACGCCGGCCCCGGTTTCTATCAAACACTCGTGTCCAAGCTTCTGTATGAGCTGTGCACTGTCAGGGGTGAGCGCGACGCGCGCTTCTCCCGTGGCGAGCTCCTTGGGTGCACCAATCTTCACGTTGGATCTCCCTTTATGGTTATTGAACTTTCTGGTTAGGCAATCCGACTATTCATACCTGACCTTACTGCGATGCACAACAGCAGCGCAGCCCTTTCCCCCCTGCTCGCGGGCAATACTATCCAGCTGAAATTGCGAAAAAAAAGCTTGTTGACGTTGACGTCAAGAGAGGACGAGAAGACGCGAATAGATACGAAAAGGCCGCCCGAAAGCGGCCCAAAGTGCTATGTCGTCAACCTTACGTCAGGCGGTCAACAGCGCATTGAGGCGACGTACGTAGGCCGCCGGATCGTCGAGGTGGCCGCCTTCGGCAATGATCGCCTGGTCGAGCAGCACCCGCGCCAGATCGTCGAAGCGCTCGCCCTCGGCGGCCTCGAGCCGCTCCACCAGGGCATGGCCCGGGTTGAGTTCGAGGATCGGCTTGACCTCGGGCATCTTCTGGCCGGCGGCCTCCATGATGCGGCGCATCTGGTAGCCCATCTCGTGCTCCGGCAGCACCACGCAGGCCGGCGAGTCGGTCAGCCGGTGGGTCACCTTGACCTCCTGCACGGCGTCGCCCAGCGCCTCCTTGACCCGCTTGACCAGCGCCTCCTTGGCCTTGGCGGTCTCCTCCTGAGCTTTCTTCTCCTCCTCGCCCTCGATCTCGCCGAGGTCGAGCTCGCCCTTGGCCACGTCGACGAAGCGCTTGCCTTCGAACTCGTGCAGGTGGCTCATCAGCCACTCGTCGATGCGATCGTGCAGCAGCAGCACCTCGATGCCCTTCTTGCGGAAGATCTCCAGGTGCGGGCTCGATTTCGCCGCGTTGAAGCCGTCGGCGACGATGTAGTAGATCTTTTCCTGCCCTTCCTTCATGCGCGCGACGTAGTCGGCCAGTGACTGGTCCTGGGTGGCGCTGTCGGTGTGAGTGCTGGAGAAGCGCAGCAGGGCGGCGATCTTCTCGCGGTTGGCGAAGTCCTCCGCCGGACCCTCCTTGAGCACGCTGCCGAAGACGTTCCAGAAGGTCTGGTAGGCCTCCTTGTCCTTGGCCAGCTTCTTGAGCATGTCCAGCGCCCGCTTGGTCAGCGCGCTCTTGATCTTCTCGACCTTGGGGTCCTGCTGCAGCAGTTCGCGGGAGACGTTGAGCGACAGCTCACGGGTGTCGAGCACGCCCTTGACGAAGCGCAGGTAGAGCGGCAGGAACTGCTCGGCGTCGTCCATGATGAAGACGCGCTGGACGTAGAGCTTGACGCCGCGGGAGCCGTCGCGCTCATAGAGGTCGAAGGGCGCCCGACCCGGCACGTAAAGCAGGCTGGTGTACTCCAGCTTGCCCTCGACCTTGTTGTGGCTCCAGGTCAGCGGATCGGCGAAGTCATGGGCCACGTGCTTGTAGAAGGCCTTGTACTCGTCGTCGGAGATCTCGCCCTTGGGTCGCACCCACAGTGCGGTGGCTTCGTTGACGGTCTCCCAGGTGGTAACCTCGCTGCCCTCGATCTCCTTGCCCTCGTCGTCGCGGGCGGTCTCGACCTTGGGCATGCGCACCGGCACCTCGATGTGGTCGGAGTACTTGCGTACCAGGCTCCTGAGGCGGAAGTCGTCGGCGAACTCCTTGGCGTCCTTCTTCAGGTGCAGGACGATCTCGGTACCGTGTACCTCGCGCTCGACGTCGGCCACGGTGAACTCACCCTCGCCCCTGGAGCGCCACTCGACGCCCTCGGCCTTGTCGCTGCCCGCCTTGCGGGTGCGTACCGTGACCTCGTCGGCGACGATGAAGCTGGAGTAGAAACCGACGCCGAACTGACCGATCAGGCGGGCATCCTTCTGCTGCTCGCCGGAGAGCTGCTTGAGGAACTCGGCGGTGCCGCTGCGGGCGATGGTGCCGAGGTTCTTGATCACCTCGTCACGGTTCATGCCGATACCGTTGTCGCGCACGGTCACGGTGCGAGCCTTCTCGTCATGCTCGATCTCGATGCGCAGCTCGCTGTCGCCCTCGTACAGGGCATCGTTGTCCAGCGCCGCGTAGCGCAGCTTGTCGCAGGCGTCGGCGGCATTGGAAATCAGCTCGCGCAGGAAGATCTCCCGGTTGGAGTACAGGGAGTGGATCATCAGGTGCAGCAGCTGCTTCACCTCGGTCTGGAAGCCGAGGGTTTCCTCGTGAGCGGTCGTGGACATGGATCGGTTACCTCATCGCTTGAACCCGCGGCGGCGCGTGACACGCCGCCGTTTCAGAACTGTTCAGCGATATGGGGTCCACATCCCGCTTTTCAAGCGTCGCTCGCTTCCGGCACGCCCAGCACCAGGTGCAGGCGTGCGGTGGCCACCGGCTGCTGCTCCGCTTCCTGCCAGGCCGTGACCTGAACGTTGGCCAGACGACGCCCCTCGCGCAGCAGTTGGCACCTGGCGTGGGTGGTCACCACCCGGGCGGTGCGCAGGTAGTCGATGGAGAAGTCGACGACACGGGGCAGGCGCGGCTCGCGAGCCGAGAGCATCAGATCGAGGGTGCCTGCGGTTTCCATGAAGGCAGCCACCACGCCGCCGTGCAGCGCCGGCAGCAGTACGTTGCCGATGTTGTGCTCACGCGGTTCGAGATGGAAGATCAGGCCGTCGCCGGCAGCGTCCGGCGTTGCCGAGACGCCGATGTAACGGGCATAGGGCAGCCGCTCGAGCCAGGCGGCAACGTCCCCTTCGGCGCGCGTCCTGGCCAGCCAGGCCACGTCGTGGAATCCTTCAGGCATGGTCATCCTCCCCGAACAGCGCCTCGGCGAAACCCGGCGGCGTGTTGCGCGGCCCGAGCCGTACGAAGTTGCCGATGCCGCGGGCAATGGGCCGCTGCGGGTCCTGCCACAGCGTCCCTTCGGTGAAGACCATGGCGCCGGTCACGCGCAGCACGCGAGCCTCGGCCATGATCGGCTGGCCGGCCAGGGCCGGGCGATAGTGATCGACCCGCAGATCGAGCGTGGGACAGACCTCCGGCGACGGCAGCCCGCACAGCACCGCCGAGCCGCATACGGTGTCGAGCAGCATGGTCAGCACACCGCCGTGCACCAATCCGCGTTCGGTGTCGCCCAGCAGCTCGTCGCGCCAGGGCAGGCGCATGTGCACCCTGGGCGGTGCGACTTCCACCACCTCGAGGCCCAGCTCGCGGGTATGCGGTATGACGTTGACGAAGCGGGACAGGCCGGCTCGCCATCGTTCGGGACTTCGGCCTGTCGCCCCAGCCCCTACATGCAACTCGTCAGATATACTCACCCTTCCCCCAACAAGCGTTTGATCCAGTCTCGCAGACTAGACGCCGCCCGTCGGCGAGACAAGAGTTCCGATGATGGAACGTGAGTCGTGCTGAACGAGAAAGCGACCTCACGGTCTACTCAAAACGGCTCCAATGGGCCAGGATACAGAGGTTCGTCACCGCCCTTCCGGAGGCCGTTCAACATGCGCCATTTTTTCCCTTTGTACCGCGCGGCCGCCCTGCTCACCGCGGCGGCCTTGAGCTTTTCCGTCACCGCGCATGCCCAGCCCAGCGACAGTGCCCTGCGCAGCGCTCTCGAAGCCGCGCGCAGCCAGCAGTGGGAGCGCATCGATCAGGCCGCCATCAGCGGTCATGTGCTGGAAGGCTATGTGGAGTATCACCGCCTGCGTAACCGCCTGCCCCAGGCCGAGCCTGGCCAGATCCTCGATTTCATCGAGCGCCATCAGGACTCGCCCCTCAGCGACTGGATGCGCGGCCAGGCGATCGCTCGCTATGGCGCCGCCGGACGCTTCGGCAGCCTGCTCGCCGTGGCCGACGGCGAGCCCAGCGGCACCGAGCGGCAGTGTTACTACTACACGGCGCTGCTCGGCAGCGACCCCCAGGCCGCCGCCGAGGGTGGCCGCCAGCTATGGCACGTGGGGAGCTCCCAGCCATCGGCCTGCGATACCTTGTTCGACCGTCTGCGCGCCAGCGGCGACATCAGCGAGTTCGATATCTGGGAGCGCAAGATGCTGGCCTGGGAACAGGGAGAAACCGGCCTTGTCAGCTACCTGGGTCGCCTGCTGGGCAGCCGCTGGCAGGACGGCATCGACGCCGTGGAGCGCCTGCAGCGCAGCTACGCCGACGTCACCCGCGTTCCCTCGTGCATCGGCCCCGAGTGCCGTGGCAGCGGCCCGCTGTTCGTCTCGGCCATGCACGGCTTCATCCGTGCCGATACCGAAGCCGCCTACGAGGCGTGGCGCAAGATCGCCCCGCACCTGCCGATCGAGGAGCGCCATCGCCACGCCATCGAGGAGGACCTGGCCTTCTATTCGCTGGTACGCGGCATCGATCACAACATGCACTGGGTCGACGAGGCCCTGCCGCGCATCGCCACCACGCGGGTGCTGGAGCTGCGCATTCGCCACGCCCTGGCCAACCGCGACTGGGCCGGCGTTCTCGATTGGGTGGAGATGATGCCCGAGGACAGCCGTGACAACAGCCGCTGGCAGTACTGGAAGGCACGCGCCCATGAGCAACTGGGCGACAGCGAGCGTGCCGAAGTGGCCTATGCGCAGGCCGCCCAGGGGCGCAACTTCTTCGGCTTCGCCGCCGCAGATCGCATCGGACGCCCCTACTCACTCAACCTGGAGCGCAACAACTTCGACGAGAGCTATCGCAATGAGGTGGCCCGCTGGCCGGCGGTACAGCGCACCGAAGCCCTGCTGCGCATCGGTGAGGATGGGCTGGCCAACAGCGAATGGCTGCATGCGGTGGCCACCGCCTCGCCGCGCGAGGCCAGAGCGTTGGCCGACTATGCCCAACGCCGCGGCTGGCATGCACGGCTGGTGCAGACCACCATTACCGCTCAGCTGTGGGACGCGCTCGACTGGCGTTTCCCCGAAGCCTATCGCGAGCATTTCCTCTACTGGGGACGGCAGACCGGAGTGGACCCCTTCCTGCTGATGGGTATCGCCCGGCGTGAGAGCGCCTACAATCCGGTGGCGCTGTCACCGGCCGGCGCCCGCGGGCTGATGCAGATCATGCCGGGCACCGCCACCCAGCTCAGCCGGCAGCTCGGCATCAGCGACCCGGGACCCTATGGCGTCCTCGACCCCGAGCTCAACATCCGCCTGGGCAGCACCTACATTCGCGACATGACCAATCGCTACCGTGGCAACCGCCTGGCCGCCGCCGCGGCCTACAACGCCGGCCCCGGCCGCGTGGACCGCTGGCTGCGCGATGCGCCGGAAGAGTTCGACCTGTTCGTCGAAGCGATTCCCTTCCGCGAGACCCGCGACTACGTGCAGGCGGTACTCTCCTACCGGGTGATCTTCGAGAGCCTGGCCAACGGTGGCAGCAGCGAGGGCGTGGCGATGCTCAGCCAGGCAGAGAAGACAGTGCGCTACGACGCCTCCCTGCTGGCACGCAACTGAGCCGTCACGCCAACCCGCACGGGGTCAGGCTGGCTGCCGTTCCAGCGCCAGCCTGACCCCGAACAGGATGAGCACCGCGCCCGTGGCCCCGTTGAGCGCCCGCGCAAAGAGACGGCTGCCCAGCCAGCGGCCCGCACTACCGACCATGAAGACGATGGCGATCTGCCAGACGTTGGCAATCACGAAATGCACTCCGGCCAACCACAGCGACTTGAGCAGCGCCGGGTCGGTGGGGGCAATGAACTGAGGCAGGAAGGCCATGTAGAAGACCACGGTCTTTGGGTTGAGCACGTTGGAGAGCAGCCCCTCGCGCAGCGGGCGCCACAGCGGCACGGCCTGGCGCTCGCCCTGCACGGCCCCCAGCGGTAGTCCGTTGCCGCGCCGCGCCGCCAGCAGGCCGTTGATGCCCAGCCAGATCAGGTACGCCGCACCGGCCATCTTCAGGGCGCTGAACGCCCAGGCCGATTGCAGCAGGATCAGCGAGATGCCCAGCGCCGAGATGGTGGCATGCACGAACAGGCCGCAGCAGATGGCGAGGCTGGTGAGCACGCCATCGCGGATGCCGCCACGGGCGGTATTGCGTATCACCAGCAGGGTGTCCACCCCCGGGCTCATCGACAGCAGCGTGATGGCGATGAGAAAGGGCCAGAACTGGGCATCCACCATATAAGGACTCCGTTAAATATGCCCATGCAAGGCAATAGATTCTCTGGACGCTAGGATCTTTTCTATCTACAGTGGATTGAGCGGGCGGCCAGCCTGGGGCGAGCGACTCACTGCAAACAGCGCCTTCTCCAGGGGCTTCCGCTGCGTAGGCTTGAAAGTGGAAAGACGTGACGCTGTAAGGCGAGCCAAGCATGGCGAGTCATGGTACACCCGAAGCGCACTTTTTTCTCTTGCCACGCACTTCGGGCCCCGGTATTCCGAGTGCCCAGTACGATCAATCAGTAAGCAAGGAAAATCGACAATGGCAACTGGCACTGTCAAGTGGTTCAACGATACCAAGGGCTACGGCTTCATCTCTCCGGACGACGGCGGCGATGACCTGTTCGCACACTTCTCCGAAATTCAGGCTGAAGGCTTCAAGACCCTGCAGGACGGTCAGAAGGTGACCTTCGAAGTGACCCAGGGCAAGAAGGGCCTTCAGGCCTCCAACATCCGGGTTGCCAACTGAGGTACGTCCTCGGCTGGACCTGATGTCTGCCTGACGAAAGGCCCACTCGTGTGAGTGGGCCTTTTTCATGTTGCTAGCCGGATCCCGGCTGCTCACTCCTCGATCTCGAAGCGCGGCGCTTCGCTTTCCGGTTCACGCCGCTCGGCTTCCTCGAACTGCGCTTCCAGCTGACGCTGCGCTTCTTCGAAGCGGCGCTCGGTCTCTTCGAGCCAGGCGTCGATGTCGGACTGCGTCACCTCCCCGGTGCGCTCCGCTTCGCGGTCGATTTCGGTCGTCGTGTCGCGCTCGTCCCCGCCTATCGGTTCGAGCCGGGTGCTGAAATCGTCGTCGCTCTCCATGGGTTCCAGGGCCGGGGGACTCTGCTCCACCTCCTCGAACTGCTGGTCGATCTGGCGCTGGGCCTCCTCGAAGCGACGCTCGGTGTCCTCGATGATGGCATCGATGTCGGAGCGGGTCGGCTCACCGGGCAGTGCACCGCCCTCTTCTAGCGTGTCGACCGGGGACTCCCCCAGCGTCTCGGCGTCGGCCTCGATCTCGCCGTTGGCTTCCAGCTCGGCGGCATCCTCTTCCGGGATGGCCGGTAACGACTCGTCCTCGGTCGGCACCTCTTCCTCGGCCGCCGGCGGCGGCGTCTCAGGCTCGTCCTCCGTCACCTCGATGTCGGGCTCGGCCTCGGTGACCGGCTCTTCGGGCTGGGGTGTCGCGTCAGCCTCTTCGCCATTGTCGCCGCAGCCCGCCAGCCCAAGGGCAAGCGTCAATGCCACGGCGGCAGGAATCCAGGGTGTCTTGGCCATCGGCGTTCTCCCATCCATATGAGACCAGCAAAAGGCCCCTATTCCAGCAGAGCCCGACAGCTGCTGCAAGCCGCCGGGTCTTGCCCTCCTGGGCATTGGACAACGACAGCGAGAAACGATCCCTCATCCGCCTCAATTCAGGGTCAATGGCAACGGGCACTCCAGCGCCCAGGCCACGGCCCGCAGCAGCTCGGCTTCCTCCGGCGCCACCTGGCCGTCGTGCATCACGCACTCGAGCATGGCATCGAGCAGCCGGGCTCGCTCGACGTCGGTCAACTGCCGACAGCGCGCCAGGGCGGCGTCGAGTGCCTGCGGCGACGCCGGCTCAGGCCGCAGCGTCAGGGCCATGTCCAATCGCTCGAGCGCCCTGTCGAAGGCCGCCCTCGCCCGTTCCTGGTCATCGCTGCCCGCCCGGGCCAGGCTCGACAGCAGCAGCTCCACGGCATCCCCGACCTGCGCCAGCGACAGTCGGCGGCCACGTGATGACGTCCCCCCCTGGCTGCCCACCGTCACCAGCCGGTGCAACGCCCACTGCAGGGCGCCGGGGCGATGCTCGGCGGCCATCAGGCGCTCGAGGCATTCGTGGAGTCGTGCATATTGCGCCACCGACAGCTGGCGCAGCATGGGCAGGCAGAGTTCGATCAGCGCCAGCCGCTGACCCGGCCGCACGCTGCGCAGCGGCTGGTCGAGGCGTTCCAGCTCCGCCAGCACCTCCGGCATGGCGGCATCTACCAGTGCCTCGCGCTGTCGGGTCCGGCTCTCGGGATCCGCCCCCATCAGAATGCCGTAGATGACGGCGCGTGCCGCATAGGGCTCGTGGACGGCCTGCAGCAGGCGAGGATCGATCTCGGCCAGGGTCCCGCGGGCGCCCTGCAGATCGGTGTCGCGCGGCTCGCCGACCCGCTGTGACAGCTCCCCGCCGGTGGCCAGGAAGGCGCTGCTGCCGGTAGCCGTCGCCGCTGTCGCCTCAGGCTCTTGCTGGGCAACCCCGGGCGACGCCTGCCGTGGCTCGGGCAACTTGCCATCCCATTCGGGCTCGAGGCGGCGGATGCGCGTCACCAGCGGCGGATGCGTGGCGGTCAAGCCGCGCAAGCCGGACACGCCGCGACTGAAGTAGAGGTGACTGAACTCCTCGGCTTGCGACGCCCGCAGCTCGGAGCCCTGTGCATGCGCTGCCACACGCTTCAGGGCGTCGGCCAGACCGGCCGGATTACGGGTGTACTGCACGGCGCTGGCATCGGCGAGGAACTCACGTTGGCGGCTCACCGCGGCCTTGATCAGGTTGCCGCACAGCGTGCCGATGAAGCCCACCAGCATCAGCGCCAGGCCGGCCCCCAACAGCACGATCTGAGCATTGTTCTGGCGCGAGCCGCGCACCATGCGCCGAGTGGCCGTGCCACGCAGCAACATGCGCCCGACCAGACCGACCACCAGGATGCCGTAGAGCAGCGCGATCAGGCGCATGTTGAGGCGCATGTCGCCATGCAGCACGTGGCTGAACTCATGCGCCACGACACCCTGCAGTTCGTCCCGCGAGAGGCTCTCGATGGCCCCGCGGGTGACGCCGATGGCGGCATCCTGCGGCGTGTGCCCGGCGGCGAAGGCATTGATGCCCGACTCTTCGAGTACGTAGACCAGCGGCACCGGCAGGCCCGAGGCGATGGCCATCTCCTCCACCACGTTGAGCAGCCGGCGCTCGTCGGGATCGCGGGTGTCGGCGTTGATCGGCCTACCGCCAAGCGCCTCGGCCACCGCCGCGCCCCCTGCGCGCAGCTGCAGGTGACGCGCCAGACTGCCCGCCACCACCACCGCCAGGACCCCAAGCGTCACGCCACCGAGCAGCAGCGGATCGAACGCCAGGCCCAGCGGATCGGCTCCCGGCTGGCCGCCCTCGAGCAGGGCCACTGCCAGGGTCACTACCAGCACCGTGGCCACCACCATGCCCACCACCGCCACCAGCAGCAGAACCACCAGCCACAGGGTCAAGCGGCGAGCCTGCGCCTGGGCGCCGAAGAAATCCATCGCGGCGTACCGTCAGAAGCTGACGCGAGGCGCCGCCTGAATCTCGGCGCTGTCGTCGAACTCCAGCAGCGCCGCATCCTCGCGGTGCCCCAGCGGACCGGCCAGCAGCACCGGCGGGAAACTCTGCTTGTAGGTGTTGTACTGCATGACCGCATCGTTGAAGGCCTGGCGGGCAAAGGCCACGCGATTCTCGGTGCTGGTCAGGGTCTCGGAGAGCTGGCGCATGTTCTCCGACGCCTTCAGGTCCGGGTAGGCCTCCATCACCACGTTGAGCCGCCCCAGGGCGGCGCCCAGAGCTCCTTCGGCACCGGCCAGCTCGGCCATGGCGCCGGGCTCGCCCGGCCTGGCCGCTGCCGACTTCAGTCCGGCAAGCGCGGCATTGCGCGCCTCGGTCACGGCGGTCAGCGTATCGCGTTCGTGCGCCATATAGGCCTTGGCAGTCTCGACCAGGTTGGGAATCAGGTCGTAGCGTCGCTTGAGCTGTACCTCGATCTGGGCGAAGGCGTTCTGATAGCGATTCTTCAGCGAGACCAGGCGGTTGTAGATACTGGCCCCGTAGATCACCAGCAGCGCCAGCACCACCAGAGTGACGATCACTGTCATGTTCATTTGCGTTCTCCTGTCCGCAGCCATCGACCCCGCCTTGATATGGATCAATCACGGAGCCTGCATTAGCGCCTGCTAACTGTCATGGGCCGATGGTATAGTGTGGCAGCCGCACGGGCCAACCGCCTGCTGCATCGCGCCACCAACGCTACTCGACACCATTGCCCAACCGATATTGCCAGGGAGTCGGTCTTGGTAGAGCAATTCAAGGATTTTCTGCACGCATTGGCCCATGCCCTGCGCAACCTGCTGCCGATCATCATCGTGGTGGTGGCATTCCAGGCGCTGCTGCTGCGCGAGTGGCCCGAGGGCGGCCTGGGCATGGCGGCAGGACTGCTGATCGTGGCCCTGGGCGTGGCCCTGTTCCTGCAAGGGCTGGAACTTAGCATCTTCCCGGTAGGCAAGCGACTCGCCAACCAGTTCACCCGGCGCGGCTCGATGCCGCTGCTGATGCTGTTCGGCTTCGCCATCGGTTTTTCTGCCGTCATTGCCGAGCCGGCGCTGATCGCCGTGGCCGAGCAGGCCGCCCTCATCAGCGATGGCCGCATCGATGCCCTGACGCTGCGCCTGATCGTGGCCAGTTCGGTGGGCCTGGTGATGGCGCTGGGGGTGTTCCGGGTGATCCTCGGCCATCCGCTGCACTGGTACATGATCGTCGGCTACGTCGTGGTGGTGCTGGTCACCTTCTTCGCTCCCGAGGAGATCGTCGGCCTGGCTTACGACTCCGGCGGCGTGACCACCAACATCGTCACCGTACCGCTGATCGCCGCGCTGGGCATCGGTCTGGCCGCCTCTATTCGCGGTCGCAACCCGCTGGTCGACGGCTTCGGCCTGGTGGCGCTAGCGGTCATGGTGCCGATGATCAGCGTGCAGCTCTACGGGATCCTGGTCTACGCCGACCCGGTCACCCTGGCCGGCAGCGCCGAGATGCTGCACGCCGAAGCCGACGTCGCCCCACCCGCCGGCTGGGTGACGATGATCCTCGACCTGTTCGGCATGCTGCGCGACGTACTGCCGATCATCCTGGTCATTCTGTTCTTCCAGTACGCCGTGCTGCGCCACCCCCTGGCCAGCCCGCTCAAGGTGGGCATCGGCTTCGCCCTGGTGATCGTCGGGCTCTATGCCTTCGTGGTGGGTCTCAAGCTCGGCCTGTTCCCCATCGGCCAGAGCATGGCCGCCCAGTTGATCGGCTTCGATACCTGGCTGTGGGTCTACCTGTTCGCCTTCTGCATCGGCTTTGCCACCACCATGGCCGAACCGGCGCTGATCGCCGTGGGTCAGCAGGCCGAAGAAGCCGCCGCCGGCAAGATTCAGGGCAACGTCATTCGCATCCTGGTTGCCTTGGGCGTGGCGATCGGCATCACCATCGGCGTGCATCGCATCATCAGCGGCGATTCGATCCACTACTACATCATCGGCGGCTATGTGCTGGTGATCCTGCTCACCGCCCTGGCGCCCCGCTACATCGTGGCGCTGGCCTTCGACCTGGGTGGCGTTACAACGTCCGAGGTGACGGTGCCGCTGGTCACCGCTCTGGGGATCGGCCTGGCCAGTCAGATCGAGGGTCGAAACGTGTTGATCGACGGCTTCGGGCTGATCGCCTTCGCCTCGATCTTTCCTATCGTGACCGTCATGAGCTATGCCATCGTGATGGAGAGAGTGGCAAAGCCGGGAGGCAAGACGAGATGAAGTTTTCGCTGTTGGTCGCCATCGTGCCGGAAGACCTCGAACAGGAGTGCATCGACGCCGCCACCGAGGCCGGCGCGGTGGGCATGACGCTGATGACCGGACGCGGCATCGGCGGCGAGCGCAAGAAGACCTTCTTCGGCCTGACCTACGAAGGCAGTCAGAGCATCATGCTGCTGACCCTCGAGAAGGGACTGTCGCTGAAGGTGCTCAAGGCCATCCGCCAGGTGCTCAATCCCACCGGCGAGGATTCCCGCGGCCTGGTCATGACGCTACCGGTGGAACACCTGGGAGGTATCGACATGGCACAGGTCAAACGCTTCGAAGAGCGGCTCAGGCAAGACGTTTGAGCGCGAGATTGACGGAGAGAACGAGATGCTGGTCAAGGACATCATGAACCGCGACGTGGTGACGGTATCCCCCTTCGCCACCCTGCGCGATGCGCTGAGCCTGATGAAGCGCCACAATCTAAAGAGTCTGGTGGTGGAGCAGCAGGATCCCCACGATGCCTGGGGGTTGATCACCTATACCAATATCCTCAAGACCATCGTCGCCGAGAACGGCGACATCGACCTGATCAACGTCTACGACGTCTGTGCCAAGCCGGCCATCGGCGTCGGCGAGTCGCTGGACGTGCGCCACGTCGCCAGCCTGATGACCGACAGTGTGGTCAAGCGGGTGCTGGTGCTGGACGACAACAAGTTGCTGGGCCTGGTCACGATGGATGATATCGTAGGCACCGTGCTCGACATGATCGAGTAAGCCGAACACGGATCTGCGCATGCAAGAGTTCTTCTCCTGGCTGGGCGAAACCCTGGGCGAGATCATTCGCTTCGTGGTCGACCTGCTGATCGTCTTCTTCTACAACCTGGGCGCCTCCGCCCGGGGCTTCTTCGACGGCCTGGCCAGCGCGCTGGGCATCCCCGCCACCCTGGTCAGCCTGGCGGTGCTGCTGCTCGGCCTGTGGCTGCTCTACCTGGCGCTACGCGCCCTGCTGCGCCGACGCATCGTCGCCACCCTGATCTGGGCGGTGCTGGGGGTTACGGTGCTGAGCTGGCTGATCTATTGATTGGGCGGAGGCTTTGCTGCTGCGCTTGATAACCCGTCGGATACCGAGCGCAGCAGGAAATTACTCAGGCAAGAGCCTTTTCGATCACCTCATAGACGTTGGGCGAGAGCTTCTCGGCGCGGATGCGTTCGAGTTCGCCCTTCATCAGCGCCTGGCGCGACTCGTCGAAGCGCTGCCAGCGCGTCAGCGGCGTGACCAGCCGCGCGGCAATCTCCGGGTTGAGCCGGTTGAGCTCGATCACCACGTCGCTCAGCAGCCGGTAGCCCTCCCCGTCGGCACGATGGAAGTTGATGCGGTTCTGGTTGGCGAAGGCGCCGACCAGAGCACGTACCTTGTTGGGGTTCTTCAGCGAGAAGGCGGGATGGGCCATCAGGTGTCTGACCCGATCGAGGGCATCCGGCTGAGGCCGGGTGACCTGAATGGTGAACCACTGATCCATCACCAGCGAGTCGTGAGCCCACTTCTCGCCGAAGGCGCGCAGTGCGGGGGTGGCCAGATCGTCACGACTGCTGTGGGTCAGCAGTGTCAGCGCATGGCGCACGTCGGTCATGTTGTGGTCGGCCTCGAACTGCCGCCGGGCAAGCTCGATGGCCTGTTCGTCCTCGATGGCCATGAGATAGGAGAGCGCCACGTTCTTCAGGCTGCGCCGGGCGATCTGCTCGGGCTCCGGCGCGTAGGGTGCATCGCTCACGTTCTCTTCAAAGACACGCATGAAGTCGTCGCGCAGGGTCGCTGCCAGCGACTGCTTGACGAAGGTGCGTGCCGCGTGGATCGCCTCGACGTCCACCAGCGGCTGCTGCTCGGCGATGTAGGCCTCGCTCGGTAGCGTCAGCATCTCAGCCAGCACCGCCTTGTCGTCGCCGCCGCGCTCGAGCAGGGCGCGTAAGGCCTCGACCACGCGCGGGTCCATGACCTTCTCCACGCCGTTGCGATGCGCGGCGATGAGATCGTCCAGCGCCAGCATCGCCAGGCGCTGCCCCGCGTCCCAGCGATTGAAGCCATCCGAGTCGTTGGCCAGCAGGAAGGCCAGATCCTCGCGGCCGTAGGGGAAGCGCAGCTGCACCGGCGCCGAGAAGCCGCGCAGCAACGAGGGTATCGGGGCCTCGGAAACGTCGGTGAAGACGTAGGTCTGTTCCTCTTCGCGCAGGTGGATCACGCCATCGCTGCCCAGCGACTCACCGTCAAGCGTCAAGGGTAGGTCGCGGCCGCTCTTGGTGCCCACCAGGCCCATGCGAATGGGAATGTGCAGCGGCTGCTTGTCGGGCTGGCCGGGGGTGGCCGGCGTGCGCTGACGCAGCGTCAGGCGATATTCGGCGTGGGCATAGTCGTACTCGCCGTAGGCATCGATCTCCGGGGTGCCGGCCTGGGAGTACCAGCGCATGAACTGGGAGAGATCCTGCCCCGAGGCTTCGGCCATGCACTCGACGAAGTCCTCGATGGTCACCGCCTGTCCGTCGAAGCGCTCGAAGTAGAGATCGCTGCCGCGGCGGAAGGCCTCCCAGCCCACCAGGTTGCACAGCATGCGCACCACCTCGGCGCCCTTCTCGTAGATGGTCAGGGTATAGAAATTGCCGATCTCGATGTAGTGATCGGGGCGCACCGGGTGCGCGGTGGGACCGGCATCCTCGGCAAACTGGGCGGTGCGGAAGAAGGCCACGTCCTCGATGCGCTTGACCGGCGCCGAATTGACGTCGGCGGAGAAGCACTGGTCGCGAAAGACGGTGAAGCCCTCCTTCAGCGAGAGCTGGAACCAGTCGCGGCAGGTAACGCGGTTGCCCGACCAGTTGTGGAAGTACTCGTGGGCGACGATGCCCTCGACCCGCTGGAACGTCGCATCGGTGGCGGTATGCGGATGGGTCAGCACCGCCGCCGAGTTGAAGATGTTGAGCCCCTTGTTCTCCATGGCGCCCATGTTGAAATCGTTGACCGCCACGATCATGAACAGGTCGAGATCGTATTCGCGTCCGTAGGTCTCCTCGTCCCACTGCATGGCGCGCTTGAGCGAGGCCATGGCGTGGTCGGTCTTGCCCAGGTTCTCCTCCTCGACCCAGATCTGCAGCGTGACCTCGCGCCCGCTCATGGTCGTGAAGCGATCCTCGACCTTCTCGAGGTCGCCGGCCACCAGCGCAAACAGGTAGCTGGGCTTGGGGAAGGGATCGTCCCAGGTGACGAAGTGGCGCCCACCGGGCAGCTCGCCCCGCTCCACCGGGTTGCCGTTGGAGAGCAGCACCGGCAGGCTCGCCTTGTCGCCGATCACGGTAGTGGAGAAGGTGGCCATCACGTCCGGGCGATCCGGGTAGTAGGTGATGCGGCGAAAGCCCTCGGCCTCGCACTGGGTGCAGTACATGCCGTTGGAGAGATAGAGCCCTTCCAGCGCCGTGTTCTCCCTGGGCGCGATCTCCACTTCAGTGTCCAGGCGGAAGCGCTGGGGTGGACGGTGCAGGGTCAGCCCGCTCTCGCCGAGCGTGTACTCGTCGCCGGACAAGGGCTGGCCGTCGATGGCGATTGACTTCAGGATCAGTTGCTCACCGTCGAGCTCGAGGGGCGCATCGGCCTCGCGCTCCGGATTGCGCTCCAGTTGCAGGCTCGCCTTGACTCGGGTCGCCGCGGGATCGAGCTCGAAGGTCAACCCGACATGGGTCACACGGTAGGCGGGCGGCCGATAGTCATGGCGATACGTCGGCTTGGGTTCAGACATCGGGAAGACTCCTGTCCATGGTCGGCGCCCATTGTACGGTTGGCGGCTCCCCAACCTCAAAGGCGCATTGCGTCAGCGGCGCACGAAACGCGCCGAGTCGCCTGCCAGCCGAACGGGTTCGGGGCGCGTGACGATCCACAGCCCCAGCAGGGTCAGACCGCTCACCAGCAGCACTTTCAGCCACACCACACTCAGGGTGAAGAGGAGCACCAGGATCGAGAAGGCCAGCATGGCGCCGGCAAGCCATTTGGCGTGACGAGGAATGGCGCGCTCGCCCTCCCAGGCCACCACGGTGGGACCGAAGCGCGGGTGCTCACGTATCCACCGAGCGAAGCTCGGTGAGCCGCGAGAGGCCGCCCATACCGCCAGCAGCATGAAACAGGTCGTCGGCATCAGCGGCACGAAGACACCGATGACGCCGAGCCCGAAGCTGACCCATGCCAGAGCGATATAGAGAGCGCGTCGAAGCGAATGCATGCAGGTAGCTCCAATTCGGCGTTGCCAGCTCTCCTCATTGAAGCGCATCTCGCCAGTGCGAGCCAATCAGCCATCCCTATGGACGCGTTAGAAAAAAGAAAGCCCGCCCGGAGGCGAGCTGACGGAGTCCATTTTCGTTAGTGAATGGGAATTTCACGACGCTGCGACTTGACCTCGCCGCTGCGAGGTACGTGCACCTCGAGCACGCCATTGGCAAAGCTGGCCCTGATCTCTTCGGTGCGAGCATCGGCGGGAAGATCCAGCACCCGGCGGAAACTGCCATAGGAGCGCTCGATACGCTGGAACTTGTCTTCCTTGGTGGTGCTTTCCTGGCGTTTCTCGCCTTCGATCACCAGGCGATGGTCATCCAAGGTGAGTTTGACGTCCTTCTCTTCGACACCCGGCACCTCGACGCTGATCAGGTACTCGTCATCGCGCTCGGCAATGTCGAGCTGCGGCCGCAGCAGGCCGGGAATCTCGCCAAAGCGGCTCTCCAGGGAAGGCATGCCGAACTGACGCATGACGTCGTTCATCCAGCGGTCGAGCTCCTGGTGCATGCCGAGCAACGGCGAGAGCTCGCCGCGACGCGGCTCGACGGGCACCGGCGTGCCGGCATCGGCACTCTCGCTCTTGAACCAGTTCCAGGGAGAGAATTTCTGCAGGTTCATACGCCACCTCCTGTTCTTCCAAACACGTGACGCAACGGGCAGGCCATTCGGCCCTGTGTCAGCAAGGGTAAAATTGGTGACGTCGGAGGAAATTTCAAGGGTGGGCTGCGGCTTGCTTGCCCCAGGTCAAGATTTGCCATCGACCGCTGACGGGCCGATGGCGCACTACCGCACCGCTCAATCGCGGAAATTGTCGAACTGAAGTGCCAGGTCTGGGCCGCCCTCGCCGCGCAGCATGGCAATCACATCCTGCAGATCGTCACGCTTCTTGCCGGTGACGCGCACCTTCTCACCCTGAATCTGGGCCTGGACCTTGAGCTTGCTGTCCTTGATGCGCTTGACGATGTCCTTGGCCTCCTTCTGCTCCAGCCCCTGCTTGAGCTTGACCTCCTGGCGGGCGCGCACGCCGGAAAGCTCGGGCTCCTGCACGTCCATGCAGCGCGCATCGATGCCACGGGCGATGAGACGGTTGCGCAAGACGTCGAGCATCTGCTTGAGCTGGAAATCGACTTCGGCTTCGAGCAGCACCGTGTCGCCGTTCAGCTCGAAGCTGGCCTTGACGCCTTTGAAGTCGAAGCGGCTCTGGATCTCGCGATTGGCCTGATCCACCGCGTTGCTGGCTTCGTGCTTGTCATATTCGGAAACGATATCGAAAGAAGGCATGGCTTTTCCCTGTTTGCCCGGTACGCCGAAAAGTCTACCAGCCTAGGCTGCCCCCTGCGCGTCTAGGAGGCTTCTTCAACCGGATCTTCTGCTGCGACGAGCGACTTGCCCATCTGCCAGCCGGCACAGCCGTCTTCGTAGTAATCGTCGAGCCATCGCTCCAGACGAAACCCCATGCGGCGATACAACCCCAGCGCGATACGGTTGTCGGCTCTCACCTCGAGCCCCAGGGCATCGGCCCCCTGAGCCACGGCCAGGCGCTCCAGCGCTTCGAGCAGGCGACGCCCCAAGCCGCTACCACGCGCTTCCGGGTGGACACAGAAGGAGTAGAGCCGGGCTCGTCGGCTGCCGCGCCGGAACAGCAAGGTGCCGTAGCCCAGCAGTCGCCCATCCTCTGCCTCGGCAAGCAGGGTCTCGGCATGAGCGCGATTCAACAGGTGCCAAAGCTGCCGGCGGCTGAAGCGGTCGCCGCTGAAGGCCAGCTGTTCCAGGCGATAGAGTGCGTCCAGATCCTGAGGACGGGCCTGACGCAACGTAACGCTCATCGAACTCTCCGCAACGGGCCGCAACGGGCTGCAATCATCATATGTCGTAGGGACACGATAGTCGTCCCGACACTGCTGTTGGTGGATCGGGATCATGAAATCATTTCACCAGTCGACACGCTTGTCGACTGGAAGTTGCAGCGGCATGCTGGCCGCATTCGGCAGCGCTCTGCCATCGTTTTCAACCGAACGGAACTCACCATGTGCCCCTTGCGTATCGTCGTCGATCGACAGGAAGACTGGCAGCCCTACTACCCCTCCGAGGACCTGATCAGCGCTGACGACTTCCTTGCCCTGGACCGCCGTCACCGCAGTGCCGCCGACCAGGACCGCAGCACCCATGTGATCAATCTGTGCGGCGAACTCGACTACCTGGGTACCGGCTACTACGTCTCCCTGCTCGCCCAGGCCCGTGGGCAGCGGGTGCTGCCGAGCGTGGAGACCCTCAACGAGCTGTCGCGCAAGGCGCTGGTCGATCTGCAGCTGGATACGCTGGCCCCGCTGTTGGGCGAACTGGCACGCCAGGGCCGCCTCGCCGGCGACAGCGTGACGCTGCGGGTGCTGTTCGGCGAATGCCTCGAACCCGAGCTGGGCCGTCTCGCCCGCAAGCTCTTCGAGCGCCTGCCCTGTCCGCTGCTCGAGGCACGCCTGGTGCGGCGCCACGACCTGTGGCGCCTGGCCCGCCTCAAGCCGGTGGCGCTGCGCGATCTCAACGTCGACGAGCAGGACCTGTTCGCCTCGGCGCTGAACCGCCACTCGCGCAAGGTATGGCGCACCCCCAAGGCGCGCCGCCGCTACCGCTTCGACCTGGCCATCCTGGTCGATCCCAAGGAGGTCATGCCGCCCAGCAACACCAGTGCGCTCAAGGCCTTCATTCGCGCCGGACGCAAGCTGGGCATCGACGTATCGCTGATCACCCGGCGCGACGCCGGCCGACTGGCCGAATTCGACGGCCTCTTCATCCGCGAAACCACCGCGCTGGACCATCACACCTACCGCATGGCAAGGCTCGCCGAGCATGAGGGGCTGGTGGTGATCGACTCGCCGCGGGACATCCTGCGCTGTACCAACAAGGTCTACCTGCATGCGCTGCTCCGGGCACGGGGCGTCCCGGCACCGGAGGGGGTCCTGCTCAAGCGCCGCGACCGACGCCCGCTGGCCGAGCGCGTCGCCGGCATGAGCTTTCCCATGGTGCTGAAGATTCCCGACGGCTCCTTCTCCCGCGGCGTGGTCAAGGTCGAGTCGCTGGAGCAGCTCGAGCGCGAAACCAGACGGCTGTTCGACGACTCCGCGCTGCTGCTGCTGCAGGAGTGGCTGCCCACCGAGTACGACTGGCGTATCGGCGTGCTGGACGGCCAGGTGCTGTTCGCCAGCCGCTATTACATGGCCCGCGGTCATTGGCAGATCTATGACCACTCGGGAGCACGCGTGAAGAGCGGCGGTTTCACCACCCACGATCCGTCCGAGGTGCCATCGGCGGTCATCAAGGCAGCCTTGAAGGCCACGCGCCTGATCGGCAACGGGCTCTATGGCGTCGACATCAAGCAGGCGGGAGAGCGGGTCGTGGTCATCGAGGTCAACGACAACCCCAACGTGGATGCCGGTATCGAGGATGCCCTGCTCGGACGCCAGCTCTACGAGCGCATCATGAGCGTGTTCCTGACACGTATGGAAGCCCGGGTAGCGGCAAGGTCGGCCAGCGAGTAAGGGCGTCGCTGCTCGGAAACACCCCTTCCTTACTCAACAAAACAAATTCAATCAATATATTACCCAAACACCTCCTATCCTTGTCGCTGTTAGGAGACAGATCAAGCCCTTGATCTGCAAGGCTCAGTGAACTTTGCGCCTGAGACGTCTCCTAATGGCGACACAACAGCACCATCATGTCTGATAACAATTCTTTATCTTCACGCCAGCTTTCTGATTGGAAAGACTTTTTTCCAGTTGGCGTGGATGTTGCCTACCGTATGACACGCTAACGAAGAAAACCCGGCCCTGTGCGCCGTTAGCGTCGGTGGATACCGGCGCAGGCGGCGTTGATTGGATGAACAGGGCATCACTGCAAGGAGCGATGACGATCATGAAAATCACCATCTTCGGATCAGGCTATGTGGGACTGGTCACCGGCGCCTGTCTGGCCGATGTCGGCCACCAGGTCATGTGCGTGGACGTCGACCAGGACAAGGTCGCACGGCTGAACGCCGGCGAAGTTCCCATCTACGAGCCCGGCCTGGAAGATCTGATCGGCAAGAACAAGGCTGCCGGCCGTATCGAGTTCACCACCGATGCCGCCAAGGCGGTCGAGTTCGGTCTGCTGCAGTTCATCGCCGTGGGCACCCCCTCCGACGAGGATGGCAGCGCCGACCTCAAGTACGTGCTGAAGGTCGCCGAAACCATCGGCCAGTACATGAACGACTACAAGATCGTCGTCGACAAGTCGACCGTGCCGGTCGGCACGGCCAGCAAGGTGGAACGCACGATTGCCGCCGAGCTCGAGAAACGCGGCGTCGACCTGGAGTTCGACGTCTGCTCCAATCCGGAGTTTCTCAAGGAAGGTGCTGCAATAGAGGATTTCTCCCGCGGCTCGCGCATCGTCGTCGGCACCGATTCGGAGCGCGTCAAGCAGGCCATGCTGGAGTGCTACGGGCCGTATAACCGTCAGCGCGACAAGATGATGTTCATGGGCGTGCGCAGCGCCGAGCTGACCAAGTACGCCGCCAACGCCATGCTGGCGACCAAGATCAGCTTCATCAACGAAGTCGCCAACCTCGCCGAGCGCCTCGGCGCCGACGTCGAAGAGGTTCGCCACGGCATCGGCTCCGACCCGCGCATCGGCTACAGCTTCATCTATCCCGGCTGCGGCTACGGCGGCTCCTGCTTTCCCAAGGACGTCAAGGCGCTGGCCCACACCGCCGAGGAGATCGGCCATCCGGCCGAGATGATCAAGGCGGTAGAGCGGGTCAATGCGCGGCAGAAGAACAAGCTGTTCGAGAAGCTCTGCCAGGCCTTCGACGGTCAATTGGCAGGCAAGACCATCGCCATCTGGGGGCTGGCCTTCAAGCCCAATACCGACGACATGCGCGAGGCGCCCAGCCGCGCGCTGATGGAAGCGCTGTGGGACGCCGGCGCGCGTGTCCAGGCCTACGATCCGGAAGCCTCCGACGAGTGTCGCCGTATCTACGGCGAGCGCGACGATCTGGTACTGGCCGAACGCCGCGACGATACCCTGGAGGGCGCCCACGCGCTGGTGATCTGCACCGAATGGAAGGCCTTCCGCACCATCGACTTCGCCGAGCTGCACGACAAGCTCGAGGAGCCGGTGCTGGTGGATGGTCGCAATCTGTTCCAACCCGAGACCGTCAAGCGAGCCGGGCTCGCCTACTACGGTATCGGTCGAGGTGACTCCGTACGACCCGTGCTGGCGTGAGGAGCTGCAATGTCCGCTACTCCCCGCGACCACACCGTCGCCAGCCGAGTCACGGAGCTGACCACCTTCGTGTTCGGCATGGCGCTGCTGATACTGATCGTCAGCGAGCTGCCGACGGATGTGTTTTCGCCCGAGTCGCAGAGCTTCTTCTTCGTCATCGGGACGATTGCCATCTGGCGCTACTCCTGGTGGGCGGTGCAGGCAATCCGCTCGGTCTGGTACAACCGTGTGCTCTTCCCACGCATGCGGGCCGAGGCCGATGCGGTGGGCGAGCACGAAAAGCCACCGGAGCTGTTCGTGCTGTGCACCTCGTTTCGCATCGAGGCTCGGGTCAACTTCCAGGTCTATGACGCTCTGGTCAGGGAAGCTCACACCTACGGCGTGCCGACGACGATCTTCGCCTCCGTCTCGGATCGTACCGACGTGGATGTCATCACTCACGTCATGGACGAGCACGGCTGGCCGCAGAACGTCGAAGTGCGCTACATGTTCCAGAAGGGGGACGGCAAGCGCTCGGCCATGGCCGAGGTGCTGCGGGCGATCTCCCGGCGCCTGCCGGCGCCGGGATCGCTGTTGATCTCGATGGATGGCGATATCCGGCTCGAGCCGGGCACGCTGTCCCGTTCGCTCTCCTTCTTCGTGTCCCAGGACGACCTGGGGGCGCTGACCACCAACAACCGTGCCGAGGTGACCGGCAACGACGCCACCCGCGAGTGGTACGACCTGCGCTATGCGCAGCGCCACCTGATGATGAGCTCGATGTCGGTATCGCGTCGACTGCTGGTGCTCACCGGCCGCTACAGCGTGTTCCGTGCCGACCTGGCGACTCAGCCCGACTTCATCGAGCTGATCGAGAGCGACCATGTCGACCATTGGCGCTTCGGCAACTTCAAGTTCCTCTCGGGTGACGACAAGTCCTCGTGGTTCTGGCTGCTGAAGAAAGGCTGGCGCATGCTCTACATTCCCGACGTCTACGTGACGGGATTCGAGGAGCTGCCCGATCGTCGGCGTTTCTTTGCCTCGACCACCGACCTGATGCGTCGCTGGTACGGCAACATGCTGCGCACCAGCAACCGCGCCATTGCGCTGGGGCCTCGCCCGATGGGCATGTTTACCTGGTGGAGCCTGATCGATCAGCGCCTCTCCATGTGGACGACCCTCGTCGGCCCCACCGTGGTGACCCTGGTATCGCTGTTCGTCAGGCCCTCGTTCTTCTTCGCCTACGTGCTGTGGATCCTGATGACCCGTGGCATCGCCACTCTCATCCTTGCCTGGCAGCGCGGGCGATTCAGCCTGCTGTGGATCCCGCTGATCTACTACAACCAGGTGTGGGGCGCGATGCTGAAGACCTACGTCAGCTTCCGCTTCAACCGGCAGAAGTGGTCACGCCAGGGCATTTCCGCCGGCGAGCCGGACGATCCGGTGGCGGCCCGCAGACAGCGCCGAATGGGCCACGTACTGCATGGCTTTGCCTACGGCGTGCTGCTGTTCGTGCTGATCCTGTCGACCGGCGTGATGGAGCCGCCCGACCGCACATCGCTGCATATCGCCCGGGACCAGACCTGGGAGCGCAACCAGCAGCCGGAGCGGCTCGATCGCTGGATCGGTGCCGCCATTGCCGACAGAACCAATGACGCGGTACGACTCCCGCCAGGACACTTTCGGCTGGAAGGCGACCTGATCGACACCCTGCAACAAAGCGCCCGGCCGAGCGACAAGCAGATTCATGGCAATGAGCGCACCACGCTGGCGATATCGCCCGCCTTGGCGGAACTGATGCGGGGCCCCGATGGCGAGCCGATCCAGGATGCCGTGCAGTGCACCGTGGATGCCTCCTGCCAGCTGGCCCTCGATGAACACAACCTGACCCTCGTCAACGTAAGACTCAGGGTCGAGCCCGCCGCCCAAACGGAAGTGGCGACGACTCAACCCTGACGCAAGGAGCGACCTACGGATGGCTGATCATTTTTCCAACGACGACCCCAAGCGACACGAGCCTACCCTGGGTGGGAGCCGCGCAAGGAAGCAACCCGACGCTGCCGGCGAGCCGGAAGGCGCCGATCACGACAGCGTGCGCCTGACTCGCGGCGACCGCCTGCAGCATGAGCGCCGTGACGAGCGTGGCTACATTCGCGTCACCCTGCCCTTTCGCGTCGATCTGGCCGACAGCGATACGGAGCTGAGCGGCAACGACGTCTCCCTGGGCGGCTTTTCCGCCCACAGCCGGCGGGATTATCAGCCCGGCCAGCGCATCACCGCCTCACTGCTGATGATGGCAGGTGCCACCGAGCTGATCGTCCCGCTGAAGGCGGAGTGCCTGCGCACCACGCCCGCAGCCCGCGGCGAGGGCTACGACGTCAGCTTCGAGATCACCGAGATCGAGCCGCAGCACCGCGAGCTGCTGCGTCAGATCATCCGCAGCGCCCTCAGCGGCCGCTCGCCCAACGTCGAAGGACTGATAGGCGGCGAAGACCCCCAGACGCCGCGCAAGCGTCAGGCGTCCAGAGCGCTGCCGCCGGCGCGCCCGCCCAAGCCCATGGGGCGCTACATCCTGCTGTTCGCCGCCATCGGCGTGCTGGTGCTGGTAGGCGCCGCCACCGCCTACCGCAACTTCATGCTGATCGAGCCCAGTTTCGCCGCCGTGACGGCACCGCGCATCGATATTCGTGCGCCCAGTCCGGGCATTCTCGGCGAACACGAACTGGTGGCCGGCGACCAGGTCGAGCGCGACCAGCTTTTGACCAACGTGATCAACAGCGACCTGGAGTCCGATCTGATCCTTGCCGAGGCGGCGCTGGACTACAACAACCGGCTGCTCGACAACCTGCGCGAACACATCGAAGGCGGCATGCAGGAAGTCAGCCTGGCCAACTCGGCCCAGCCGGCCAGCGGCGACACCATGACCTTCGAGTCCGTCTCGCCGGAGATCGCCCAGGCGCGTATCGACCAGTTCGAAACGGTGCGCGACTACGAGAGCTCGCGTATCGCCGCCCTCGAGGCCCGTATGGCCAGCAATGACATCTACAGCCCCTGCGACTGTCTGGTGGCATGGGCGCTGAGCAGTGCCGACGGGGTCTACATCAACGAGAGCGAACGGATCATGACACTGATCCGCACCGACGAGGACGACGTGCTGGTCGAGGCGTTGGTGCACATGAACGACATCAGCCGCATCGACCCCGACCAGCAGGCCTACGTTACCCTGGCCAATGCCAACCAGCCCATTCGCGCTCGGGTGCGCAACGTTGCGCTGGACGTCGAACGCCAGCCGCGCGCCGGGTTTCCCAGTTGGGTGCGACAGCAGCAGAACGTGGCCAGCGTGCTGCTGGTACCGGAGGAGCCGCTGCCGGCCGAGAGCGTCGGCCAACCGGTGGACGTGCGCTTTACCGAAGCCCCGCTGCTGGGCGCCGCCTCGGAGCGGATCTGGCAAGGGGTGCGCTCGGTCATCCAGTTCGGCGACGACATCTACCGCGCAGCCATGGAGGACAACGATGAAGTTACCGACGACAGCTAAGGAACGCAGGACCGTCGGCATGTATACCGGCCTGCTGCTGGGGGGGTTGACCCTGCTGCCGGCAGCGGCCGGCCACAGCGACGAGGGCGCCGATGCCCTCGTCGGCATTCCCCAGGTCGAAGCCTGCTCACAGCGCTACAGAGCGATAGAAACCCCGCGGCCGCGCCAGGCTGCAGATGCAGCGTACAGAGACGGCCACGCCTCCGTGCGCCAGAACTTCCACACCACGCGCCACTGGGGTACCGATGAAAACGTCGAGCGTCTGGGAGCCGGACAGACCGGTATCGACGAGCCAGGCCTGCGCGTGCACTACCCCGCCGGCACCTCGTCACCGGGCGAGGAGCCCCGCGGCGGCGCCGGTTTCTACAGCGATCCCCCCTCGTTTCAGGGCGCCGAGCAAGCCTGCCTGAGCTATATGGTCCGCTTTCCCGCCGATTTCGACTTCGTCCGCGGCGGCAAGCTGCCGGGCCTGTATGGCGGGGAAGCCCCCTCGGGCGGTGAAGAGGTCGATGGCGTGAGCGGCTTTTCGATGCGCCTGATGTGGCGCGAGGAGGGCGAGGGAGAACTCTACCCCTATGTGGTCGGCTTCGAGGGTGAATCCATCGGGCGCGGCTTCTGGCACTTTCCGCTCGGTCAGTGGGTGACCATCGAGCAGGAGGTGGTGCTCAACGATCCCGGTCAGGATAACGGCATTGCCAGGCTCTGGGTCGATGGTCGTCCGGTGCTGGAGCACCAGAACGTAGTGTTTCGCACCACGCCCGACCTCACCATCGACGGCCTGATGTTCTCGACCTTCTTCGGCGGCACCGGTGAAGGGTGGCGCACGCCCCGCGATCAATACGTCGACTTTGCCGCCTTCCGTTTCTACACCCCCTGACACCCACGTTCGAGCGCCAATGGAGCGACGCCGATCATGCCCCTTGCTGCAGTAAAAGGACTTATCCGACACCCCGTGCTGTCGTTGTTGCCCGCCGCCCTGCTGGCGTTGGGTGGCAGCGCGGTGATGGCCGACACCCTCTCGCGAGAGGAGCGCATGGCGCTCGACCTCTCCGACTACCAAGTCAACGACACCGATGCCAGCTACTTCGATGTCGAGGCGCGCATGGCCCTGCTGCGCGAAACCCAGAATCCCCTGCTGCTGCAGGTCAAGGAGGAGGCGGGGCTCGGGCTCAGCTGTCGTCAGAAGCTCAATTTCGAACCGATCACGACCCGCGGCGGCATACCGGGCTTCTACCCCAACCCCGATGAATGGGAGCTGGCCACCGAGCCGCTGTTCGCCTTCGAGGACAGCGTATCGGACCTGGCCGGAGCCTTCGTCGCCACGGGCGATACCTTCTATGCCGACTGCCTGGTGCAGTATCTGCACGGCTGGGCCGAGGCCAAGGCGTTGACCACCTTCCGCTACGATTCGTTGGAACCCCAAGCCTGGTTCGCCTCGGAATCGATGCTGTTCGCCGCTGCCATGGCCTACTCCATCGTGCGTCCTCACGTCGAAGGTTTCGAGGAAGAAAAAGCGGAAGTGGAGCGGTGGCTCCACGGCCTCGCCCTGCAGCACTCGGCAATTCCCGGCGAGCCTGAGGAGAGCTGCTGCAACAACCACTTCTATCGCCGCGCACTCTACGCCAGCATGGTCGGGGTGCTGGTCGAGGATGACGATCTGTTCCGCTTCGGCGTCAGCGCTATCTATTCGGCACTGCACGACATGACCGAAAGCGGCGCACTGCCTCTCGAAGTGAGTCGCGGACGGCGCGCCACCCACTACCAGAACTATGCCCTCAACTATCTGATCACCAACATGCAGGTGATCCACCGTCAGGGTTACGACATCTTCGACCTGGAGTACCAGGGCAGCACCATCCACGATGCCGTCGACTTCCTGTTCGTGATTCTGGACGACCCGGCGGCGCTGGGCGACTACGCGCCACTCGAACAGTTCATGGGCTTCCTGCGTGACCCACAGTACTTCACCTGGATGGACATCTACCTGAGCCACTACGAGCACGAGCCGATGGCCGACTTCGTGACCCGGGTACGCCCTACCTACAACCGCAGTGCGGGCGGCTTCGTCACGCTCTACTTCATGGATCCCGATGCACAGGAGCACCTCTACATGGATGAGGAGCAGCGCAGCACCGAAGCGTTCCGCGGCCTGGGAAACTGAATCGGAGCCAACTGCCACACGACACGACATAGAGAGGGGAACACATGGAACCAATAGCGAACAGGACTCGACTCATCCCCTCGCTGCGATTCACCGCAGCGATAACCCTGTCGGCCTGGCTGGCCGGCTGCGCCATCAGCCAAGAGTCTCCCGACGGTGGGCATGCCGGCCCCGTGCCCGCTGAGTATTCGAGCTGGTTCGAGGTCGATATCGAGGCCCCGATGGATGGCTATGACTGGGATCGCATCAACGCTGCCCAGGATACCATCGCCCAAGGGCGTTACGACGAAGCCATCGAGCAGTTGCAGCCGCTGATGGAAATGGGCTTCCCCCCCGCCTTCTACGAGATGGGCAAGCTCTACGAACGCGGCCAGGGCGTGGAAGTCGATCGCGTCGAGGCCGCACGGCTCTACGGCAAGGCCATCGAACGGCCCTCGCCGATCCACGGCCATGCCTCGCTCAATCTGGGCCGCCTTTATCTGGAAGGCAGAGGCGTGGAGCGCAACGACGTACTCGCCTACTACCTTCTGTGGCAAGCCAAGGAGGCCGACCTCGACCGCAACGCAGAGGTGCTGCTGGCCCATCTGCTGGCCGAAGGCGGCGAAGGCGTCGAGGCCGATCCCGAACTGGCCCACCGGCTCTACAGCGAAGCAGCCGCGCGCGGTGAGCCAGATGCCCTCGAGGCTCTGGCAGAAGCCCATGCTCCCGGCGGCTGGCTGGAGCAAGATCCGGCTCGCTCGATGGACTACGCCCAGCGCTACGCCGACATCCTCGAAAACGAGGCGGCCCAGGGCGACGTCAATGCCATGCTGCAGCTGGCGTCGTTACACAGCGAGGACGGACTGCTCGGCGACCAGCCCAACCAACGCATCCACTGGTTGCAGCAGGCGGCCGAAGCGGGCGATCTCGATGCCCTGGCCCGAGCCGGGCGCGACCTGACCCGGGACGGAGATCGTCAGCAGGGTCTCGAGCTGCTGGAGGATGCAGCGAGCCAAGGCAGCGTCGATGCCATGACCCACCTGGGCCAGGCCCTGCTCGAACCCGACACCGGCCGTCCCGAACCGGTACGTGCCGAGCGCTGGCTGCGCGAGGCGATCGAAGCCGGCTCGACCGATGCTCGAGTGATCCTGGGGCGCGCCCTGGTGGAAGGCCAGGCCGGGCTCAACGACCTGCCCCGCGGCATGGGCCTACTCGAACAGGCCGCCGAGCAGGATCACCCGCTGGCGTTGGCACAACTGGGCTCGCTCTACCTGGATGACGAACGGGTCGCGGGCCAGCCCTACATTGCCGTCGACTATCTCGAACGCAGCCATGAACTCGGCCACCCCTGGGCCACCGAGCAGCTCGGCGGTGCCCTGCTCGAAGGGCGCGGCACGGCACCCGATCCCACTCGCGCCGAGGAGCTGCTGGAACAGGCCGCCGAGCGCGGCCAGAGCGGGGCCATGCGCATACTGGGCTCCGCCTATCTCGCCGGCGAGGTGCTGCCCTATGACCCAGTCAGGGGGCGCGAGCTTCTCGAGCACGCCGCCCAGGCCGGTGACACCACGGCGCTGACCCAACTCGGCGAAGCGTATCTGGATGGCAGCCTGGACGGCGATCCCCGCGAAGGTATCCGACTGGTGACCCAGGCTGCCCATGAGGGCGATGCCTATGCCATGGTGGTACTGGGCCGCGCCTATCGCCATGGCGAGGGCGTGGAGCGCGATCTCGCCGAGGCCAATCGCTGGCTCACTCGCGCTCAGGAGGCGGGGCACGAGTCCGCCGACGATGCCCTGACCTACGTCCAGCGCGACCTGGGCGCCCAGGGCGATATCCAGGCCCTGGTGGCGGCGGCGGAAGACGGCCACCCTGGCGCCATGGCCGATCTCGGTCGTGCCTTTCTCGACGGTGAAGGCGTCGAACGCGACCAGAGCCGGGCGGAGTACTGGCTGGGGCAAGCCCATCAGGCCGGCCATGCCGGGGCCGCCGCAAGCCTCGGCCGCCTGTACATGGATCGGGGCGATGACGCAACGGGCGTCGAGTACCTGGAAGCCGCCGTGGCCCGGGGCCACACCGGCGCACGGGCCAATCTGGGTGAAGCCTACCTGACCGGCAACCATGTGGAGCAGGACATCGACCGCGGTCTGGAGCTGCTACAGCAGGCCGCCGATGCAGGCATGCCGAACGCCGCTTTCGCACTGGGCGAGGCCTATCAGCATGGTGAAGGGGTCGAGCAGAACGCCGAGGAAGCGGAACGCTGGTATCAGCAGGCCATCGATGGCGGTGCAGATTACGCCACGGCGGCGCTCGGCCTTGCGCTGATGCGCGGCGACGGCGCCATAGCCCAGGATGTCGAGCGCGGCCATGAGCTGTTGTTGACCGCCGCGGAGCAGGGCCACCCGGGGGCGCAGGCCTCGCTCGGCCGCGAGTATCTGCGCGGGGTGACGGTGGAGCGCGACCCGCAGCGAGGCGCCGACTACCTCTACGAGGCCGCCAGCCAAGGGCACCACAGCGCACGTCTGGCTCTGGCCGAGGCCTACCTCACTTCCCGCGGCCTGCAGGCCAACCAGGAGCAGGCCCTGCTGTGGCTGGACAATGTCTTCGAAAGCGAGGGGCAGCTCGCCGTTGAGACGCTGCGCCAGTTGCTCTCCGACGAGGAAGCCATCGCCGCCGCCGGTGAAGTGGAAGTGGAGGAGTAGATCGACCCGCCTGCGAACCCACCGCATCGGGCTAGGTGGCGTTACCGCGATCCTGCGCCTAACGAACGAGGCCGGCGCTTGGCCGGCCTCGTTCGTTACTGTCGATAGCACCCCGACACGATCAGGCGTCGAAGGGGTTACGCAGCACGATGGTCTCGTTACGGTCGGGACCGGTCGAGACGATGTCGATCGAGGTGCCCACCTTCTCCTCGAGGTAGCTGATGTAGGCGCGTGCATTGGCCGGCAGGTCTTCGATGCGCTTGGCCCCCAGCGTCGACTCGCTCCAGCCCGGCAGGTCCTCGTAGAGCGGCTCCACCGCTTCGTAGCCCTCGGAATCGACGGGGTTCTCCATCACCTCACCATCCTTGCTGCGATAGCCCACGCAGACCCGGATGTTCTCCAGCCCGTCGAGCACGTCGAGCTTGGTCAGGCAGATGCCCGAAACCGAGTTGATCTGCACCGCATGACGCAGGGCCACGGCGTCGAACCAGCCGCAGCGGCGCGGACGCCCGGTGGTGGCGCCGAACTCATGGCCGCGCTCGGCCAGATGCCGGCCGTGCTCGTCGAATAGCTCGGTGGGGAACGGGCCGGAGCCGACCCGGGTGGTGTAGGCCTTGGTGATGCCGAGTACGTAATCGAGATAGAGCGGGCCAACGCCGGAACCGGTGGCGGTGCCGCCGGCGGTGGTATTGGAGCTGGTGACGAACGGATAGGTGCCGTGATCGATGTCGAGCAGCGAGCCCTGCGCCCCTTCGAACAGGATGTTCTCTCCGGCGCGGCGCAGCTCGTGCACCAGGCCTACGGTATCGCAGACCATGGGACGCAGCTCTTCGGCCATCTCCATGGCCTCGTCGAGGATCTGCTGGAAGTCCACCGCCTTCTCGCCGTGGTAGTTGACCAGCACGAAGTTGTGGTAGTCGAGCACCTCGCCCAGCTTGGAGGCGAAACGTTCGCGATGCAGCATGTCGCCCAGGCGCAGGCCGCGACGGGCCACCTTGTCCTCATAGGCCGGCCCGATGCCGCGACCGGTGGTGCCGATCTTGGCCACGCCGCGGGCCTTTTCACGCGCCAGGTCGAGGCGCACATGGTAGGGCAGGATCAGCGGGCACGCCGGCGAGAGACGCAGCCGCTCGCGCACCGGCACGCCCTTGGCCTCGAGCTCGCGGATCTCCTTGATCAGCGCCTCGGGGGAGAGCACCACGCCGTTGCCGATGACGCAGGTCTTGTCCTGGCGCAGGATACCCGAGGGAATCAGGTGCAGCACGGTCTTCTCGCCGTCGATGACCAGCGTATGGCCGGCGTTGTGTCCGCCCTGGAAACGGACCACCGCCGCCGCGGATTCGGTCAGCAGATCGACTACCTTGCCCTTGCCTTCATCACCCCACTGGGTGCCCAGCACGACTACATTCTTGCCCATTGTGTCTCGTCTCTCGTGTCAGCGCCGCGTAAGTGCGCGTCGATGATCCGGCCCGCGGGCCGCGCTCGTGTTCCGGCCCGCATGCCGGTGTCGTCCAAATCTGGCCTAGGCCTAGAGTGCCACCGTCTGCCAGCGCCCGTCGACCAGGCTCAGACGGCGGCTGCAGCGATGCACCTCGGGGGATGTCGTCTGCCCCGGCAGTGCCTGTACCACCCGGTGACCGCTGTCGCGCAACGCGGCAATCGCCTCGCTCAGCCCGTCTCCGGCGGCCGGTGCCCAGATGCCGTCGCAGGCCGGCTCGCTCTGTACCAGCGTGGCGAGCAGCTTGAGATCCATGGAGAAGCCGGTGGCGGGTCGCGCACGCCCGAAGGCGCGCCCCGTATCGTCGTAGCGCCCGCCCTTGGCCAAGGCCTGACCGTAGCCCGGCACGAAAGCCGCAAACATCATGCCGGTGTGATACTGATAGCCACGCAGCTCGGCCAGGTCGAAGTATATCTCGACCTCGGGATGCTCCTCGATCACGCCCTGATGCAGCGCACGCAGCTGAGCCAGCGCTTCTGCCACCGCCGCGGGGGCGCCGGCGAAGGCCTCGCGTGCGGACTCCAGCACCTCGGCACCGCCATGCAGGCGTCCCAGCGCACGGAACATCTCCGCCAGCGCCGGGTCGGGTACGCTGGCTTCGACCTGCTCGGCCAGGGCGCCGGGCGACTTCAGCTCCAGCGCTTCGAACAGCGCCCGCTCACGGTCGTGATCCAGTGCCGCTGCCTGTACCAGGCTACGATAGATGCCAATATGGCCCAGCGCCAAGTGCAGCTCGGCGGCCCCCGCCGCCTTGAGGCTCAGCAGCGCCAGCCGCAGGATCTCGAGGTCGGCTTCCAGGCCCGCGTGGCCGAACAGCTCGACGCCGACCTGCACCGGGCTGCGGCCGCCCTGATACTGGTCGGCCTTGGCCCGCAGTACGTTGGTGCAGTAGCACAGACGCGCCGGCCCCTGATGGCGCATGGAGTGCGCATCCATCCGCGCCACCTGAGGCGTCACGTCGGCGCTCACGCCCATCAGGCGGCCGGTGAGCTGGTCGGTCAGCTTGAAGGTCTGCAGGTCCAGGTCGGTACCGGTACCGGTCAACAGAGAGTCGAGAAACTCCACCGGCGGCGGCATGACCTGGTCGTATCCCCAGCGGTAATAGAGATCGAGCAGCGTACGGCGCAGCTCCTCCATGCGGCTCGCCTGGGGCGGCAGCACCTCATCCATGCCGTCGGGCAGCAGCCAGCGGTCAGCGATGGTCATATGGTCAATCCTGCAAGACGATTGGGCGGGGCGAAAAGGGTTTCGAAGGTAAAAAAGGCCCACAAAAAAACCGGGCCACGCCCGGTTCAGGGATTCTATCACGTTTGACGCCAGGTTGAACCCCGCTTGCGGGGCCAACGAGCCTCGGCCGACCCGCGGCCGGCCGAGGGTTGGGGTCATTCGTCGTTCTGGATCGCCGGGCTGCGCAGGTAGCGGAAGAAGTCGCTGGTCGGATCGAGCACCAGCATGTCCCGCTCGCCGTCGAAGCTCTCGCGATAGGCGTTGATGCTGCGCCAGAAGGTGAAGAACTCCTGATTCTGGCCGTAGGCCTCGGAGAAGATCGCTGCCGCTTCGGCATCGCCTTCACCACGCAGGGTCTCGGCCCGCTCGGTGGCCTGGGCCAGCAGCACCTGGCGACGACGGTCGGCGTTGGCGCGAATCCGCTCGGCCTCCTCCTGACCCTGGGCGCGCCACTCGCGCGCTTCCCGCTCACGCTCGGAGCGCATGCGGTCGAATACCGCGGCGGAGACGTCCTCGGGCAGGTCGATCCGCTTGACACGAATGTCGAGGATCGACACCCCCAGCTCCTCGCGCATCAGTGCATCGAGTTCCTGAGTCGGCCGGATCATCAGGTCGTCGCGACGCTCGGCGATGATCTGCTGCAGATCCAGGCGACCGAACTCGTTACGCAGGCTCTCGTCGACCCGCGGCTGGATCAGGCGGATCGCCATCATCTCGTCGCCGGCGGTAGCCTCGTAGTAGCGGGTGGGGTTGACCACCTGCCACTTGACGTAGGAGTCCACGATCACCGCCTTCTGCTCGAGGGTCAGGTAGCGGCTGGTATCGGTATCCAGCGTCAGCACACGGGTGTCGAACTTGCGCACCGTCTGGGTGATCGGCACCTTGAAGTGCAGCCCGGGCTGGATGTTCTCTTCGATGACCTCACCGAAGCGCAGCTTGACGGCACGCTCGGTCTCGTCGACCACGTAGAGGCTGTTGCTGGCCAGCCAGGCCACGGCAGCGAGGCCGCCCACGATGATCAAGGAACGGTTGTTCACCATTTAGCGGCCCTCCCTGCGGATACCACCGGTATTGCCACCCTGCGCCGAGCTGGTCGTACGCAGGCGCTCGAGCACGCGGGGGTCGAGTTCGCCGCTTTCGCCGCGAGCCGCCTCACCGTTGCCTTCACCACCGCCAGTCTGGCCACCGGGGCGCTGGTCGAGCGGCAGATACATCAGCGGTGCATCGTCGCGTACGTCGATCAGCACCTTCGGCGTGCGGGCGAAGACATCGGCCATGGCGTCGATGTAGAGACGCTCACGCATGATCTCCGGTGCGTTGCGGTACTGAGCCAGCAGCGCGTTGAAGCGGTTGACCTGACCCTGGGCCTCGGCCACCACCGATTCACGATAACCCTGCCCCTGCTCGACCAGGCGCTGCGCCTGACCCTGAGCGGCCGGGATGATGGCGTTGGCGTAGGCCATGCCTTCGTTGATGGTCCGCTGACGATCCTCGCGCGCCCGGATCACGTCGTCGAAGGCATCGATGACGGGTGCCGGCGCCGAGGTCGACTCGATGTTGATGGTCTGCAGACGAATGCCGGTGCCGTAGCTGTCCAGGTAGGTCTGCAGGCGGCTCGCCACCGAGCTGCCGAGGATCTCACGACCGGAGGTCAGGATCTCGATCATGTCGGTGCCACCCACCACGTGACGCAGCGCACTGTCCAGAGCGTTCTCGATGGAGAGCTCCGGGTTGCGCACGTTGAGCACGAAGTCGCGCGGGTTGTTGACCTGATACTGCGCCGAGATCTCGACCTCGACGATATTCTCGTCGCGGGTCAGCATCGACTGGGTCTGGGTCAGCGAGCGTACGCGGGTCACGTTGACCATGCGCACGTCATCGATCAACGGCGGATTCCAGTGCAGGCCGGGGCCGACGACGGTCTGGAACTCACCGAAGCGCAGCACCACGCCGCGCTCGGCCTGATCGACCAGATAGAAGCCCATCGCCCCCCAGATGCCCAAGGCGATGATCAACAGCAGCCCGGGCAGCGCGAAGGTGTTGCGTGGTCGACCGCCGCCCTTGCCGCCTTGACCGCCGCCGCCCTTGCCGCCGCGACCGCCGAGCATGCTGTTGAGCTTGTCCTGAAATTTCTTCAGCGCTTCGTCAAGGTCGGGTGGGCCCTGGTTGCCGCCACGGTTGCCACCGCCGCCCCCACTGCCGTTACCGCCACTGCCGCCACCGCGTCGGCCCCCACCGCTCCAGGGGTCATGCTGGTTGCCGCCACCCGGCTCATTCCAAGCCATACGTCGTCTCCACTCTGCGTTGCCTCTCTGTCGGCGCTTCGCTCAGCCGCACGGAGAGGCCGGTTGCCATCCTGTAGGGCGCCGGTAGGTTCCGCCGCCGTTATTTCTAGGGGAAGTCGATCCAGTCGATCAGGACACCGCAGTCGTCACGCATCCCATACTGGCCGCTCGTGCAGCTCGGACGGAAGATAGTCTTCCGCCCGCTCTCCCAGGCGAGCCATCAACTGCAGGAAGTCACGGCGAGGCAGGCGCACGTCGAGCCGCACCTTGCCCCCCTCCTCGTAATGTTCTTCTTGTACGGCACCGAGTTCATGCATGCCCGCGCGCAGACGGCCCTGCTGCGGTGACAGCTGCATGCTGAACTCGATCACGTTATCCGCCAGGCGCTCCGACAGCGCCTGGCCCAGCAGTTCGAGCCCCCGCCCGTCGCGGGCCGAGAGCCACACCACTTCGGGTCGCCCCTGCCCGTCGCGCTCGATTCGCGGCGCGCTGTCGAGCAGGTCGATCTTGTTCATCACCTTGAGCATCGGCACGTCGAGCGCTCCGATCTCGTCGAGCACGTTCTCGACCTGCTCCACGTTGAGCTCGCGATCGGGATCGGCGGCATCGATCACGTGGACCAATAGCGATGCCTCGGTCGCCTCCTGCAGGGTGGCCTGGAAAGCCTCCACCAGCTTGTGCGGAAGATGACGAATGAAACCTACGGTATCCGCCAACACCACCGGACCGACGTCACCGACCTCGAGCCGCCGCAGGGTCGGGTCGAGGGTGGCGAACAGCTGGTCCGCCGCGTAGACCTTCGCCTCGGTCAGCGCATTGAACAGCGTCGACTTGCCGGCGTTGGTATAACCGACCAGCGACACGCTGGGAATTTCGGCTCGTTCGCGGGCACGACGATTCTGGCTGCGCTGGCTACGCACCTTGTCGAGCCGCTTGTGGATTGCCTTGATACGCGCCCGCAGCAGGCGGCGGTCGGTCTCCAACTGGGTCTCACCGGGTCCGCGCAGGCCGATACCGCCCTTCTGACGCTCCAGGTGGGTCCAGCCTCGCACCAGGCGGGTGGACATGTACTCCAGCTGCGCCAGTTCGACCTGCAGCTTGCCCTCGTGGGTACGCGCACGCTGGGCGAAGATATCGAGTATCAGCCCGGTGCGGTCCAGCACCCGGCACTTGAGCTCCCGCTCCAGGTTACGCTCCTGGGAGGGGCTCAAGCCGTGGTTGAAGATGACCAGCTCGGCACCATGCACCTGCAGCGCTTCGCGCAGCTCCTCCACCTTGCCGCTACCGATGAAGGTACGCGGATCGGGCCGATGCCGGCTGCCGGTAAGCAGCATCGCAGGTTCGGCTCCGGCGGAACGGACCAGTTCCATGAACTCGCCCGGATCCTCGCGCTCGCGCTCGTCCTGGAAGTCCACATGGACCAATACTGCCGTTTCGCCGGCGTCGGGTCGTTCAAAAAACAATCAATACCTCACGCGTTGCTGTCCGGCTGGGCCGCGGGATCCTGCGGCGGCAGCCGCACGTTGCGCGAAGGCACCACAGTGGAGATGGCGTGCTTGTAGACCATCTGGCTGACCGTGTTGCGCAGCAGAATCACGAACTGATCGAACGACTCGATCTGTCCCTGCAGCTTGATGCCGTTGACCAGGAAAATCGAAACCGGAATGCGCTCCTTGCGCAGGATGTTCAGGTATGGGTCTTGAAGGGATTGCCCTTTGGACATTTTACCTCTCCCTAAAACGTTCTCTTGAGGGGTGAAAGTTGTGTTCTTGGGTTGTCTGTCTTGCGACATGACACCATGCCGGCTTGGCCTGGTCCCCTGGCCACTCGA
Organism: Billgrantia desiderata; assembly: GCF_900108215.1. Taxonomy (NCBI): domain Bacteria; kingdom Pseudomonadati; phylum Pseudomonadota; class Gammaproteobacteria; order Oceanospirillales; family Halomonadaceae; genus Billgrantia; species Billgrantia desiderata. The sequence continues at coordinate 184,803 of NZ_FNVC01000003.1, read as the reverse complement.
AGCCATCATCTTACGCTAAGAGCCCGATTCACGCACGAATTTCAGGACTTCCTCCAGCGCCGACCGGTTCTGACTATCGACCCAGTGTAGCGCCGGCCAGCTGCGCAGCCAGGTCAATTGACGCTTGGCCAACTGCCGAGTCGCCACGATGGTACGGTGGCGCAGCTGGTCGACGTCACCCTGCCCGTCGAGGTATTCCCACACCTGACGATAGCCCACGCTCTTCATGGACGGCAGGCCCAAGTGCAGGTCGCCGCGCGAACGCAGCGCCTCGACTTCCGCGACGAGACCGGCCTCCAGCATGACCTCGAAACGCGCAGCGATCCGCTCGTGCAGCACGCGACGATCGAAAGGCGTGAATCCTATCGACAGCACTTCCCATGGGAAGGTTTCAGGTTGTTGTCGACGCCACAGTTCGGTGAGGGTCGTACCGCTGGCGCGATAGACCTCCAGGGCCCGCATCAGGCGCTGCGGATCGTTGGGGTGAATGCGCCGGGCCGCCTCGGGATCGACCCGTGCCAGCTCGTCATGCAGCCCCGCCAGGCCGCGCCGTTCGGCCTCTCTGGCCAGTTCGGCGCGAATGGCCGGATCTGCCGCCGGCAGGTTGGCGACCCCTTCGAGCAGTCGCTTGGCATACATCATGGTGCCGCCCACCAGCAGCGGGATGCGTCCGGCTGCGGTAATTTGCCGCATCTCGCAACGCGCATCCTCGCGGAAGTCCGCCGCCGAATAGGGCTCCGCCGGATCGCGGATATCGATCAGGCGATGCGGGGCGCGCGCCAGCTCCTGGGGCGAGGGTTTGGCGCTGCCGATATCCATGCCGCGGTAGACCATGGCCGAGTCCATGCTGATCAGCTCGCAGTCGAGCCGTTCGTACAGCTCGATGGCCAGATCGGTCTTGCCGGCGGCAGTGGGGCCCATCAGCAGAATGGCCAGGGGGCGACGTTGCGACATCAGTCAGCGCTTCCTCACTACTGACCGCGCAGGAACAGGCGATCGAGCTGCTTGAGCGACATTTCGGTCCAGGTGGGGCGGCCGTGGTTGCACTGGCCACTGCGCTCGGTGCGCTCCATGTCACGCAACAGCGCATTCATCTCGGCCACGCTCAGGCGCCGGTTGGCACGCACACTGCCATGACAGGCCATGGTGGCCAACAGCTCGTTGATACTGGCCTCGAGACGGTCGGAGCGCCCGTAACGCTCCAGGTCTTCCAGCATGTCGCGAATCAGGGGCTCGACGTCGGCATCGGCCAGCAGTGCCGGCACCTGGCGTACCAGCAGCGTCTCCGGACCGGCCACGTCCAGTTCGACGCCCAGGCGGGCAAACGCCTCTCGCTCGGCCTCGGCGGTAGCCACCTCGGCATGGCTCGCTGCCAGCGAGACCGGTACCAGCAGCGGCTGCGTCTGCAGCGCGCCGCCGTGGACCTGAGCCTTCATGCGCTCGTAGACGATACGCTCGTGGGCCGCGTGCATGTCGACGATGATCATGCCCTGGGCGGTCTGGGAAAGGATGTAGATGCCGTGCAGTTGGGCGATGGCGAAGCCCAGGGGTGGGATGCCACTGCCCTCTTCCGAGGCGGGCAGCGCCGCTGCCTGGCCCACGCCAACGGCACCCTCCACCGGCGGCGATGCCACGGCGGCATCCGCCCCGGCCTCGGCTGGCTGCGGCGTCAGCAGGCGCTCCTCGTGCTCAGGATGCAGCGCACGATAGCCGTTCATGAAGGCACGCACGCGATCGGCGGTGACCCGCTCCGGTGATTCGCCCGTGGCGTGCAGCGCCATGGGCTGCTGCTGCCAGCGCGGTGCAGGCTCGCGCACCTCTGCGGTATCGTCCTGCTCGGCTACAGCGCCATCGGCGTGGGCCTCGCGTTCCGCCGGGCGCGCCTCGGCCAGCGCCCGGTGCAGGCTGGAGAAGAGGAAATCGTGCACCAGGCGGCCATCGCGGAAGCGCACCTCATGCTTGGTGGGGTGCACGTTGACGTCCACCACCGTGGGGTCGACCTCCAGGTAGAGCACGAACACCGGGTGCCGGCCATGGAACAGCACGTCGCGATAGGCCTGGCGAATGGCATGTGCCACCAGCCGGTCGCGCACCACGCGGCCGTTGACGAAGAAGTACTGCTGGTCGGCCTGGGCGCGGGAATGGGTGGGTAGGCCGACCCAGCCCCACAGCCGCAGGCCACCGGCCGAGAGGTCGAGATGCAGGGCATTGTCGAGGAAGCTCTTGCCCAGCAGCGCAGCGATACGGCGCTCGCGGCGGGTCGGATCGTCCCCCGCCGGCAGCTGGTGCACGGTCTTCTGGTTGTGACGCAGCACCCAGGCGATGTCATAGCGCGACAGTGCCAGGCGGCGAAAGGCCTCTTCCACATGGCCGTACTCGGTCTTCTCGGTACGCAGGAACTTGCGCCGCGCCGGGGTATTGAAGAACAGGTCGCGCACCGTCACCGAGGTGCCACGGGGATGCGGTGCCGGGGTGACGCGAGGCTCCATCTGGCGCCCCTCCGCCACCACGCGCCAGCCACCGCGCGGGTCGTCCTCGACGTTGGCGACGAGCTCGAGGCGCGACACCGAACTGATCGACGCCAGCGCCTCGCCGCGAAAGCCGAGGCTGGCCACACCCTCCAGATCCTCCAGCGAGGCGATCTTGCTGGTGGCATGCCGCGACAGCGCCAGCGGCAGGTCCTCCTCGGCGATACCGCTACCGTCGTCGCGCACCCGGATCAGCCGGGCGCCGCCGGCCTCCAGCTCCACCTCGATACGGCGGCTGCCGGCATCGATGGCGTTCTCGACCAGCTCCTTGACCACCGACGCCGGGCGCTCCACTACCTCGCCGGCGGCGATCTGGTTGGCCAGCCGGGGGTCGAGAACGCGGATACGCCGGGTAGCGTCGAGCACCGTCATGAGCGCGGAATCCGGAGTACCTGGCCGACGCGAATCACGTCACCGTTAATGTCGTTGGCCTGCTTGAGCTGCGCCACCGGCACCCCGTGACGAGCCGCGATCTGCGACAGTGTATCGCCGGGCTGGATGCGATACTCGTTGCTGGAGGGCGTACGCCGGTTGTCGCGCTGCCAGGCCAGCAGGCTGGCCGGCGGCGGGTTGCTGCGGAAGTGCGCCTCGATACCGGAGAAGATCGATTCGGCCAGCCGCTGCTGGTGCCCCGAGTCGCGCAGGCGGCGCTCCTCGTCGGGATTGGAGATGAAGCCCGTCTCGATCAGCAGCGACGGGATGTCCGGCGACTTCAGCACCATGAAGCCGGCCTGCTCCACGCGCGAGCGGTGCAGCCGGTTGACCCGGCCCAGCTGGTCGAGCACCTGGCCGCCGATGGCCAGCGAGTCGTTGAGGGTGGCGGTCATGGTCAGGTCGAGCAGCACGCCGCGCAGTACCTCGTCCTTGTCGTTGAGCGAGAGATTGCCGTCGACGCCGCCGATCAGATCGGCCCGGTTCTCGCTGGCAGCCAGCCACTGGGCCGTCTCCGAGGTAGCACCGCTCTGCGACAGCGCATAGACCGAGCTGCCGTTCGGCCGCGGGCTGTTGAAGGCATCGGCGTGGATCGAGACGAAGAAGTCGGCCTTCTGCTCGCGGGCAATGCGAGTGCGCTGGCGCAGCCCGACGTAATAGTCGCCGTCGCGGATCATCACGGCGCGGAAGCCTTCGGCACCGTCGACCAGCCGCTGCAGGCGACGGCTGATCTCCATCACCACGTCCTTCTCGCGGGTGCCGCCGGGGCCGATGGCGCCGGGGTCCTCGCCGCCATGGCCGGGGTCGATGGCGATGATGATGTCGCGCCGCGGATGCGGCGCCGCCGGCTGTCGCGCCACGACCTCCGGGTCGATACGGGGTGCCTCGCTGGAAGACGCCTCACTTCGATGCCGGCTGGCCGCCATCTCCTGCTCGCGGATCATCGCCTCGATCGGGTCGATGGGGTTTTCCACCGCGCTTTCGCCCGGGTACTCCATGTCCACGACCAGACGATGCCCGTACTGATCGTTGGGCGGCAGGGTGAAATGGCGAGGTTCCACTTCGCGTGAGAGCTCCAGCACCACGCGCAGGCCGCTGCCATCGCGCACGCCGCTGCGCACGGCGGTGATGGCACTGCCTTGCAGGTCGAGCGAGGCGAGGTCGGTGTCGAGCCGGCTCTGCTCGAGGTCGATGACCAGCCGACGCGGGTTGTCCAGGGTGAAGACGTTGGCCTCGGCATGGCCGGAAAGATCGAACACCAGGCGCGCATGGTCGGGCGCCGCCCACAGGCGGATATTGTCGACCTGAGCCGCCTGCGCGGGCATGGCCACGTACCAGGATGCCAACAGGAGCAGGCTGAACACAGCACGGAGCATGGTGCGCAGCAGCCCTTGTTGGCCCCTCGGCGAGGATCGGGAGATCATCACGGCGTATCTCGCTCTTCAGCGCTGATCAGATCGGCCTGAGCCAGCTCCTGTCGCAGCTCGTCGAGTGCTGCCCGGCCATGTGCGGTATACGCTTCGAGCATGGCCTGGCGCCCGGCGCCGTGCAGCGACAGGGTCACCTTCAGATCGGGCTGCGGCAGCCAGCCCCGCCCGCGGCTCGGCCACTCGACGATGCACAGAGCATCTTCGGCAAACAGGTCGCGTCCGCCGATGAACTCGAGCTCCTCGGGATCGCCTAGCCGATAGAGATCGAAATGATAGAGGCGGCCGCCTGCCAATTCATAGGGCTCGACCAGGGTATAGGTGGGGCTCTTGACCGCTCCGGCATGGCCGTAGGCACGCAGGATACCGCGGGCCAGGGTGGTCTTGCCCGCCCCCAGCTCCCCTTCGAGGTAGAGACGGCCGCGTCCTTTCAAGGCCCTACCCAGGCACTGCCCGAAGACGACCTGACGGTCTTCGTCCACGAGTCTTATGCGCATCAATGGCCCCCTGCCAACGAATGAAGTCCCGGCTCGAAATCCGGGTTGACGATAACTCGGGCATAGGATGCCAGATCGGCCGCCAGCAGGCCACGCTCCCCCGCGTCGCGTACGGCCATGTCGGCAGCCAGGGCATGTGTCATGACCCCGATTCTGGCCGCCGCTTCCAGCGGCAGCCCCTGAGCCAGCAGCGCCCCGAGCATGCCGGAGAGAACGTCGCCCATCCCCCCCGACGCCATGCCGGGATTGCCGTATGGGCAGACTGCCAGACCGGCGGGCCCCGCCACCAGGCTACCGGCCCCCTTGAGCACGACGACGCCGCCGTAACGCCGCTGCAGCTCATGCGCCGCCGCGGGACGGTCGGCTTCCACCTCCGCCGCACGACAGCCCAGCAGCCGCCCCGCTTCTCCCGGGTGCGGGGTCAGGATCCAGTCGTCACGCCGCTGACCGGTGAAGTGAGAGGCCAGCAGGTTGAGTCCATCGGCGTCCACCACCAGCGGTCGTGAAGCGGCCAACGCCGCCTGCAGCATGCCCTGCCCCCAGGCCCCCTGCCCCAGGCCGGGCCCGACCACCAGCACATCGGCCCGCTCCGGCAGCTCGCCGAGCTCGGCGGCACCGCGCAGGCCATGCACCATCACCTCGGGGCGATAGGTCAGGCAGGCCGTGACATGCGCCGGCGCCGTGGCCAGGCTGATCTTGCCGGCGCCCAGTCGCGCCGCCGCCTCGCTGGCGAGCAGCGCCGCGCCGCCGAAGCCCGGGGCGCCTCCCAGCACCAGCACATGGCCCATGGCGCCCTTGTGAGCATCGCGGGCACGCGACGGCAGCCACGCCTTGATCAGCTCCTGGTCGAGCAGCTCCGCCGCCGCCGGCAGATCGGCATGCTGACGGGCATCGACGCCCAGGGCACGAAAATGGACCTCACCGGCCAGCGCGGGGGCGCGCCCGGTATGCAGGCCGATCTTGTCGCCGATGAAGGTGACGGTGCGGCTGGCCCGTACGGCCACGCCGAGCTCCGCCCCGGTGTCGGCGGCCAGGCCGCTGGGAATGTCGATGGCCAGCACCGGCAGCCCGCAGGCATTGATCGCCTCGATGGCCTCGCGGAAAGCACCGCGCACCTCGCCGCTGAGCCCGGTGCCGAGCAGCGCGTCGACGATCACTTCACCGTCGAAGGCGATACCCCGACGCCAAGGCTCGCAGCCGACGCCGGCTGCCGTGGCCATCTCCGCGGCCCGTGCGGCATCGCCCTCGAGTTCCTCGAGGGGTTTTACGGCGATACGCTGCACCGCCACGCCTGCCACTGCCGCCAGCGCCGCCAGCACATGGCCATCGCCGCCATTGTTGCCGCCACCGCACAGCACGCTGATACGCTTGATGCCGGGCCAGCGCGCCCTGAGGCTCTGCCAGGCAGCGGTGGCGGCGCGTTGCATCAGGGCGAAGCCCTCGATTCCCCCCGCGATGGTGCGCCGGTCGAGCTCACGCACCTGTTCGGCACGATACAACGGGCGCAGCATGACCTGCGGTTCGCTTGAATGATTCCCGGACATCCCGTGTCTCCCTGCCGGCATTGCTTTATCATGGGAGTGTAAGCACCGTGGCGCTTTCGCCAATCCCCCCGCTTCATTTTTGCCCGGTTTTTTCTCGATCATGACCCTTCCCGCGATCCTGCAAGACAGCGCGCTGGACCAGTTGGCCACTACCATCAAGACCTGGGGACGGGAACTTGGTTTCCAGCAGGTGGGCATCGCCGACGTCGATCTGGCCGAGGACGAGCGTCATCTGCAGCGCTGGCTGGAGGCCGGATACCACGGCGAGATGGGCTTCATGGCCAAGCACGGCAGCAAGCGCACCCGACCCGAGGAACTCGTGCCCGGCACGCTGCGGGTGATCAGCGTGCGCCTGGACTACCTGCCGGCCGAGGTCGAGAGCGCCAAGGTGCTGGGGCAGCCGCAGACGGCCTATGTGTCGCGCTACGCGGTGGGCCGCGACTACCACAAGCTGATGCGCAAGCGCCTGGCCACCCTGGCCAAGTGGATCGAGGACGAGATCGGTCCCTTCGGCTACCGCGCCTTCGTCGACTCGGCGCCGGTGATGGAGCGCGCCCTGGCGCGCAAGGCCGGGCTCGGCTGGGTGGGCAAGAACGCCATGCTGCTCAACCCCCGGGCCGGCTCGCTGTTCTTTCTCGGCGAACTCTACGTCGACCTGCCGCTGCCCGTCGACCCGCCCTTCGATGGCGAACACTGCGGCAGCTGCAGCGCCTGTCGCACGGCCTGCCCCACCGGCGCCATCGTCGAGGACAAGGTGGTCGACGCCCGCGCCTGCATCTCCTATCTCACCATCGAGCTGTTCGGCGCCATCCCCGAACGCTATCGCGAGGCCATGGGCAACCGCGTGTTCGGCTGCGACGACTGCCAGTTGGTCTGCCCCTTCACCCGCTTCACCCGCGCCACGCAGGAGGAGGACTTCGCCCCGCGCCACGATCTGGATCGCGCCAGTCTGGTGTCACTCTTCGCCTGGGGCGAGGAGGAGTTCCTCGACAAGACCGCCGGCAGCCCGATCCGCCGCATCGGCTACGAGCGCTGGCTACGCAATCTGGCGGTGGGGCTGGGCAACGCCCCCTGGAGCGAGAGCGTAGAGGCGGCACTGCACGCCCGCCTCGCCTACCCCTCCGACCTGGTACGCGAGCACGTGCGCTGGGCGCTCGAACGGCAGCGGGAGAAGCGTGACCGGCTGATAGCAAGCATCTGACTGTGGTGGGCCGCGGCTTTACCGGCGACAGTCCTTCGATACGGCCGCGGCTTTACCGGCGACAGCCCTGCGAGGAGGCGCTGTAAACCCATCCCTGGGCGCTATATTTGCCCTGCTTCGCTCTCGCATCCTGCTCCGCTTGCAGGACCGGGGCTGGCCATCCATGGCCAGCCCGTTCGGCGGAATCCGCCTCACCCATGGCAAATAACCTCCTCTTCGAGCTGTCCCCGGCGCCGCTCACCCTTGGTGGTGCCAGCCAGGGGCGCTCCTACTCCTCTTCGTCGCGCTCGCCACCGGCCAGGCGCAAAAAGGTATTGCGGTAGTGCGCCAGCTCCGCCAGCGACTCGCGGATGTCGTCCAGCGCCTGGTGAGTGTTGCGCTTGCTGAAGCCGGCCAGCGCCCCTGGGTTCCAGCGCTTGGCCAGCTCCTTGACGGTGGAGACGTCCAGGTTGCGGTAGTGGAAGAAAGCCAGCAGCTCGGGCATCTCGCGTTCGAGGAAGCGCCGGTCCTGATGCACGCTGTTGCCGCACATGGGCGACGAACCCGGGGCGACGTAGGCTCTAAGGAATTCCAGGGTCTGCCGCTCGGCCTCGGCGGTATCGACCCGGCTCTGCTTCACCCGCTCGACCAGGCCCGACTCGCCGTGGGTCTTCTGGTTCCACTCATCCATCGCCGCCAGCAGGCTGTCGGGCTGGTGCACCGCGAGCACGGGCCCCTCGGCCACCAGGTTGAGATCGTTGTCGGTAATCAGGGTGGCCACCTCGATGATGCGCTCGCGCTCGGGGTCGAGTCCGGTCATCTCGAGGTCGATCCACACCAGCAGGTCCTCGCGTGGCGCGGCAGTGTTGGGCATCGGTCAGGCTCCAGAGTTGAAGGGCGCGGCAGGACAGGCCGGACCACGCTGGGTACAATGACGCTATTGTAACGATCTTCGGGCGCCCATGAGCAAACGCAAGTTGAGCCGTCAGCAGCGCTGGCGCATCGAGAAGATACAGGCCGAGCGCGCCAAGCGCGCCGAGCAGCGCGACGTCAAGGACTCACAGAAGCTTGCCGCCGGCGAATACGGCCCCGAGCGACCCGGTCGGGTCATCGCCCATTTCGGCCGCACCCTCGACGTGCAGGCGGACGGCGACGGGCCGACGGTGCGCTGCCACCTGCGCGCCAACCTCGAAGGGCTGGTGACCGGCGACCGGGTCATCTGGCGTGCCGCCGAGGATGCCGAGGGCAACGTCAGCGAGGGCGTGGTGGTGGCGCGCAGCGAACGCCAGAACGTGCTGGAACGCCCCGACGCTCGCGGCCAGCTGAAGCCGGTGGCGGCCAACATCGACCAGATCCTGATCGTCTTCGCCGCGGAGCCGGCACCGCACCCCAACCTGATCGACCGCTATCTGGTGGCCGCCGAGGCCACCGGCATCACTCCGGTGCTGGTGCTCAACAAGATCGACCTGCTGCCCGAAAGCGGCGGCGAGCTGCGCGCCCTGCTGTCGCGCTACGAGGCGCTCGGCTATCCGGTGGTGGCCACCACCACGGCGCGGGCAACGGGGCTCGACGCACTGCACGAGCGCCTGGCCGGACGCACCTCGGTGTTCGTCGGCCAGAGCGGCGTGGGCAAGTCGTCGCTGATCGACCGGCTGCTGCCGGATGAGTCGCTGCGTATCGGTGCGCTGTCGAAGGACTCGCGCAAGGGCACCCACACCACCACCACGGCGCGCCTCTACCGGCTGCCGACGGCCGACGACGCCGAGCTGATCGACTCGCCCGGCATTCGCGAATTCGGCCTCGTGCATCTGGACGAACGCCAGGTCGCCGAAGGCTTCATCGAGTTTCGCGACTTCCTCGGCCGCTGCCGCTTTCGCGACTGCAGCCACCGCCACGAGCCCGGCTGCGCCCTGCTCGAGGCCGTGGAACGCGGCGACATTCATTCCCAGCGTTTTGCCAGCTATCGCCATATCGTCGATAGTCTCAACGAGACCTGATTCGGCCGCATCGCGACCATGAGATAAGGAGAGCGCCATGAGTTCCGAAGAGAATCTGCTGCCGCTGATCGTCGAACCGGAGCAGCTCGCCGAGCATCTGGACGATCCCCAACTGTTGATCGTCGACGTGCCGCTGAGGTCGGAGAGCTACGACGAGGGCCACGTGCCCGGCGCCGTATTCCTCGATTTTCGCCGCCTGATGCGTGGCGAGGGCGAGGTGCCCAACGAGGTGCCGAGCCCCGAGGCGCTGTCGCGGCTGTTCTCGTCGCTGGGCCTGACCCGCGATACCCACGTGGTGGCCTATGACGACGAGGGCGGCGGCTGGGCCGGACGCCTGTTGTGGACCCTGGAGCTGATCGGGCATACCCGTTACTCCTACCTCAACGGCGGCATCCACGCCTGGCGTCAGGCCGGCCAGCCCGTTTCCCATGAGCCGAGCGCAGCGACGCCCAGCGAGTACGAGGCCGAATTCCTGCATCCGCAGGTCGCCATCGACCGGCTGGAGCTGCAGGAGCGGCTGGGTGAAAAGGGCTTTGCAGTATGGGATGCCCGCTCGCCGGCGGAGTATCGCGGCGAGAAGGGCGAGAACCGACAGCTCGGGCACATTCCCGGCGCGGTCAACATGGAGTGGACCGAGGCCATGGACAAGGAGCGTGCGCTGCGCATCCGCGACTACGCCGAGCTGATCACCGAACTCGAGGCGCTGGGGCTCACCCCGGACATGGAAGTGGTCACTCACTGCCAGAGTCACCACCGCAGCGGCTTCACCTGGCTGGTGGGCAAGGCGCTGGGCTTCGAGAAAATACGCGGCTACGCCGGCTCCTGGAAGGAGTGGGGCAACCGCGACGATACGCCGATAGAGAAGTAAGCTGGAAGACGCGGCTGCGCCGCTCGAAGAGGGAAGATCAGTGCTTTGCACCTGGCAGGGCAAGGGCTCGCCTCTTCCTTCTTCCCTCTTCCTTCTTCTTTCTTCCACCCCCTCTTGAGGAATGACTCCTTCGTGACCCCTGCCAAGTTCTTCGCCCTGATCCAGTATCCGATTCCCCATCACCTGCTCTCGCGGCTGGTGGGCTGCCTAGCCGAAACCCGCGTGGCCTGGCTCAAGAATGCGCTGATCCGCGCCTTCATCAAGGTGTTCAAGGTCGACATGGGCGAGGCCGCCGAGCCGGATCCCACCGCCTATGCCACCTTCAACGACTTCTTCACCCGCGAGCTGAAGCCGGACGCCCGCCCCCTGGGCGAGGGCCTGCTGTGCCCTGCCGACGGCAACCTGTCCCAGTTCGGCCCCGTCGAGGCCGACAAGCTGCTGCAGGCCAAGGGGCACCGCTTCTCGATGATCGACCTGCTGGGCGGCGACGCCGAGGCAGCCAAGCGCTACAGCGGCGGCAGCTATGCCAACGTCTACCTCTCGCCCAAGGATTACCACCGCGTGCACATGCCGCTGGCCGGCACCCTGACCGAGATGGTCTACGTGCCGGGGCGGCTGTTCTCGGTCAACGCCGCCACCACCGACCACGTGCCCAACCTGTTCGCCCGCAACGAGCGCCTGGTGTGCCACTTCGATACCGAGCACGGCCCCATGGCCGTGGTGCTGGTCGGCGCCATGATCGTCGCCGCCATCGAGACGGTGTGGGCCGGCCAGGTCACGCCGCTCTCGGGCCAGGTGCAGCGCATCCGCTTCGACCAGCCGATCCACCTGGAGCGCGGGGCGGAGATGGGTCGCTTCAAGCTCGGCTCCACGGTGGTGCTGGCCTTCGGCGGCAAGGTCGATTTCGACGCCGCGCTGGCCCCCAAGACCAAGGTCAGCATGGGTCAGTCGCTGGGTGGGGTGCCCGATCCCGGCCCGGCGTTCGTCTAGGCTTCGCCCGCCGGCTTTCAGACGAAGCCTGTATCAGCAATTGGGCGTGGCGAAAGCCATCACCTCCGCCACGCTCGTTTTCCCTAGCGCCAGCTGAATCAACCGGTCGATGCCCAGCGCCACGCCGCTGCCGTCCGGCATGCCGTGCTCCAGCGCGGCCAGCAGGCGCCGGTCGACGTCCACTTCGGGCAGGCCCAGCTGTCGCCGGGCGGCGTTGTCCTCGGCGAAGCGCTCACGCTGCTCGTCGGCATCGGTGAGCTCGTCGTAGCCGTTGGCGAGCTCCAGCCCGGCAAGATAGACCTCGAAGCGCGAGGCGACCCACTCGCCATCCTCCGGGTCGCGATGGCGCCGCGCCAGGGCCGCCTGGCTCGCCGGGTAGTCCACCACCACGTCGATTCCCTCGCGCCCCAGGGTGGGTTCGATGACCAGGCTCATCAGCAGGTCGAGGCAGTCGTCGCGGGCGGCATCGCCCATGTCGAGGCCACCGCGCTGGCCGGCCAGCCGCCGCAGCTCACCGAGCTCGACGCCGAAGGGGTCGAGCTCCAGCGCCTCGCGGAACAGCTCGCGGTAGCGCCGTCGGCGCAGCGACCCTGCCTCACCCCCCGATTTTTGACCGAGCACCTGACGAATCAGCGCCACGGTCTCCTCGATCAGCGCGTCGAGAGAGAAGCCCGGGCGATACCACTCCAGCATGGTGAACTCGATGTTGTGTCGCCCGCCCACCTCACCGTCGCGAAAGCTGCGGGCGAGCTGGAAGATCGGCCCGCTACCTGCGGCCAACAGCCGCTTCATGTGGAACTCAGGTGACGTCTGCAGCCACAGCCGCTCGCGCCCCGCCGGCGTGGTCGCCGCCAGCGACAGCGAGGCCAGGTGCACGTCGGTGCTGCCGCCGTGGCCCAGCACCGGCGTTTCCACCTCCAGCACACCGCGCGCAGCGAAGAACCTCCGCACCTCGGCCAGCAGCCGCGCCCGCTCGCGCAGCGTCTCGATACTCGCCGTGGGGCGCCAGTCAGTTGCCATGACACGGTCTCCACAATGATGAAGGCCACGCCGGAATAGCGTGGCCTACGTTGAACCGCGGCTTGTCGGCGGCGCCGCACGCCAGCCCTTTATGCTCTAGAAACGTACTCACCAGAGCGAGTATCGACTTTCAGCACTTCACCCTGGTTGATGAACAGCGGCACCCGCACCACGGCGCCGGAAGAGAGCGTGGCCGGCTTGGAGCCGCCCTGGGCGGTATCGCCCTTCAGGCCCGGGTCGGTCTCGACCACTTCCAGCTCGATGAAGTTGGGCGGCGTCACGCTGATGGCGTTGTCGTTCCACAGCGTCACGGTGTAGACCACCTGCTCCTTGAGCCACTTGGCGGTATCGCCCAGCGCCTTCTTCTCCACCGCGTACTGCTCGAAGGAACCGTCGGTCTTCATGAAGTGCCACATGTCGCCGTCGGTGTAGAGATACTCCATCTCCAGGTCCACCACGTCGGCGCCTTCCAGGCTCTCGCCCGACTTGAAGGTGCGCTCCCACACGCGGCCGGTGATCAGGTTGCGCAGCTTCACGCGGTTGAACGCCTGGCCCTTGCCCGGCTTGACGAATTCGTTCTCGACGATCGCGCAGGGGTCGCCGTCCAGCATCACCTTCAGACCGCCCTTGAATTCGTTGGTAGAATAGCTAGCCATGTTGCCTCTCGAATGATCGGGCGCGCCGCGGTAGGCTCCGGACGCGCAACGTACCGTACGACGAGGAATCGAACCCTCGCCCCATTGTGACTGGTGTGCCGCATGATAACCCGAAGCTCCGCCCTTTTGCAGAGACCGGAAACGCCGGGCGCTGACGTGACGCCCTTGACGCTGCAGAGCGCCTGGCAGAATCAGCTGTCGCGGGCGATTCGCGACCCGCGCGAGCTGTGCCGGCGCCTGGGGCTGGACGACACCTGGCTGCCCGGCGCCGAGGGCGGTCACGCGCTGTTCGAGGTGCGCGTGCCCGAGGCGTTCCTGGCGCGCATGCGCCCCGGCGATCCCCACGACCCTCTGCTGCGCCAGGTGCTGCCGCTGAGTGCCGAGGGCGAGAGCGTACCCGGCTACGTAGCCGATCCGCTGGAAGAGGCCGCGCACACGCCGGGGCCGGGGCTGATTCACAAGTACGCCGGCCGCGTGCTGCTGATTGCGAGCCCCGCCTGCGCGGTGAACTGCCGCTACTGCTTCCGCCGTCACTTCCCCTACGACGCCAACAGCCCCTCTCGCGCGCAGTGGGAGGGCTCGCTGGACACGCTGCGCAGCGACCCGAGCATCCGGGAGGCGATCCTCTCCGGCGGTGACCCGCTGGCCGCCAGCGACCGCCAGTTGGCCTGGCTCGTCGAGCGCCTCGAGGCGATTCCCCATCTCGAGCGCCTGCGCCTTCACACCCGCCTGCCGGTGGTGATCCCGGATCGCGTCGACGACGTCCTGCTCGACTGGCTCGGCAACACCCGGCTGCAGAAGGTGATGGTGCTGCACATCAACCATGCCAACGAGATCGATCAGGCAGTGGTCGAGGCCTGTGAACGGCTAAAGAACGCAGGGGTCACCCTGCTCAACCAGAGCGTGCTGCTGCGCGGCATCAACGACTCGGTCGAGTCGCTGGCCGAGCTCTCGGAGCGGCTGTTCGAGGCCGGCGTGCTGCCCTACTACCTGCACGTGCTCGACCCGGTGGCGGGCGCGGCGCATTTCGACGTGCCCGACGAAGAGGCCCGCGAACTGGTCGCGGGCCTGCGGGAGGTGCTGCCGGGCTTCCTGATGCCACGCCTGGTCAGGGAGATCCCCGGCGAGGCAAGCAAGACGCCGCTTTAGCGAGCCCAAACCGGGTACACGCGCCACTTCGGCGCACCATATCAATACATTCGGTGCGGCTTTTGCACCAACAATAAGCGACGATGCCGCCGCTGCCTGACAACACGAGCAACCAGACACCTTCAAGCTGCTGTTTAACCGACGATAACCTCGCCTCGGGCATTCATCTTGCCTTGAACAGGGAGATACGGGGTATCGGTAGTGCATCATCGGCTGCCAGACAATTCAGTTTCCAATGGACGGCTAGGGTTCCGATCGCATCACCACTTACCCCGATGCGATGACTGGTCCGAGAGCTGTCGACCCGGCGCAAGAGATGAGGTGCTCGCAGGGGCACTCCACTTCGAGGCGCAAGGTTACACGGCGGGAGAAAAGCCCGGGAGGATAAGGTGCAGCAGGATGCGCCGATGCCCCCCGACATTTTCTCGAGCCCATTGGAGGCCACCATGTCCCAGCCACTGCGTCCCCGCTCCGCCAAGCGACTCCCCCTCGCCGCCGCCATCACCACCACGCTGATGGTCTCTGCCCTGAGTACCGCCCCCCTACAGGCCCAGGAACGCGACCAGTTCAGCGTCTGCTGGTCGATCTATGCCGGCTGGATGCCCTGGGGCTATGCCGACGAGGCAGGCATCGTCGATCGCTGGGCCGAGCAGTACGGTATCGAGATCGACATCATCCAGGTCAACGACTACGTCGAATCGATCAACCAGTTCACCTCCGGCAACGTCGACGGCTGCGCCATGACCAATATGGACGCCCTGACCATTCCCGCCGCCAGCGGCGTCGACTCCACCGCGCTGATCGTAGGCGACTACTCCGACGGCAACGACGGCGTGGTGCTGAAGAATGCCGACAGCCTCGAGGACATCGCCGGACGTGACGTCAACCTGGTGCAGTTCAGTGTCTCCCACTACCTGCTGGCCCGGGCGCTCGACAGCGTCGGCATGAGCGAGCGCGATGTCTCCACCGTCAATACCGGCGACGCCGATATCGCCGGGCTGTTCGCCAGCCGCGACAGCATCGACGCGGTGGTGACCTGGAACCCCCAACTCTCCACCGTGACCGAGCTCGAAGGCAGCACCCTGGCCTTCGATTCGAGCGAGATTCCCGGCGAGATCCTCGACCTGATGGTGGTCAATACCCAGACCCTGGCCGACTACCCCGAACTTGGCCACGCCCTGGTCGGCGCCTGGTACGAGACCATGGCGCTGATGGCAGAAGAGGATGAAGAGGCGCTCTCGCAAATGGCCGAGGCCGCCGGCACCGACCTTGCGGGCTATCGCGCCCAGCTCGACGCCACCTACCTCTACACCGATCCCGCCGAGGCCCTCGAGCTGATCGAGAGCGACGACCTGCTCGAGACCATGCAGCGGGTCGCCGAGTTCAGCTTCGAACACGGCCTGCTCGGCGACATGGCGCCCGATCCCGGCGTGGTGGGAATCGAGACCCCACAGGGCATATTCGGCGACGAGGGCAACATCAAGCTGCGCTTCGACCCGAGCTTCACCCAGGCCTATATCGACGCACAACAGTAAGCCAGCCGTCAGGAGTGAGTTGCCCCCAGTGGGCAGCTCGCTTGCCCCCTTACCCTGACGTGGAGCCTTCATGAAACGCCTGATCAATCTCACCCCCTCCCGCGGTGGCCGCTGGCTGCTGGGCCTGCTGCCCTTCCTGGTCGTGGCGATGGTCTACCTGAGCCTCTCCAATGCGCGGCTCGCCGAGAATCCCAATGATCGGCTGCTGCCGGCCCCGGCGACCATGGCCAACACCTTCTACATCATGGCCAGCGAGGAGAATCAGCGCACCGGGCAGGTCGTGCTCTGGGCGGATACCTTCGCCAGCCTCGAACGGCTGCTGATCGGGGTCGCCATCAGCGCGCTGATCGGCCTCAGCGTGGGGCTCATCAACGGTGGCCTGCCGCTGATCCGCGCCAAGTTCTCGCCGCTGGTGACGGTGATCTCGCTGATTCCGCCCATGGCGATTCTGCCGATCCTGTTCATCGCCTTCGGCACCGGGGAGGCCGCCAAGATCGCGCTGATCGTGATCGGGGTGACGCCCTTCCTGATTCGCGACCTCCAGGGCCACGCCCTGCGCCTGCCCGACGAACAGCTGATCAAGGCCCAGACCCTGGGCGGCAACTCCTGGCAGGTGCTGGTTCGGGTACTCCTGCCGCAGTTGACGCCGAGGCTGCTCAACGCCACTCGGCTGGCGCTGGGCACGGCCTGGCTGTTCCTGATCGCCGCCGAGGCCATCGCCGCCCAGGAAGGCTTGGGCTATCGCATCTTCCTGGTGCGTCGCTACCTGTCGATGGATGTGATCCTGCCCTACGTGGCCTGGATCACCCTGCTGGCCTTCCTGCTCGACCAGCTGCTGGCGCGCACCTCGCGACTCGCCTTCCCCTGGTACCACGCCGAAGAGGGAGACAAGCCATGAGCCTGCTCGAAGCCAAGCGCCTGGAGAAGCACTACGGCGACCACGTCGTGCTCGAGCGCCTCGACTTCCGCGTCGAGGCCGGCGAGTTCGTTACCCTGGTGGGGGCCTCGGGCTGTGGCAAGACCACCTTCCTCAAGATGCTGCTGGGCACCGAGCGCATCTCCCGCGGATCGCTCACCCTCGACCAGCGGCCGATCCCGGAAGAGCCGGGCCCGGACCGCGGCGTGGTGTTCCAGAAGTACTCGGTGTTCCCCCACCTCACCGTGCTCGGCAACGTGATGATCGCCGAGGAGCTCAGCCAGTCGCGCTGGCTGGGCAAGAGTTTCGGCACCGCCCGTCGCCAGGCGCGGGACAAGGCCATGGCGCGTATCGAAGAAGTCGGCCTGGCCAACGCCCTCGGCAAGTACCCCCACGAGCTTTCCGGCGGCATGCAGCAGCGCTTGGCCATCGCCCAGGCACTGATGATGCGTCCGCGTATCCTGCTGCTCGATGAGCCCTTCGGCGCCCTCGACCCGGGCATCCGCCGGGACATGCACGAGCTGATCCTGACCCTGTGGAAGGAGCAGCAGCTGACCATCTTCATGATCACCCACGACCTCAAGGAAGCCTTCGCGCTGGGCACCCGGCTGTGGGTGTTCGACAAGCTGCGCCACGACCCACAGGCCCCCGAGGCGTTCGGCGCCACCATCACCTATGACCTGCCGATCGGCGAGCGCCAGCCGCCGGCGGACCTGTCGGCCCGCTTCGCCGAGCGCGGCCTTAAGACCCTAACCCAGGAGACGCTGCTATGACACGCCCCGCTGAGCCAAGCGACGCGCTCTACACCACCCACCTGCCCGGCGGCCACCACTGGTCGCTGCGCCTGCGCCGTGGCACCACCCTGACGCTTGCCGCCGGCGCGACCAACGCCAATGTCGGCCTACTCTGCTACAACCCCGAGAACCTGCTCGAGCGCCTCAATCTGCCCGACACCCTGAAGTGCCAGCACACCTTCAAACTGACCCAGGGCCACTGCCTCTACTCCGACATGGGGCGCATCTTCGCCTCGATCATCCACGACGACCTGGGCTGGCACGACAGCGTCGGCGGCAACCTGATGCGCCACCACCTGGTCGCCAAGGGCTGGCAGCCGGTGAGCTACCAGCAGGCCCACAACGACTGGACCCGCAGCGGCCACGACGCCTTTCTGGTGGAGCTGGCCAAGTATGGGCTGGGTCGCCGGGATCTCGCCGCCAACCTCAACCTCTTCTCGCGGGTGGAGAGCAACGCCGACGGCCAGCTGCACTATGTGCCCGACCACTGCCAGGCCGGCGACAGCGTCACGCTGCGCTTCGAGATGGACACCCTGGTGCTGCTGCACACCTGCCCTCATCCGCTCGACCCCAGCCCCGACTACCCACGCCGCGGCGTGGATATCCGCCTGGGCGTCGCAGCGCCGCCGGACGAGCACGACGTCTGCTACCGCTCGCGGCCCGAGAACGCCCGCGGCTTCGAGAACAACCGCCTCTACCACCTGGGCCTCTGAGGGAGGATGCACCGCATGATCATCGAAAGCACCCTGCGCCCCGACAACGCCGTGAGTCGCATCACGGTGGACGCCGGCGATCACTACATCGGCACCATTAAGGCCGGCCAGACCCTGCGCATCCTCGACCTGGAGGGCAACCAGGCCGCCGATACCCTGTTCTACAACGCCCACGACACCAGCGAGCGCTACAGCGCCATGGACACCCTGCGCGAACAGGGGGCGGTTTACCTAACGGCGGGCACCCGGCTGATCTCCAGTGAAGGCCGCACCATGCTGACCATCACCGCCGATACCTGCGGCCGCCACGACACCCTGGGCGGCGCCTGCGCCAGCGAGAGCAATACCGTGCGCTACGACCTCGAGAAGCGGCATATGCACTCCTGCCGCGACAACTGGATGCAAGCCATCGCCGACTATCCGGAGTATGGCCTGACCAAGCGCGACATCACCCACAACATCAACTTCTTCATGAACGTACCGGTAACCGCCGAGGGCGGGCTGACCTTCGAGGACGGTATCTCGGCCCCCGGCAAGTACGTGGAGATGGTCGCCGAGATGGACGTGATCGTGCTGCTCTCCAACTGCCCGCAGCTCAACAATCCCTGCAACGGCTACAACCCGACTCCCGTCGAGCTGCTGGTGTGGGACTAGTCACCTGCTGGCGTTGACCCCGGGGACGACCCCGGCGGCTATTTTCTCGGACGCGGGACGACCCGCACCGTTGATGGACAAGGCAATATGTTTAGCAAGGTTCTGATTGCCAATCGCGGCGCCATCGCCGCCCGCATCCTGCGCACCCTAAAGCGGCTCGGCGTCGGCTCGGTGGTGGTATACGCCGAAGCCGATCGCGACGCGCCCTATGTCTACCAGGCCGATGAGGCCTACTCACTGGGCGACGGCGCGGCCGCCGACACCTACCTGGATATCGACAAGCTGATCGCCATCGCCCGCGACAGCGGCGCCCAGGCGGTGCACCCCGGCTACGGCTTCCTCTCCGAGAACACTCGCTTCATCGACGCCTGCGAGGCCGCCGGGCTGGTATTCCTCGGGCCAACCGCCGAACAGATCCGCGGCTTCGGCCTCAAGCATGAGGCGCGGCTGCTCGCCGAGCGCGCCGAGGTGCCGCTGGTGCCCGGCTCCGGGCTGCTCGACGACGCCGAAGCGGCCCTCGCCGAGGCCCAGCGCATCGGTTACCCGGTGATGCTCAAGTCCACCGCCGGCGGCGGCGGGATCGGCATGCAGGTGTGCCAGGATGCCGCCGAGATGGCCCGCGCCTTCGATTCGGTGCGCGGCCTCGGCGAGCGTAACTTCGGTGATGGCGGTGTCTTCGTCGAGGCCTATATCCCCCGCGCCCGCCATCTGGAGGTACAGCTGTTCGGCGACGGCCAGGGCCGGGTGGTGGCGCTTGGCGAGCGCGACTGCTCGACCCAGCGTCGCCACCAAAAGGTGCTCGAGGAGTGCCCCGCCCCCGACCTGCCCGACAGCGTGCGCCAGGCACTGCACGCCACCGCCGTTCGCCTCGGCAAGGCGGTGGCCTACCGCAGCGCCGGCACCGTGGAGTTCATCTACGACGCCCAGCGCCAGACCTTCTATTTCCTCGAGGTCAACACCCGGCTGCAGGTCGAGCACGGCGTCACCGAGGAGGTGTGGGGCGTGGATATCGTCGAGTGGATGGTGCGACTCGGCGCCGGCGAGCTGCCCAACCTGCTGGCGCTGAGCCGCGACCTGGCACCCCGCGGTCACGCCGTGCAGGCGCGGCTCTACGCCGAGGACCCGCTGCACGATTTCCGCCCCAGCGCCGGCCTGCTCACCGAGGTCAGCTTCCCCCGTGGAGAGGGCCTGCGCGTCGACGCCGCCATCGAGGCGGGCCTCGAGATCTCGGCGCTGTTCGACCCAATGCTGGCCAAGGTCATCGTTCACGCCGAAGACCGGGCGACGGCCTGCGCACGGTTGGCCAAGGCGCTGGATGCCGCCAGCGTCTACGGTATCGCCACCAACCGTCGCTGGCTCTCTCATGTGCTGCGCGACCCGCGCTTCCAGGGCGCCGAGATCCACACCCGCTGGCTGGCCGATCTCGACTGGGCACCGCCGGTGGTCGAGGTGCTGGCTCCAGGCACCATGACCACGATTCAGGATCATCCGGGTCGCCAGGGCCACTGGGACGTGGGCGTGCCGCCGTCGGGGCCCTTCGACGACTGGTCATTCCGGCTCGGCAACCGCCTGCTCGACAACCCCGCCGAGGCCGCCGGCCTGGAGATCACCCTTACCGGACCCACCCTGCGCTTCCATCGCGCTACCCAGGTGGTACTCGCCGGCGCGGCGCTGCCCGCCACTCTCGACGGTGAGCCGGTGGATTTCTGGCAGGTGCTCGATATCCCCGCCGGTGCCACCCTCAAGCTGGGCAAGGCCAGTGCCGGCGCCCGCGCCTACCTGCTGGTACGCGGCGGCATCGACTGCCCGCTCTACCTGGGGTCGCGCAGCACTTTCACCCTCGGGCAGTTCGGCGGCCACGGCGGTCGCGCCCTGCGCAGCGGCGATATGCTCGACCTGCCCGAGCAAGTCGCCATCGAGCACCGTCGGCTCGATAGTCGCCTGATACCGGCCATCGGCGAAGAGGGCCAGACCTGGCAGATTGCGGTGCTCTACGGCCCCCACGGCGCCCCGGACTTCTTTACCGAGGGTGATATCGATGCGTTCTTTGAGCACCACTGGGAAGTCCACTACAACTCCAGCCGCACCGGGGTGCGGCTGATTGGTCCACGTCCCGAATGGGCCCGGGCCGACGGCGGCGAAGCGGGGCTGCACCCCTCCAATATTCACGACAACGCCTACGCCTTCGGCACCATCGATTTCACCGGCGATATGCCGGTGATCCTCGGCCCGGACGGCCCGTCGCTGGGCGGCTTCGTCTGTCCGGCCACGGTGGTGCGTGCCGAGCGCTGGAAACTCGGCCAGCTGGCCGCGGGCGACAAAGTGCGCTTCGTGCCGGTCAGCCTGGCCACCGCGCGTCAGCTCGAGGCGCGCCAGCTGGCCCAGCTCGACAACCTGATCGCGCAACCGGCTGCTGCTCTTGCCGAGCAGCGCGACACCCCGCTGCTGCGCGACGTGCCCGCCGCAGAGGCCGGCGAGCGGATACTTTATCGCCGCGCCGGGGACGACTTCCTGCTGATCGAGTTCGGCGCCATGGAGCTGGATATCGCGCTGCGCTTTCGGGTCCATGCCTGGATGCTGTGGCTCGGCGAGCACCCGCTGCCAGGGCTGCGCGAGCTCACGCCAGGCATCCGCTCGCTGCAGGTGCACTACGAGCCACGCGAGCTGGCCCTCGACGACCTGCTCGCCCACCTGACCCAGGCCGAGCGCGAGCTGCGCGACGTCGAGACCCTGGAGGTCGAGTCGCGGGTCGTGCACCTACCGCTCTCCTGGGACGATCCGGCCTGCCATGAGGCCATCGACAAGTACCAGCGCTCGGTGCGCCCGAACGCCCCCTGGTGCCCCAGTAACCTGGACTTCATCCGCCGCATCAACGGCCTCGAGCACCAGCGCGAGGTGCGCGATATCGTCTTCGATGCCCGCTACCTGGTGATGGGGCTGGGCGACGTCTATCTGGGGGCGCCGGTAGCCACCCCGCTGGACCCGCGCCAGCGCCTGGTCACCACCAAGTACAACCCGGCGCGCACCTGGACCGCGGAGAACTCGGTGGGCATCGGTGGCGCCTACCTCTGCGTCTATGGCATGGAGGGGCCCGGCGGCTACCAGTTCGTCGGCCGCACCCTGCAGATGTGGAACCGCTACCGGGTCACCGAGCATTTCGCCCAGCCCTGGCTGCTACGCTTCTTCGACCAGCTGAGCTTCTTCGAGGTCAGCCACGAGGAACTCGCCAAGATCCGACGCGATTTCCCTCACGGCCGCTATCCACTCCAGGTCGAGACCACCCGCTTCAAGCTCGCCGACTACCAGGCCGAGCTGGAGCGCCAAGCGGCAGCCATCGCCCGCTTCCGTGAGCGGCGCGAAACCGCCTTCCAGGCGGAGATGGCCGAGTGGCGGGCCAACGGCCAGTTCACCTTCGAGGACCAGGCGCCGCAGGCGGCCGACGCCGCCGAACTCGCCGACCATGAGCTGGGCGTCGACAGCCCGGTGACCGGCAGCCTGTGGAAGCTGCTGGTCGCCGAGGGCGACTCGGTGGTTGCTGGCCAGGCGGTGGCCCTGGTGGAGTCGATGAAGATGGAAGTCGAGATCACCGCCGCCGAGGGCGGGCGCGTGACGCGCCTGCCCTTGAAGGTGGGCGCCTCGGTAGCCCCGGGCCAGCCCATCGTGATTCTGCAACCCGCAGAGGAGAAGACGGCATGACCACACCACTCACCATTGCCAGCCTGCATGCCGCCTATCGCCAGGGCGAGCTGACACCCCGTGCGCTGGTCGAACAGCTGCTCGGCGACGCCGATGCACGCGGCCATGATCCCGCCTGGATCACCCGCCTCGATCGCGATCAGCTCGAACCTTATCTGGCGCGCCTCGCGGGGGAATCCCCTGACAGCCTGCCGCTGTTCGGCATCCCCTTCGCCATCAAGGACAATATCGACCTGGCCGGGGTACCGACCAGCGCCGGCTGCCCCGCTTTCACCTATACCCCCGAGGAGAGCGCCTTCGTTGTCCAGCGGCTGATCGACGCCGGCGCCCTGCCGCTGGGCAAGACCAATCTCGACCAGTTCGCTACCGGGCTGGTCGGCGAGCGTGCCCCGGCGGCGTACGGGGTGCCGGCCAACGCCTTCGACGCCGCCTATATCCCCGGCGGCTCCAGCAGCGGCTCGGCGGTGACCACCGCCGCCGGCCAGGTGAGCTTCGCCCTGGGCACCGACACCGCCGGCTCCGGCCGGGTGCCGGCCTGCTTCCACAACCTGTTCGGCGTCAAGCCGAGTCTCGGACTGCTCAGCACCCGCGGCGTGGTGCCGGCCTGTGCCACCCTCGACACCATCAGCCTGTTCACCCTCACTGCCGATGACGCCGCAGCGGTGCTCGAGATCGCCGCGGCCTTCGACCCGCACTGCGCCTGGTCGCGGCGCCACGACTTCGCGGTCCACGGCAAGGCCTACGGCGAGGCCCCGGCGCGCTTCCGCTTCGGCGTGCCACAGGAGAACCAGTGGCAGACCGATGCCACCTACAGCGCCGCCATGCATACCGCCATCGCCCAACTGGAGGCGCTGGGCGGCGAGAAGGTCGAACTCGACTGCAGCCCGTTGCTGGCCGCCGCTCGCCTGCTCTACGAAGGGCCCTGGGTGGCCGAGCGCTACCACGCCATCCGTGACCTGCTCGAGCGCGACCCACAGGCGGTGCACCCGGTGACCCGTGAGATCACCCTGGGCGGCGCCACGCCGCTGGCCGTGGACGCCTTCGACGCCCGCTATCAGTTGGCCGAGTATCAGCGCCAGGCCGATGCGCTGATCGCCAAGGTGGATGTGATGCTTTCACCTACCACCGTGACCCACCCCAGCAAGGCCGAGGTGGCCGCCGATCCCATCAGTGTCAACTCGCGGCTGGGCACCTGGACCAACTTCATGAATCTGCTTGACTACAGCGCGCTGGCAGTACCGGTCGGCTTTGCCGACAGTGGCCTGCCGGTGGGGGTGACGCTGTTCGGCCCAACCTACGCCGACCTCGACCTGCTCAGCCTGGGTCGCGCCCTGGAGCAGCGACTCGACCTGCCGCTGGGCGCCACCGGTCTTCCACGCCCGGCGCTGCCGCCCCTTCCCCCAGCCCGGAACGGCACTCTGGAGCTGGTGGTGTGTGGCGCACACCTCGACGGCCTGCCGCTCAATCATCAGCTCACCGAGCGCGGCGGCGTGCTGGTCGAGGCAACCACCAGCGCCCCGCGCTACCGCCTCTACGCGCTGGCCGGAGGGCCGCCGGCACGCCCGGCCATGACCCGCGATGCCGACAGCGGCGCCGCCATCGAGGTGGAAGTGTGGCGCCTGCCGATCGAGAGCGTGGGGAGTTTCCTGGCCGGGATTCCCGCGCCACTCGGGCTGGGTCAGGTGGAACTCGCCAGCGGCGAGTGGAAGAGTGGTTTCATCTGCAGCGCCGGGGCCCTGCATGAGAGTGGTGAAGCCCGAGACGTCACCCAATTCGGGGGCTGGAAGGCCTGGCTGGCCAGCAGCCTAGCGCCTAGCGCCTAGCGCCTAGCGCCTAGCGCCTAGCGCCTAGCGTGATGCATTCTGCTCCCTGCCAGGCGTCAACAAGAAGCCCCTCGCCGAAGCAATGTCGACGGGGGCTCCGGTTGCTTCCCAGGCACTTGGCATTCGTTGCCTAAGGGCGCTGTTAAGCCAGCGAAGCTGCCGTCACGTTGGCCGCCGCCGGCTGGGTGGAGACGTGGCGGTTGATGGCGCTCATCACCGCCTTCATCGAGGCGCTGGTGATGCTCTCGTCGGTGCCCACACCGAACACCGCCTTGCCGTCGATGCGTACCTCCACGTAGGCGATCGCCTCGGCGTCGGATCCCTGGCCGCGGGAGTGCTCGTGGTAATCGATGATCTCCACGTCATGGCCGGCCGCTGCCAGGGCCTTGATGAAGGCCGCCAGCGGACCGTTGCCCTCGCCGCCGATGGCGCGCCGCCCGCCGTGCTCGTCGATGTTGGCCTCGAGCTTGACCCGGGGGCTATCGGCTTCGGAAGCGAGGCGATGGTTGACCAGCGCATAGGGTGAGGTGCGCTCCAGGTACTCGTCGGCGAAGGCCTGGTAGATCATCTGCGAGGTGATCTCCTTGCCGGTACGGTCGGCCACTTCCTGCACCACCTGGCTGAATTCGATGGAGAGCCGGCGCGGCAGCTCGATACCGTGCTCCTGCTCGAGCAGGTAGGAGACTCCGCCCTTGCCCGACTGACTGTTGACGCGAATCACCGCCTCGTAGCTGCGCCCCACGTCCAGCGGGTCGATAGGCAGGTAGGGCACCTCCCACATGGCCTCCGGATTGGCGCGGCGCTCGGCCATGCCTTTCTTGATCGCATCCTGGTGGGAGCCGGAGAAAGCGGTGAACACCAGGTCGCCCACGTAGGGGTGGCGCGGATGCACCGGCAGCTGGTTGCAGTACTCCACCTCACGCATGATCGGCGTGATGTTGGAGAAATCGAGCCCCGGGTGCACGCCCTGGGTATAGAGGTTCATGGCCAAGGTGACGATGTCGACGTTGCCGGTGCGCTCGCCGTTGCCGAACAGCGTGCCCTCGACGCGGTCGGCGCCGGCCATCACGGTGAGCTCTGCCGCCGCCACACCGGTGCCACGGTCATTGTGCGGATGCACGCTGACGATCAGGTGATCGCGGTTCTTCACGTTGCGACAGAACCACTCGACCTGATCGGCGTAGTTGTTGGGCGTGGCCGCCTCCACCGTGGCCGGCAGGTTGACGATCATCTTCTTCTCGGCCGTGGCGCCGTAGGCCTCCATCACCGCCTCGACCACCTCCTTGGCGAAGTCCATCTCGGTGGTGGTGAACAGCTCAGGCGAGTACTGGAAGGTCCAGTTGGTTTCCGGCGCCGCCGCCATCAGTTCGCGAATCTGGGTGGTGGCGTCCACCGCGATACCGATGCACTCCTCCTTGCTGACATTGAACACCACGCGGCGGAATACCGGGTCGGTGGCGTTATAGACGTGCACGATGGCGTTCTTGGCGCCCTTGAGCGACTCGAAGGTACGCTCGATCAGGTGCGGACGCGCCTGGGTCAGCACCTGGATGGTGACGTCATCCGGTACCCGGCCGTTCTCGATCAGCGAGCGCACGAAGTCGAAGTCGGTCTGCGAGGCCGAGGGGAAGCCCACCTCGATCTCCTTGAAGCCGATCCTCACCAGCAGGTCGAAGAAACGCTGCTTGCGCTCCTGATCCATGGGATCGATCAACGCCTGGTTGCCATCGCGCAGATCGACGCTGCACCACAGCGGTGGCGTTTCGATGCGTCGGTTCGGCCACTGACGGTCGGGCAGATCGACGGCGACGAAGGGGCGGTACTTGGCGGCGGGGTTGTCGAGCATCATGGCGGTGGTCTCCCTAGCTGGCGGCTCTGATAGGCGGCATTCAGAAACGACAACGCCCCGGCTGCATGGAGCATACCGGGGCGTCGTGGCGATAGACGGAACGGCGCACGCAACCCTTTACCGTCACGGCAAACACGGTCACGGCAAAACGGCGTACGTAGCGGAAAGCAATTCGGTTGGTGGACATCTCGGTACCTCGACTGACCTGGACAAAAACGCGATGCGCAGCGCATCGCCCGACGCTCAAAGGCCGGGTAGTAGTCGTAGGTTCAGGCTGAGGTAGCAAAATGTCGTGTTCATACCCTCTAGAAAATCAGCCTGCGTGACGCTTGTCAAGGGTCGCCCTCGTTTTTGGCTTCGTCATCGGCCCGCCGCCACCACTCGATCAAAGCCGGCGGTACCGTCTCCTCGGCCACGGTGAGCCCCCAAAGAGTGGTACCGCTGGCATCCTCCACGCTCAGGCAGAAGCGGCGCCGGTCGGCACCGGGCCCCTCTTCCAGCCCCGCTTCGGCCTCTGCACAGGACAGCAGGCGCCAGAGCTCGTCGCGCTGCGCCTCGCTGACGCGGGCACAGCGGATGCAGCGCGGTCGCGCCAGGCCGGGGAAATGCGCCACGCCCCCCTCGCGACGCAGCCGAACCACACTGGTCGGCGTCAGGGGCGGCGGCTGGCTCACGGCGACACCCCCACGCGCCGCCAGCCTTCGCGCACCGCTGTCGCCTCCCGGCTTGCGGCGCCATAGCGACGCTCGGCGTTGTCATGGGTCAGCGCGGCGAAGGTGACGAAGTCGCTGTCCTGATTCAGGCGGCGATCGACGAGGGTGTCGTACCAGATCCGCCCGGCCCGCTCCCAGGCATGACCGCCCAGTGCCATGGCCACCAGATGAAAGGCGTGATTGGGAATGCCCGAGTTGATGTGCACCCCGCCATGATCCGCTTCGGTGACCACGAAAGCCTCCATGTGATCGGGCTGCGGATCGCGCCCCAGCAGGGGGTCGTCGTAGGCAGTGCCTGGCCTGGCCATGGAGCGCAGGGCGCGGCCGGCGACCCGCTCGGTGAACAGCCCCTTGCCGATCAGCCAGTCCGCCTGGTCGACGCTCTGCCCCAATTCACGCTGCCTGACCAGGCTGCCGAACACGTCGCACAGCGACTCGTTGAGCGCCCCGGACTGCCCCGCATAGGCCAGTGCGGCTTCGTGCTGGATGACGCCATGGGTCAGCTCGTGGGCAATGATGTCCGGGGCGATGGTGAAGCGGTTGAACAGTTCGCCATCACCGTCGCCGAACACCATCTGACGGCCGTCCCAGAAGGCGTTCTCGTAGTCACGACCGTAGTGGACCGTGGCCAGCAACGCCATGCCGTCATCGTCGATGGAGTGCCGTTCGTAGACTTCCCAGAACAGCCGGTAGGTCGCTCCCAGCCCCTGATACGCCTCGTCGACGGCGGGGTCGCCGCTCTCTCCCTGCCCTTCGCGCCTCACCAGCCGGCCGGGCAGCACCTGACGCTGCTCGGCGGAGTGTACGAAGCGAGCCGGCTCGCCGCGCCGGGCGCTGCCCTGCGGCAGGGCCGTGCTGCCCGCCCGGGCGCGAAAGCGGCCGTCCGCCAGCAGGGTCTGGCGTGCACACTCCCGCTGGTGAGCCGAGCCGCTGCTGGCGAGTCGCTCGAGCAGATAGGGCGGCAGAAAGCTGCGCGCCTCCGAGGCTGAATGATCGGTCATCCCTTACTCTCCTTCTGCCACCTGGCTCGGCCATCGAGCCCGCTCATCTGAGCATAGCGGAAGCGCTATTTTTCGCGCCGCTCGAGCATCGCCTCCATGCGTGACAGCTGATCGCGCAGCTGGCGCACGTCGTCGCGCAGGCCGTGCAGCTCCGCCGCCTCGCCCTCGCCGCTCTCCAGCTCGATCTGGATACTCTCCTTCTGCATCACGTCGAGTACGATGCCGATCATCATGTTGAGGAAGATGAAGGCGTTGAGGAAGATGAAGGTGAGGAAGAAGATCCAGGCGTAGGGGTAATGCTCCATGGTGGGATAGAGCACCGCCGTGGCCCAGCTCTCGAAGGTGGCGACCTGGAACAGCGTCAGCATGGCCAGCGAGATGTTGCCCCACAGCCGCTCGTCGACGTCGCTGAACAGGAAGCTGCCGATGGCCGCATAGATGTAGAAGATGATGAACATCAGCAGTGCCACGTAGCCCATGCGCGGGATCGACTTGAACAGCGCCGCCACCAGCAGGCGCAGCTCGGGAATCATCGACACCAGTCGCAGCACGCGGAAGATGCGCAGCAGCCGCGCCAGCAGCACCATCTCGGAATCGTCCATGGGGATCAGGCTGGCGGTGACGATGAGGAAATCGAAGACGTTCCAGCCCTTCTTGAAGAAGTCGGTCAGCCGCCGCTCCGCCGCCATGCGGATCAGGATCTCCACCAGGAAGAAGATCGTGACCGCCACGTCCAGCACCCGCAGCCATTGCTGGAAATGGGTGATCTCGTCGTAGGTTCTCGCCCCGATCAGCAGGGCCGAGAGCACGATGATCGCAATCACCGTGAGTTCGAAGATCTTGTTGGCACGCAGACGCTCGAAGCGCTCGCGCCAGGTATCGAAGGAAGCGCTCATGGACATTCTCGGAAACACGCTCTGGGAAACTCCAACTCGATGCCACTCGCCGGACCGCCGGCCGGGCGCAGCGATGGTATCACGAGCACGAAGCGCGCAACGCCCATCACGGAGAATGGCAACACCGGACGTTACGACAACGAAACCTTTATTCACGCTCCCCGCCTTGTCCTGCTTCCACCCTCCTGCCTACTTTCTAGTCATCACGTGCAAGGGAAGCGCTGATAAATCGGCGAGCGGGATGAAGCACAAGGCGCACGGAGCGCAGAAACCGGAGCCTATGGGCTATAGGTGAGGATTTCGAGCACCGCGCAACGCAGTGATTCGCACGCGCAGACATTTATGAAGTGCTTCCCAAGGAAAAGGAGTTCAGTACATGAGCGATGAGAAGCAACCCCCACAGGAGCAGTCCCACCAGCCCGGCGCCGAGTACAAGATGGACCCGCAGCCGGAGTACATCCACGACAGCTACCGCGGCGCCGACAAGCTCAAGGACAAGGTGGCGATCATCACCGGCGGCGACAGCGGCATCGGTCGTGCCGTGGCGGTGCACTACGCCCGCGAGGGCGCCGACTGCGTCATCGTGCATCTGGAAGAGGACACCGACGCCCGCGACACCCAGCAACTCGTCGAGGCCGAGGGGCGCCGCTGCCTGGTGCTCAAGGGCGACGTGGGCGAGCCATCGTTCTGCGACGAGATCGTCGACAGGACCCTGGCGGAATTCGGCAAGCTCAACATCGTGGTACACAACGCCGCCGAGCAGTACGACTGGGACGACATCACCGAGATCCCCCCGGATCAGCTGCAGCGCACCTTCCAGACCAACGTGTTCAGCCACTTCTACCTGACCAAGGCGGCCCTGCCCCACATGGGCGAGGGTGACAGCATCATCTGCACCTCGTCGATCAACGCCTTCAAGGGCAACCCGACGCTGATCGACTACACCGCCACCAAGGGCGCGATCCAGGGCCTGGTGCGCTCGCTGGCGGTACCGCTGGCCGAGAAAGGGATTCGCGTCAATTCGGTGGCCCCGGGTCCGGTGTGGACGCCGCTGATCCCGGCCAGCTTCGACGCCGAGAAGGTCGCCTCCTTCGGCGGCCAGGTGCCGATGAATCGCGCCGGCCAGCCCTCCGAGATGGGGCCGGCCTACGTCTACCTGGCCTGCGAGGAGTCCTCCTACATGAGCGGCCAGACGCTGCACCTCAACGGCGGCGTGGTGCTGAACACTTGAGCCCGAGCGCCCGACGCACGAAGGCCGCCCCATTCGGGCGGCCTTCGTCGTTCTGGGCGGATCGGAGTCAGCTCAGGTGGTCAGCTCGGCAGGATCCAGCAGTCCGGTGAGTTCCTGGGCGTGGTGGGCGGCCTCGCGCCCGCGCGGGGTCAGGTAGCCACCGTCGGCCTGGGTCACCAAGCCCTTCTCATACAGCCGCTCGGCGGCGGCCACAGCGCTGGGAGATGCGCTACCGGCATGCACCTTGAGGCCTGCCTGGGTGGTATCGAGGTTGTACAGGCAGAGCAGGTTCAGCTCGTCCAGCAGCTCGGCGGAGAAATGCGCTTGGGCCATGGCGACCTCCGATTCAATGGGGTTCTTCGAAGGTACGCCAGTTCCCACTGCGGCACCAGTGCTCTCGCCTTACCCCTTTCGTCGGTTAGCCCGCGCGGCTGTCGTCCTCCAGATCCCCTTCGCGATAGCCCATCAGGTAGAGCACGGCGTCGATGCCCAGCGTCGAGATCGACTGGCGCGCCTGGCTGCGCACCAGGGGCTTGGCGCGGAAAGCGATGCCGAGACCGGCGGCCGCCAGCATCTTGAGATCATTGGCGCCGTCGCCCACGGCGATGGTCTGTTCCATGGCGAGCCCCTCGCGGGCGGCGATCTCGCGCAGCAGCTCGGCCTTGCGGCTGGCATCCAGGATCGGCTCGCGCACCTCGCCGGTGACCTTGCCATTCTCGATCACCAGCTCGTTGGCGTGGATCTCGTCGAAGCCGAGCGTCTCCTGCAGGTGGCGGGCGAAGTAGGTGAAGCCGCCGGAGAGAATCGCGGTGCGGTAGCCCAGGCGCTTGAGGTGCTTCATCAGCCGCTCGACGCCATCCATCAGCGGCAATTCTTCGGCGATCTCGGCCAGCACCGCTTCGTCCAGCCCCTTGAGCTTGGCCATGCGCTCGCGGAAACTCTGCTGGAAATCGAGCTCGCCGCGCATGGCGCGCTCGGTCACCGCTGCCACTTCTTCGTAGACGCCATGACGACGGGCCAGCTCGTCGATCACCTCGGCCTGGATCAGGGTCGAGTCCATGTCGAAGCAGACCAGGCGACGGTGGCGGCGCCAGATCGAGTCCTCCTGGATGGCGATGTCGACGCCGTGCATGGCGCCCAGCGCCAGGGCCTTCTCGCGCAGGCTGTCGAGATCGATCTCCTCGCCGCGCAGCCAGCACTCCACGCAGGAGCCGAAGCGCGGCACGCCGCCGTCCAGCGGTTCACGGCCCGAGAGACGATGGATCAGCTCCACGGTGAGGCCGTGCTCGGCGGTCAGCGCCCCCACCTCGGCCAGGATGCCGGCGGGCAGGTGCGGTGCCAGCAGCGTCAGGATCAGTCGCGGTTCGCTGGCCTGGCTACTCCAGCGCTGGTAGTCCTCGGCGCTGACCTGGATCGCCTGCACGTCGAGGCCCAGGCTGTCGCCCACCTCGTTGAGCGCCCCTTCCAGGTCGCTGTCGTGCTCGAGGCCGACCAGCGCCTCCAGCGAGACCATGCCGAAGGTCACGCTCTGATTGATGTCGAGCAGCCGCGCGCCGCTGCGCGCCAGGGCCTGGCCCAGGCCGGCCAGCTGGCCGGGTCGTGCCGCGCCGGTGGCGCGGATCAGCAGTCGTCGTGTCATTCCCCACTCTCCAGGCGGTCGACCTTCTGCAGGCCGCGAGGCAGCTTGCTGCCGCGTCGACCGCGCTCGCCGCGATAATAGTCCAGTTCGGCGTCTTTCAGCGTCAGATGCCGCTTGCCGGCATGGATGATCAGTGACGCCCCCGCGGGCAGCAGCGCGATGTCGCGCACCAGCTCCTCGCGTCGGGCGGCGCGGGCGCCGGGAATGTCGATCATCTTGTTGCCCTTGCCCTTGGCCAGCTCGGGCAGCTGCTCGAGCGGGAACAGCAGCAGTCGCCCTTCGTTGGAGACCGCCGCCACCCAGATGTCCTCGCCCTCAGGCACGCGCACCGGCGCCATCACACGGCAGCCCTTGGGCACCGAGAGCACCGCCTTGCCCGACTTGTTCTTGCCGATCAGCTCCTCGAGCTTGGCCACGAAACCGTAGCCGCCGTCGCTGGCCAGCAGGTAACGACTCTCGGGCGGAGCCAGCATCAGTCCGGCCATGTGCGCACCGGCCACCACGTTGACCCGGCCGGTGACCGGCTCGCCCTGGCTGCGGGCGCTGGGCAGGTTATGGGCGGCCAGGGTATAGGCACGGCCGGTGTCGTCGAGCAGCACCAGCGGCTGGTTGGTCTTGCCGCGAGCGGCCAGGGCAAAGCGGTCGCCGGACTTGTAGGAGAGCCCTTCCGGATCGATGTCGTGACCCTTGGCGGCACGGATCCAGCCCTTCTCGGAGAGCACCACGGTGATGGGGTCGGCGCCCATCAGCTCGACCTCGGAGAGCGCCTTGGCCTCCTCGCGCTCGACGATGGGCGAACGGCGCTCGTCGCCGTGCTCGCGGGCGGCTTCGCGCAGCTCCTCCTCGATCAGGTCGGTGAGCTTGGCCTCGCTGCCGAGCAGCTCCTTGAGGCGCTTGCGCTCGGCTTCCAGCGCGTCCTGCTCGCCGCGGATCTTCATCTCCTCGAGCTTGGCCAGGTGGCGCAGACGCAGCTCGAGGATCGCCTCGGCCTGGCGGTCGGAGAGGCCGAAGGCGGCCATCAGCGCGCTCTTGGGCTCGTCCTCCTCGCGGATGATGCGGATCACCTCGTCGATGTTGAGGTAGGCGACCAGCAGGCCCTCGAGAATGTGCAGGCGGTCCTCGACCTTGCCCAGACGATGCTCCAGGCGCCGGCGCACGGTCTTGCGACGGAAACTGAGCCACTCACCGAGCATGTCGGGCAGCGGCATCACCCGCGGCCGGCCGTCGAGACCGATCACGTTGAGGTTGACGCGGATGTTCTTCTCGAGGTCGGTGGTGGCGAACAGGTGCGCCATCATCGCCTCGATGTCGACGCGGTTGGAGCGCGGTTCGATCACCAGCCGGGTCGGCTCCTCGTGGGTCGACTCGTCGCGCAGGTCGTCGACCATGGGCAGCTTCTTGGCCTGCATCTGGGCGGCGATCTGCTCGAGCACCTTGGAGCCACTGACCTGGTAGGGCAACGCGGTGACCACCACCTTGCCCTCTTCCATCACGTAGCGCGCGCGCAGCTTCACCGAGCCGCGGCCGCTCTCGTAGAGCTTGTGCAGGTCGTCGCGGGACGTGATGATCTCCGCCGCGGTGGGGAAGTCCGGCGCCGGAAGGTGCTGCATCAGCTCGGCGGTGGTGGCCTCGGGATGGCGCAGCAGGTGGCAGGTGGCCTCGACCACTTCGTTCACGTTGTGCGGCGGAATGTCGGTGGCCATGCCCACGGCGATGCCGGTACCGCCGTTGAGCAGCACGTGGGGCAGACGCGCCGGCAGCACCACCGGCTCATTCATGGTGCCGTCGAAGTTGGGGGTCCAGTCGACGGTGCCCTGGCCCAGCTCGGCGAGCAGCACTTCGGCGAACCTGGAGAGCCGCGATTCGGTGTAGCGCATCGCCGCGAACGACTTGGGATCGTCGGGGCTGCCCCAGTTGCCCTGGCCGTCCACCAGCGGGTAGCGATAGCTGAACGGCTGCGCCATCAGCACCATCGCCTCGTAGCAGGCGCTGTCGCCGTGGGGGTGGAACTTGCCCAGCACATCGCCGACGGTACGCGCCGACTTCTTGTACTTGGCGCTGGCGTTCAGCGCCAGCTCGCGCATGGCGTAGACGATGCGCCGCTGCACCGGCTTCATGCCGTCGCCGATGTGGGGCAGCGCCCGGTCGAGGATGACGTACATCGAGTAGTCGAGGTACGCCTTCTCGGTGTATTCGCGCAGCGAGAGGCGCTCGACGTCGCCCTCCGCCACCTGGATATCCATGGTCATAAGGGGATCAGACCTCTATGTCTGCGAGGTTGCCATAATCTTCGAGCCAGCTTTTGCGGTCGGCGGCGCGCTTCTTGGCCAGCAGCATGTCCATCATCTCCATGGTGCCGTCGCCGACCTCGCGGGTGAGCTGTACCAGGCGCCGGGTCTCCACCGCCATGGTGGTCTCGCGCAGCTGCAGCGGGCTCATTTCGCCGAGGCCCTTGAAGCGCTGTACGTTGGGCGTGCCGCGCTTGCCCTCGAGCTTGCGCAGGATCGCCGCCTTCTCGCTCTCATCCAGGGCGTAGTGCACCTCCTTGCCCAGGTCGATGCGGTAGAGCGGCGGCATGGCGACGTAGACGTGGCCGGCATCCACCAGCGCCGGGAAGTGGCGCACGAACAGCGCGCACAGCAGCGTGGCAATGTGCAGGCCGTCGGAGTCGGCGTCGGCGAGGATGCAGATCTTGTGGTAGCGCAGCTGACTGAGGTCGTCGCTGCCCGGGTCCATGCCCACCGCCACGGCGATGTCGTGAACCTCCTGGGAGCCGTAGATGTCGTGGCTGTCGACCTCCCAGGTGTTGAGGATCTTGCCGCGCAGCGGCAGGATCGCCTGGGTCTCGCGGTTGCGCGCCTGCTTGGCGCTGCCGCCGGCCGAGTCGCCCTCGACCAGGAACAGCTCGCTCTGGGCCGGGTCCTGACCGGAGCAGTCGGCCAGCTTGCCGGGCAGCGCGGGGCCGGCGGTGACCTTCTTGCGCGCCACCTTCTTGGCGCTCTTCTGGCGCCGCTGGGCAGCGCTGATCACCAGCTCGGCCAGGGCCTCGGCCTGATCGACGTGGTGATTCAGCCACAGCGAGAAGGCGTCCTTCACCACGCTGGAGACGAATGCCGCCACCGTGCGCGAGGAGAGGCGCTCCTTGGTCTGGCCGGCGAACTGCGGGTCGAGCATCTTCACCGACAGCACGTAGGCGACGCGCTCCCACAGGTCCTCGGCGGTGAGCTTGACCCCCCGCGGCAACAGGTTGCGGTATTCGCAGAACTCGCGCAGCGCCTCGAGCAGGCCCGAGCGCAGCCCGTTGACGTGGGTGCCGCCCTGGGGCGTGGGAATCAGGTTGACGTAGCTCTCCATCAGCGTCTCGCCGCCTTCGGGCAGCCACTGCACCGCCCAGTCCACCGCCTGCTCGTCGTCGGCGAAGTGCCCCACCAGGGGCGAAGCCGGCAGCACCTCGAAGCCGTCGGTGGCCTGGGCCAGGTAGTCGCGCAGGCCATCCTCGTACTGCCACACGCTCTCGGCGCCGTCGGCCTCCACCAGGGTGACCTTGAGCCCCGGGCACAGCACCGCCTTGGCCCGCAGCAGATGCTTGAGCCGCCCTATGGCCAGTTTCGGGCTGTCGAAATAGGACTCGTCGGGCCAGAAGCGCACCAGGGTGCCGGTGGTGCGCTTGGCCACGCTGCCGATCTCGGCCAGCTCCGAGACCTTGTCGCCGTGCTCGAAGGCCATGGCGTGGCGGGCGCCGTCGCGCATCACCTCGACCTCCAGACGGCGCGACAGGGCATTCACCACCGACACCCCGACGCCGTGCAGACCGCCGGAGAAGCGATAGCTGGACTGGGAGAACTTGCCGCCGGCATGCAGCCGGGTGAGGATCAGTTCGATCCCGGAGACGCCGTGCTCGGGGTGGATGTCGATCGGCATGCCGCGGCCGTCGTCGGCCACCTCGATACCGCCATCCTCCAGCAGGCGCACGCTGACTTCCCGGGCATGGCCGGCCAGTGCCTCGTCGACGCTGTTGTCGATGACTTCCTGAGCCAGGTGGTTGGGGCGGGTGGTGTCGGTGTACATGCCGGGGCGCTTGCGCACCGGATCGAGACCGGAGAGTACTTCGATTGAGCTGGCACTGTACTGTGTCATGCGTGTCCCAAAGCCATTACGAATTCGATTGCGCTCCCAGCGTGATCTCTGCGCATCCCTGTCGCCCGCCCTGCTGCCGCGCGGTTCACCCCTGCCGGCATGATACCCGTTCCGGCGGCAGGTCGTGTCCACCATGGGCCAGGATAGCCGGCAGATACGTCTCCAGGGCGCGGAACACATGGTCGCCGCCCGGGTGCAGCACGGTCCTGGCACCCCGATAGAGCGCAAAGGCGTCCGCCGGATCCAGCGTCTCGTCGGCGCTGCCCAGCAGCAGCAGATAGCGCTCGGGCGTCACCCGCTGCGGCGTCAGTGCATCGAGTTCCTGGCGATGAGCCGTCTCGATGGTGAAGCGCTCGCCGGTATGCTCGTTGACGAAGGCTTCGCCGACCCACTCCGATACCAGCCGCGCCGGTCGTACCGCCGGATTGATCAACACGGCGCGAAGGTCGTGACGCTCGGCCAGGCAAGTGACCAGGAAACCGCCCATGGAGCTGCCCACCAGCAGCGGCCTCTCCCCCAGCCCCTGCAGTAGCGCCTCGGCCTGCTGCAGAGCCGCCAAGGGCCGATGCGACAGCTGCGGCGTCTCGCAGGGTAGCGCCAGGACGGCACAGGCGGCGCGCATCAGCACCGCCTTGGGTGAGCCGTAGCCGCTGTTGAAGCCATGCAGATAGAGCACACCGCTGGCCGGTGGCGCTGCCAGCGGCGTGCTCAGCATACCCAAGCCACTGTATACATTACCAGCCCTACTGCAGCCTGGTACGGATATCGCTTCAACGCTCACCCTCCTGCTCGGCGCGCCACACCGCTTCGATCAGCGCCCGGCTCGAGGCATCCATTCTGTCGAGGCCGTCGCGCTCGGCCAGGATCCGTTCGGTCTCGCCGGCGATCTGCTTGCCCAGCTCCACCCCCCACTGATCGAACGGGTTGATGCCCCAGATGGCGGCCTGGACGAACACCTTGTGCTCGTAGAGTGCGATCAGCGCCCCCAACGTGGCGGGCGTCAGGCGGTCGAGCAGCAGCGTGGTGGAGGGCTGGTTGCCGCGGTAGCGCTTGTGTCCGGGCCGCTCGCCCGGCTCGTCGATGGCGTCGTCGCCGAGCATCAGCAGGCGCGACTGAGCGAAACAGTTGGCCAGCGTCAGACGATGCTGGGCCATCAGGTGATCGCGGGTCGCCGCGTCCTCGACGTCGTCGTAGCGCGTGAGCGGTGCGATGAAATCGCACACCACCGGCTGGGTGCCCTGGTGCAGCAGCTGGTAGAAGGCGTGCTGGGCGTTGGGGCCGAGCTGCCCCCACAGCACCGGACAGGTGGAGTAGCTCACCTGACGGCCATCATGGGTGGCCGACTTGCCGTTGGACTCCATCTCCAACTGCTCGAGATAGGCGGCGAAGTGCTCCAGGCGACCGTCGTAGGGCAGGATCGAGTGGGCGCGGATATCGAGGAAATTGACGTTCCAGATCCCCGCCAGGGCCAGCAGCACCGGCAGGTTGTCGGCCAGAGGCGCCTGGGCGAAGTGCTCGTCCATGGCATGGGCGCCAGCCAGCAGCTCGCGGAAGTTGGCCATGCCGATCACCAGGGCGATGGGCAGCCCGATGGCGCCCCACAGCGAGTAGCGGCCGCCGACCCACTCCCAGAACAGCAGTTGGTTGGCCTCGGCGATGCCCCACTCGCTCATCTTCTCGGGCTTGGCCGAGACGCCGACGAAGTGCTGACGCATCACCATGGCTTCGTCCACGTCCTTGCCATCCTCCACCAGCCGCGCCATCAGCCAGTCGCGGGCGGTGCGCGCGTTGGACAGCGTATCGATGGTGGTGAAGGACTTCGACGAGATCACGAACAGCGTGGTCTCGGGGTTGAAGCGGGTGAGGTAGTCGGCAAGCTGCGAGCCATCCATGGTCGAGGCGAAGTGCACCTCGACGTGATGGGCATCGGCGGGGCGATAGTCGGCCAGGGCGTGGGTCACCATCAGCGGGCCCAGGTCGGAGCCGCCGACGCCGAGATTGACCACGTCGTGAATCGGCCGGCCGGTGGCGCCGCGCCACTGGCGGGCATGCAGCCGCTCGACCATGGTCGCCATGCGATCCAGGGTGGCGTGCACGCCGGGCACCACGTCCTCGCCCTCGACGAGTAGCGAGGCCTCGGGGGGCAGGCGCAGCGCCGTGTGCAGCGCCGGACGATCCTCGCTGACGTTCACGTGCGCACCGCTCAATAGTGCCTGAATGCCTTCCGGCACCCCGGCCTCTCGCGCCAGGTCCAGCAGCAGCGCAAGCGTGGCATCGCTCCAGCGCTGCTTCGACAGATCGAGGGTCAGCCCCGCCGCCCGTCGCGTGAAAGCGCTGCCTCGCGTCTGGTCGACGAACAGCTGGCGCAGGTGAGCGCCGCGCATCTCCTCGGCATGTTCCATCAGCCGCTGCCAGGCACCGGTCCGGTCGATGGGTGCTTGGTTCATGGCAATCCTCCTTGACGTCTTGCGGGAGCCGCCGCATCAGGCAAGGCTCCCGTCGAAACTGGGCAAAGTTCCACCGCTCTCAGGCTAGCCTTGTATCCGCCTGTAAATCCACCGCTGCGTCGCTGTGGCGCTATCCGTGCAGCCGGCCGGCAGCAAGCGTAGAATGTCCGCCTGTTCCACGCTACCGGCCTGACCTGCTCATGAGTGACGCATCTTATCGTGACGCGATCTTTTCGACACCCCTGGACCGGGTGGCGCGCTTCTCCTTCGACGAGCAGGTGGTGGCCTGTTTTCCCGACATGATCCGTCGCTCGGTGCCCGGCTACGGCCAGATTCTGGGCATGTTGGGGCTGATCGCGGCCCGCCACCTGCGCCACGGCGCTCACGTCTACGACCTGGGCTGCTCGCTGGGCGCCGCCAGCCTGGCCCTGGCCGGCCAGCTGCCGCCGGACGCCTTCCGGCTGACCGCGGTGGACCTCTCCCCGGCCATGGTGGAGCGTGCCCGCGAGACCCTCGCCGCGGAGTGTCCCGAACACGCCATCGAGGTGATCGAGGGCGATATCCGTGCCCTCGACTATTGCCCCTCGGGTCTGGTGATCCTCAACTTCACCCTGCAGTTTCTGCCCCCCGAGGATCGCGAAGCCCTGCTCGCTCGACTCTATGCCGCGCTGGAACCGGGCGGAGTGCTAGTACTCTCGGAAAAGGTGGTCGATCCCGACGAACGCGACAACGCCTGGCGGGTGGAGCGCTACCACGACTTCAAGCGCGCCAACGGCTACAGCGAGCTGGAGATCAGCCAGAAGCGTACGGCGCTGGAGAACGTGCTGGTGCCGGACACTCTGGAAGCCCACCATGCGCGCCTGGCGCGGGCCGGCTTCCCGCGCTCGCTGACCTGGTTCCAGTACCTCAACTTCGCCTCGCTGATCGCGTTCAAGGAGGCCTGAGGTGGCGATCCCTGCCGAACACCGCCCGCTCTATCGCGCCTTCATCGATCAGGGGCTGGACTCCTGGCTCGCCCGCCTGCCGGAACAGCTGGCCCGCGGCCTCGACCGCAAGCGCTACGGCGATCTGCCGGCCTGGGAGAAGGCGGTGGCCAAGCTGCCCGACCTGCCCGAGGCTCGCGACGTCCGGTTGGACGTCGATACCGTAACGGTGGATTGCCCCCTCGACGACAGCCGGCGGCGCCAGTGCGAGAACCTGCTGCGCAAGCTCGCGCCGTGGCGCAAGGGCCCCTACCGGCTCGCCGACATTCACATCGACACCGAGTGGCGCTCCGACTGGAAGTGGCAGCGAGTCTCCCCCCACCTGGCTCCGCTGACCGGCAGGCGGGTGCTCGACGTGGGCGGCGGCAGCGGCTACCACGCCTGGCGCATGGCCGGCGCCGGTGCCGCCTTCGTGCTGGTGATCGACCCCTCGCCGCGCTTCTATTACCAGTTCCAGGCGCTGCGTCACTTCGTCGGCGATGCCGACGGCGGCCGCACCCTCTTCCTGCCGGTGGGCATCGAGGACGTGCCCGAACGGCTCGAGTTCTTCGACACGGTGTTCTCCATGGGCGTGCTCTACCACCGCCCTTCCCCGCTGGAGCATCTGCTGCAGCTGAAGGACGCCCTGCGCCCCGGCGGTGAGCTGGTGCTGGAGACACTGGTGGTGGAAGGCGACGCCACCACGGTGCTGCTACCCGGCGAGCGCTACGCCGCCATGCCCAATGTCTACTTCCTGCCGTCGTCCCTGGCGCTGTGCCAGTGGCTCGAGCGCTGCGGCTTCGTCAACGTGCGGGTGGTGGACGAAGCATTCACCTCCCTGGAGGAGCAGCGCTCTACCGAGTGGATGACCTTCCAGTCGCTGGCCGACTTCCTCGATGCGCACAATCCGAACAAGACCCGCGAGGGCTACCCCGCCCCGCGCCGCGCGGTGGTGATGGCCAACCGGCCCAGATGAGGATCCCCTATCGGAACATCTCCAGCAGGGTGGCATGCCAGATGGATGGCGGGATCTCTCCCATCTTACCCAGGACTCGACGCTTGTCGATGCAGCGCAGCTGATCGAGCAGTATCCGTGCCGGCTTGCCCTGAAAGCGCAGAGCGGGTCGGCAGCCAAGTGGCTGCCCCATGCTGGTGACCGGTGCCACGATGATTCTGGGCAGCGCGGCATTCATGTCGTCGGGCGAGATGACCAGCGCGGGTCGGGTCTTGCGGACCTCGGTGCCTATCGTCGGATCGAGGTTGACCCAGTAGACCTCGCCACGGCGGATATCGCGACCTACCACTGCCACTCATCCTCATCCACCTCGGCTTCGACCTGATCCTCCCAGGCCGCCTCGTCGCGACTGGCATCATAACCATTGAACCAGTGACGGCGCGGCTGCTTGACGGGCTCGACCACCAGCCGCTGCCCCTCCAGGTGAATCTCGACCTCATCACTGATCCCCAGCTCAGCCAGCATGGCCGCCGGAATCAGCACGCCTTTCGAATTGCCGATCTTCCTGAGATGTGTGCGCATTTCACGCCTCCAGCCTCGCCGCAGTAGTAATAACTTAGTTATTACTCCCAGCCTGCCAGGATGTCAACGCCGCAGGATCACCAGCCAGCGCCCCAGGTTGAGGATGCTGGCCAGCGACGCCGCCACATAGGTGAAGGCACAGGCGGTAAGCACGAACAGGAAGGGGGCGGCCATCATCAGTACCGCGCCGAGTTTCTCGGCCTGCCGGGCCACTGCCACCAGGCGGGTTCGGGCCAGCAAGGGCGCATACCCTTGATGATGCTGGATGGCGTGGCCCACCTCGTGGGCCGCCATCGTCACTGCGGTAAGCGAGCGTCCGCCGTAGGCCTCCGGCGAGAGCCGCACCCGGCGCGCCTCGGGGTCGTAGTGAACTACTCCCCTTGTAATGAACTACTCTCCTTGTGTAGCGCTCTGCCCGAGGATCCGGACATGATCAAAGCATCATGTTGGGATCGTCCCTATCGAGACGGGTGAAATCCAGCATCCACTTGGGATACATGCGCGGCGGCTCGCTGACCGCATCCAGCCCGGCCACTTCCTCGGGCGTTAGCGACCACGCCACGGTATTGAGGTTGTCCTTGAGCTGCTCCGGCCTGGTGGCGCCAATCAGCACCGAGCTCACCGCCGGCTTGCGCAGCAGGTAGTTGAGTGA
Source organism: Billgrantia desiderata (assembly GCF_900108215.1). Lineage (NCBI taxonomy): Bacteria > Pseudomonadati > Pseudomonadota > Gammaproteobacteria > Oceanospirillales > Halomonadaceae > Billgrantia > Billgrantia desiderata. The sequence continues at coordinate 143,320 of NZ_FNVC01000003.1, read as the reverse complement.
CACCTGGGCAGGGCTTACGTCGCGCTCAGTCGCGATTCGCTGCACTTCGTCCAAAATGGCGTAGGCGCGGTCCTCGTCGAGCTGGAGGAAGTTCTGTTCTTCCCGGCTACGGCGGCCTTCGTGGGCCTTCGGGTTGTCGCGCGGGTACTTGCCGGTCAGGAAGCCCCCGGCCAGCGGCGACCAAGGCGTCAGCCCCAGGCCCTGGTCCTCGCACAGCGGCACCAGTTCATATTCCACGTCGCGGGCAACGAGTGAGTAGTGGGCCTGCAGCGAGATGAACTTCTCCAGGTGCTTGCGCTCGGAGATCGACAGCGCCTTCATGAGCTGCCAGGCGAAGTAGTTGGAGCAGCCCAGATAGCGCACTTTGCCCTGTCGCACCAGGTCATCGAGCGCCGAGAGGGTTTCCTCCAGCGGCGTCATGAAATCGAAGCTGTGCACGATGTAGAGATCGATGTAGTCGGTGGCCAGACGCTTCAGACTGTTCTCGCAGCTCTGGATGATGTGGTGTCGGCTCAGACCCACGTCGTTGATGTTGGCACTCATGCGGCCACGCACCTTGGTGGCCAACACCACCTGATCACGCTTGCCCTTCAGGGTCTTGCCGAGAATCTCCTCCGAGAGGCCGTGGGAATAGACATCCGCCGTATCAAAGAAATTGATGCCGCCGTCGAAGGCGATATCGATCAGGCGCTGCGCCGCCGCCTGATCCAGGCCACCGACCACTTCCCAGTAGCCCTTGGCACCAAACGACATCGTGCCGAAGCACAATTCCGATACCAGCAGCCCGGATTGACCCAGTTGACGATATTGCATGACCACTCTCCTTTTTATCAAAAGACTCGTGTTCAGCCCCGTTGCCGATCGAAACCGACAGACAACGACTCAACCGCTTGACCATCATGAAACGCGACAGGTGTCTTGTACGACTATATCGTGTGCGATATGATTGTCAATGCATCATCTTCAGGAGCACACGCGATGAACATCCTCTATGAAGCCCATGCCTCGGCCACCGGCGGCCGCAGCGGCCACGTGACCACCGACGATGGCGCGCTGGACTTTCAATTGAGCCTGCCCAAGAGCCTTGGCGGCAGTGGCGGCACAGGCACCAACCCCGAGCAGCTGTTCGCCGCCGGCTATGCCGCCTGCTTCGAGAACGCGCTGATCCACGTCGCCCGGCAGCAGAAGATCACCCTGGAGGGAACCCGCGTCGACGCCACGGTGGGCATCGGGCCCAATGACCAGGGCGGTTTCGCGCTGGCGGTCAAACTGGCGGTGACCGTGCCCGGACTGCCGCGGGAACAGGCCCAGGCGCTGGTGGACCAGGCGCATGCCGTCTGTCCGTATTCCAATGCCGTACGCGGTAACGTCGACGTCGCGCTGGAGCTGCGCTGAGCCTTCCCCGGAGAATGCCATGAGCGAATTTCATCATTTTCAGGCCCGCTCTCTGCGCGGCGAGCCGGTTCAGCTTTCCCGGTACGTCGGGCAGGTAGCGCTGGTCGTCAACACCGCCAGCAAATGCGGCTTTACGCCCCAGTACGCGGGCCTGGAGTCCCTGTATCGCAAATACGCCGATGAGGGCTTCGTGGTGCTGGGCTTTCCCTGCAACCAGTTCGGCAATCAGGAGCCCGGCGACACCGATACCATCGAAGGCAGTTGCCTTGTCAACTACGGCGTGAGCTTCCCGATGTTCGAGAAGGTCGAGGTCAAGGGGCCCAACGCGCATCCGCTGTTCAAGTGGTTGAGCATGCAGCTCCCTGGCCTCGTCGGTCGCCAGATCAAGTGGAATTTCACCAAGTTCCTGATCGGCCGGGACGGTCAGCCGCTGCGCCGCTTCGCCCCGACCACGCCTCCGGACAAGAACGATCAGCACCTTGCCAAGGCTCTCGGAGCGGCCTGAGATGGAGAGACGGTCACCATCAGCACCTCCCGGCGATGCCCTGCCCGAGGATCCGCTGCGCCTCGATCTTCAGTTGTGCTTTCGCCTGTACGCCGCCTCGCGTCTGATCACGCGGCTCTATCAGCCCATGCTGGAGCCGCACGGGCTGACCTACCCGCAGTACATCGTGCTGATGATCCTGTGGGAAGAGGCGCCCTGCTCGGTGTCTCGCATCGGCGCGCGCGCCCTGCTTAACACCAACACCCTGACTCCGCTGCTCAAGCGGCTCGAACAGCAGGGTCTGGTGCAGCGTCAGCGCCGCCAAGATGATGAACGCATCGTCGAGATTCACCTGACCGAGGCCGGCCATGCGCTGCGCTCACACTGCGACTGCATTCCCGCCGAAATCGCCAGCGCCACACATTTACCGCTCGAAAAGGCCATGGCGCTCGCCACACTACTGGATGAGTTGCTAGCCGGGTTGCGTGATCCATCGCTGGTTGCACTGACGGCCGAATGACTGATCACCCGAAGGTCGAGCGAGGCGACCTCCGGGTGGGTCGAGAATGGCTTATGCCGAACAGGCCGGATAGTCCGTGTAGCCTTTTTCTCCCGGCGTATAAAAACTCTCCATGTCCGGCGCGTTGAGCGGCAGGTTCTCGCGCCAGCGCCGGGGCAGATCCGGATTGGCCAAAAAGGCGCGCCCCACCGCAATCAGCTCCGCCCTGCCGGCATCGAGATCCGCCTGGGCGCGCCGGGGATCGTAGCCGCCGGACAGGATGATCGCCCCCCCGAAAGCCTCGCGCATGGCGTCCTTGATGCGCTCCGGCACCTCCGGCGCGCCCATGGCCAAGTGATCCACGATGTGCAGATAGGCGAGCCCGAGCTTGCCGAGTTGCCCGGCGAGATACGTGTAGTCCGCGTCCATCTCGGGATAAGGCGGCATGTCGTTGAACACGCCGTGGGGCGAGAGGCGGATGCCGACCCTTGAGGCGTCGATGGCCTCGGCCGCGGCCCTGGCGACCTCCAGCACGAAGCGGGCGCGGTTCTCGATGGGCCCGCCATAGGCATCCGTGCGCCGGTTGGAGGTGGGGCGAATGAACTGCTCCAGCTGATAGCCATTGGCCGCGTGCAACTCGATCCCATCGAAACCTGCCGCCATCGCGTTCTTCGCTGCCTGAACGAACTCCTCGCGGGTATCGGCAATCTCATCGGGGCGCATCTCATGGGGCACAGGATGCGGTTGCGGGCCGGCGTTGTCGGTGTGGATTTCGCCGGCGGCGGCGATTGCCGAAGGCGCCATCAGCCGCGCACCCTCCGGCAGGTTGTTCGGATGGCCGATGCGTCCGGTATGCATGAGCTGGGCGAAGATTTTCCCGCCCTTTGCATGCACCGCGTCGGTGATGGCCTTCCAGCCCTGTACCTGTGCGTCGGAGAACAGTCCGGGGATGCGCGGATACCCCAGGCCGTTGGGTGAAGGGCTGGTGCCCTCGGTGACGATCAGGCCGGCCGAAGCGCGCTGGGCGTAGTAGTCGGCCATCAGGGCGTTGGGGAGGTTGCCGATGGCGCGGTTGCGCGTCATCGGCGCCATCACGATGCGGTTCTGCAACTGATGGCCCGCAACCGTTGCCGGTGAGAATAAATCCCGCTCGTTACGACTCATGTTTTTCTTCTCCTTTGACGATGATGTTGATTTTGGATCACCCGAATCGAAAGGGAATTAAGCTCGAGTCTTTTTGCACAGCTCGGAACACTAACGGCCATGGGCACCCAAACCGCGGGTCAGCCGTGTCTCCGATCCGGTGCCGGCTCTGATCAGCGCTGCGTGATGCCAGCCTCGCGAGCCGGGTCGTCGGACCCGTCATGCTTGCTGGCGGGCAGGTCAGTCTCGGTTCCGGCGCGGGGCTCGGCCTCCGTCGGTGCCGGCGCCCGCATCGCCCCGGTCTCGATCGCGCGCTTGCGCGTGTACAGGAACCGCACGAGCTCGTATTCGAACGGCGACCCGCTCTCGTAATAGCGGAACGAAATCCGCGAACGGGCGTCGATGGCTAATACCGTGCCCAGCACCAGCGCCGAGTCGCCGCTGTACAGATCGGCGACGTTCACCGAACGGTCGATGCCCAGATCGACGCCGGCGCCCAGGCCGTCGCGCAGTGTCGATGGCCCCAGTATCGGCAGCACCAGGTAGGGCCCCTGACCGACGCCCCACCGGCCCAGCGTGTCACCGAAGCTGGTCGGGTGCGGCGACAGCCCGAAGCGGTCGGCCACGTCGAACAGCCCGGCGATCCCGAGCGTGGAGTTGATCAGGAAGCGTCCAGCGGTACGCACGCTTTGGCCGGGGCGCGCCTGCAGCAGGTGGTTGGCGGTGTTGCCGATCTCGCCGAGGTTGCTGAAAAAGTTGCCGATGCCGGTGCGCACCTCGCGGGGGACGACGCGGCGATAACCGGCCGCGACGGGCAGGTGGATCGCCTCGTCGAAGCGGGCATTGAAGCGGTAGACGCCGCGGTTGAACCGGTGCCACGGGTCCCAGGTGTCGAGTGTCGCGCCGAGGTCGGCTGGTGGCGCTGCGGCGGCATCCTCGGGGTCGCCGGAGCCGTCCGGGGACGGAACCTCGCTCGCCCCGGCGGCCACGGGGCCGGGATCAGCTGGCGGCGGGGCGGGCGCGGTACTGCCGGGCATCGATGCCGGCGTCGCGCAACCGGCCAGCAGCCCGATCAGCACCAGGACCGCTGCTCGGTACCCCTGCGTCCCGCTCATGGCTGCCCCTCCTCAGGCGGCCATCGGCCCGCGAGCATCGCCAGCATGTCCTCGATCTGGCGGCGCTCGCCGAGGTTGCCGAGGTGGCCTCCGCTGTCGTAGACGACGATGCGTTCGCCAAGGGTTTCCTCGAGCCAGGCGAGCTCGTCGGCGCCGAGGATCAGGTCGTCGGCGTTGTGCTGCACGTAGTAGTCGGGCCCGTCGCGCAAGGCGTCAGCGATGAGTGTGAGGCTGTTGTCGCGGATCAGCCGTTCGCGCGTCCAGTGCGGGCGGGCATCGAGGTAGAAGGGCGCGAACACGCGCTCGAAGTACTCGCGAAAGGACATCGTGCGAAGCTCGCGCAGGTATCCGTCGAGGCTGTCGCGGACGCGCGGCGGGCGCGCGGGGTCGACGACCACGCCGCTGCGCGCGAACAGGTCGCCGGCAAAGAACAGGTCGATCAGCGCGAGCCGGAACGAGAGCGCGATAGCCGCCGCGAACTCGTCGTCACTGGTCAGCAGCCGTGAGGCGGCGGCGAACAGGAACGATTCGTCAATCGCGACCGTGTCGGACTGCCGGTAGAGCGCAGACAGGTCAGCATACAGTCGCTGGTAGAAGCGCTCGATCGCGTCATCGTTGGCGCCGATGGCACGCTCGAACAGCCGGTCGAGGCGCTCGACCGATGCGAACAGGCTGACCGGCGGGTTGATCATCACCACCCGGTGCACATCCAGCGGCGCCAGCCCGTCGTCCTGGGCCTTGATCACCGCCGCGTGACTACCGCCCAGGCTGTAACCCACCGCGTGCAGCCCCGTGATCTCGGTACCGCGCGGCAAGTGCTGCAGCGACTGGTGGATCGCGCGACGCAGATCGAGGGCATCCTGCGTAAGATCGCCGCCGACCCCGGTGTCCGACGCCGCGACGAGGAAACGCGGCGAGGTCGGAGACGGTACCGTCAGCACGTGGTAGCCGGCCGCGTACAGCGCCCGACGCAGCAGCCGCTGACTGGCGGTGTTCGCGCCGCCGCCGGTGCCGGCGATCACGACGACCAGCTCGGCCGGCTCGGGCTGCAGTGACGCCCACACGCGCAATTTGCGATTGAACCAGTAGAGATCTGGCGTGGGTCGAGCGCCATCGACGCGGAAAGCGATCTCGCGTGCCGGGACGCGCTCGGGCAGCTCGGCGAGCGCGTCGTCGTCGGGTCCGAACACCGTCGCGCGCAGCCCCGCGGAGGTGATCAGCCCCTCGGAGACGCCGCCGGCCGGATAGGAGTCGGGCACGACAGGTGTGTCGGCGGCGCCGGCGGTCGCCGTCGCGGTCGAGAGCAGCAGGCCGACGAGGAGCCCACGCCACGCAACTGTCTGGGTGGCCCGGGGTTTCTTGGTCGGCAACACGGCTGCTCCATCACTCATGCGACAAAATGGCCCTCAACCGTCACGGCAAAGTGATTCAAATGCCAGCATACACCGCTTCTCCTAGCATGTTCAGGCCATGGCGCCGATGGTACGGCGGAAACGCAGGAGCGCGAGGCCGAACAGCGCCGACCCGATGGCGGCGATGGCGAGGAACTGCGGCCAGACGACCGCCAAACCGGCACCCCGGTAGAGGATCGCCTGGGCCAGCATCACGAAGTGGGTGTTGGGCGCGGCCAGCATCACGAACTGGACGAACTCCGGCATGCTCTCGCGCGGCGTGGAGCCGCCCGATAGCATCTGCAGCGGCAGCAGCACCAGCATGAGCAGCAGGGCGAACTGGGGCATGGAGCGGGCGACGGTGCCGAGAAAGATGCCCATGGAGGTGGTGGCGAACAGATGCAGCGCCGCCCCGGCCAGGAACAGCGACAGTGAGCCTTCGATCGGCACCGCAAGCAAGCCCTGCACCACCACGGTCAGGGCGACCGCTGTGGCGGCCAGCACGACCAGCCCCATCGCCCAGACCTTGCTCGTCATGATCTCGAAGGGGGTGACCGGCATGACCAACAGGTGTTCCACGGTGCCGTGCTCGCGTTCGCGGATCAGTGCCGCGCCGGTGAGCACGATGGAGAGCATGGTCACGTTGCTGATGACCTCCATGATGGCCCCGAACCAGGATTGATCGAGTTCGGGATTGAAACGCGCGCGCAGCGCCAGTTCGACCGGCAACTCCGCCACGTCGCCATAGCGCTGTGCGAAGGCGCGCACCTCGTCGCCGACGATGGCCTGGACATAGCCGCTGCCGGTGAAGGCCTGGCTCATGCGCGTGGCGTCGACGTTGAGCTGGATGGTCGGGCGCCGCCCGGCCAGCAGGTCGCGCTGGAAATTGGGCGGGATGTCCAGGGCGAAGGTCGCCAGCCCGGCGTCCAGGCGCGCGTCCATCTCGGCCTGATCGATCAGCTCGGGGGGCATGAAATAGGGTGGATAAAAGGCGCTGACGATGCGCCACGACAGCGGCGACTGATCCTCGTTGACGATGGCGATCGGCGCCTTGTTGAGGGTTTCCGGCATGGCCGTGGCGGCGGTGTAGATGCCGACCGTGAAGGCATAGGTGATCAGCACCAGCATGATCGGGTCGCGGACGAGGCTGCGCAGTTCCTTGATGCCCAGGTGCAGGATATTGGTCAGGCGCATGTGTTAGCGCTCCTGCTTCTTCAACAGCATGGCGGCCAGCCCGAGCAGGATCGGCGCGGCCAGTGCCAGCGGCACGAAGGCAGCCCGGAGGTCGGCAAAGCCCAGCGCCTTCGAGAAGGTGCCGCGGGCGATGGTGACGAAATGCGTGGTCGGGTAGAGCTCGCCGATCACCCGCCCCGCGCCCTCCAGCGACGACACCGGGTCGATCAACCCGGAGTAGTTGACCGCCGGCAGGATGCTCAGCAGGGCGGTGCCGAAGAGCGCCGCGATCTGGCTGCGCGTGAAGGTCGATATCAACAGGCCGACAGCCGTGGCGGCGCCGACATAGAGCAGCGCACCCGCCGCGAGCGTCGCGAAGCTGCCTTTCAAAGGCACGCCGAAGACGGTGACCGCCAGCAGCGTAAGCAACAGGAAGCTCAGGAAGGACAGCACCAGATAGGGAAACTGCTTGCCGAGTAGGAACTCCAGCCGCGTGGTGGGCGTGACGTAGAAGTTGGTGATCGAGCCGAGCTCCTTCTCCCGCACCACGCTGAGCGCCGCGAGCATGGCCGGGATCATCATTAGCAGCAGCGGGATCACAGCCGGCACCATGGCCACCAGGCTTTTCACGTCCGGGTTGTAGCGGAACCGGGTTTCGATGTCGACGAGGCCTGCCAACGCATCGCCGTAGCCGGCCTCGCGCGCCCTAGTGGCCAGCCAGTGGGCATGCATCCCTTGTACATAGCCCTGCACGGTCTCGGCGCGGGCGGGCATCGCGCCGTCGATCCAGGCACCGATCTCGACGGGCCGGCCGCGGGCGAGGTCACGGGCGAACCCGGACGGAATCTCGATGGCCAGGCTCAGCTCGCCGGAGCGCATGCGACGGTCGAGGTCGACGTAGTCGGCGATCGGATCCCGCTCGATGAAATACCGGGATCCGGCCAGATTGAGCGTGTAATCGCGGCTGACCGTGGTCTGGTCACGATCCAGTACCGCGAAGGTCAGATCTTCCACATCCAGGCTGATGCCGTAGCCCATCACGAACATCAAAATGGCGCTGCCAACCAGCGCCAGGGTCAGGCGGATCGGATCGCGGCGCAGCTCAAGGCCTTCATGCAGGGCGTAGCTCGCCATACGCCGCGGGTCGAACCAGCGCCGCCAGCCCTGCGGCTCGGCGTGGCGGGTCGGCGCCGTGCCCGACAGCGATGCGTCAGCCTCCGCTTCCGCCTCCGGCGGCGCATCGCGGCGCGCTTGCGCCGCGGCCTGTTCCAGGTAATGGATAAAAACTTCTTCGAGATTCTCCGCGCCCCGCTGTTCAACCAGTGATGACGGTGCCTCGGTGACCAGCACCCGGCCGGCATGCATCAGCGAGATGCGGTCGCAACGCTCGGCCTCGTTCATGAAGTGGGTGGAGATGAAGATGGTCACCCCGTCCTGGCGCGACAGCTCGACCAGCAGGCGCCAGAAGGCGTCGCGCGCCACCGGATCTACCCCCGATGTGGGCTCATCGAGGATCAGCATCTCGGGCTTGTGGATCATGGCCACCGCCAGCGACAGGCGCTGGCGCAGCCCCATGGGCAGTTGGTCCGGCAGGCTACCCTGCACCGCGCCCAGATCGAAGCGGGTTGCCATCTCCTCGACGCGCCGCGGGATCTCCGCGGCGGGTACCTGGAACAGCCGTGCGTGCAGTTCGAGGTTCTGCCGCACCGTCAGCTCGGTGTAGAGCGAGAAAAACTGCGACATGTAGCCGACCCGGCGGCGGGTGGCCAGATCGTGCGGGTCCACTTCCTGCCCGAACAGCCAGGCTCGGCCTTCGGTCGGCGGCAGCAGGCCGGTGAGCATCTTCATGGTGGTGGTCTTGCCGCAACCGTTGGAGCCCAGAAAGCCGAAGATCTCGCCGCGAGGAATACGCAGATTCACGCGGTCCACCGCGGTAAAATCGCCGAAACGCATGGTCAGATCTTCGGCCTCGATGGCGATGTCGCCGTCGCCCCCGGGGCGAGGCGGGATCTCCACCGCCCGGTAATCGCGGCGCTTTTCCTCCGGCAACAGGCGGATGAAGGCGGCTTCCAGCGAGGTTTCGCCGGTGTGCTCGAGCAGGCGCTGCGGGCTGCCGGTGGCCAGCACCCGCCCACCGTCCATCGCCGCCAGCCAGTCGAAGCGCGCCGCCTCTTCCATGTAGGCAGTCGCCACCACCACGCTCATGCCGGGCTGATTTGCCCGGATCGCGTCGATCAGTTCCCAGAACTGCCGCCGCGAGAGCGGATCCACGCCGGTGGTGGGCTCATCCAGGATCAGCAGCTCGGGATCGTGGATCAGCGCGCAACACAGGCCGAGCTTCTGCTTCATGCCGCCCGAGAGCTTGCCGGCAGGACGCTGCAGAAACGGGAACAGACCAGTGGCACGGGTCAGCGCCTCGACGCGCCGTTGACGCTCGGCCCTGTCATGGCCGAACAGTCGTGCGAAAAAATCGAGATTTTCCCGCACCGACAGGGTGGGGTAGAGATTGCGACCCAGCCCTTGCGGCATGTAGGCGATGCGCGGGCAGGTTCGGCGGCGATGGCCGGCATCGGCCATGTCGCCGCCGAGCACCTCGACCCGGCCGGTCTGAATGGCGCGCGCGCCGGCAATGAGCGCCAGCAGGCTGGACTTGCCCACCCCGTCCGGGCCGATCAGCCCGGCCATGCAACCGGCCGGGACATCGAGGCTAACCGCATCGAGCGCCTGGACTTTGCCATAGCGCACGCCTACCTCGCTCAATCGCGCCACCGGCGGGGCTGCCGGCCCGTTTTCCATCACACGCCAATCCATGTTCATTGCGGCAGCCGGGCCTGCAATTCAGGGGGCCAGTCGATCTGCGGATCGAGTCGCACATAGGCCATGCCCGGCAGGCCGGTCTTGACCTGATGCAAATGCTGTTTAAGCAACTCAGGGTCGATGCGCACCTTGATACGGAACATCAGTTTCTGGCGCTCCTCCGCCGTTTCCACGGTTCTGGGTGTGAACTGGGCGACATCGGCAACGAAGGAGACCTGGGCCGGGATCACGTATTGCGGGACGGCGTCGAGCACGAGCCGCGCTTCTGCGCCGAGCGCGACGCGACCGGCCTGTTCCGTCGGCAGGAAAAAGGTCATGTAGACATCGCTCAGATCGACCATGTTCAGCACCACGCCGCCCGCCGGCAGCACCTCGCCGGGCTGAGCAACCAGGTACTGCACGCGCCCGTCACGGGGCGCCTTGAGCTCACTATCGGCGATATCGGCGGCGATGCGCTCGATGGTGGCGCTGACCGCGGCGACCTCGGTCTCGGCGGAGATCACCTGGGCGCGCGCGGTACCCAGTGCGGCTTCCGCCCCCGCCCGCTGCGCCCGAGCGGCGGCCACTGCGGCGCGGGCGCCTTCCAGGCGGGCGCGGTCATCATCGAGCGTTTGCTGGGAAATGGCATCACGGGCAGCCAGGTTTTCAGTACGCACGAAGCGCGCCTGGGCGCCGCGACGCTCTGCCTCGCGCTGAGCGATGAAGGCTGTCGCCGCTTCCAGCTCCGCTTCGCGCTGGGCGACCAGACTATGCGCGGTCTGCACCCCGATGCGGGCGCGCGCCAACCCGGCCTCGGCCTCGCGCAACTGCGCCTGAAGGATCTCGATGTCCATGCGCGCCAGCACCTGACCGGTGCTCACGAAGTCGCCCTCCTGGATCAGGATGTCCGCCACTCGCCCCGGCGCCTTGGTGGCGATGTCAATCTCGGTGGCCTCGATACGGCCATTGCCGCTGGTGATTCGCCCCTCAAGTGCCTCATCATTGAAATACCGCCAAAGGAACAGAACGAATACCGCTCCCAGGCCAAGTATCAATGCGCCCGTGCCCCATTTTTTCAACGTTGCGTTCAATGACATCATCCTCCATGCCATATCTCAGTGATCAGCAAGCACCTTTTTGAATTGCATTGCGATGCCCACTACCTGGCTGGTCGCCATTCAGCTCATTGTCGCCAGGAGCCTGTCGGATTGGGGAGCATGAATCGTAGCACCAATGCCATCACGCTGGTTTTCGCGCCGGGTAATCGGCCAAGCGACTGGAAGGACGCTGTCGACTCTCCCTGCGTCGATTCTACCTTCGTCATGCGGGGCCAGGCGAGGTATCTTCTCTCCACCCGCACCTCGATCCTGCGGCTATCTCCACCAGGCGAGCTTCACGGCGGGCAATCTCGGCGGGGATATCCATGCCGTCGCTCGCCTCGTCCCTGTCCGCTGACTCGGCCCGCTCGGTCAGCGCTTTCACTTACGCCCTAAACTGCGCCTCCCGCTTCTTGGCGTGTTGGCGTGTTGGCGTGTTGGCGTGTTGGCGTGTTGGCGTGGCCATACGGCAGAGCCTCATGCCTGCTGGCGTTGGCCATGAACCTGGTGCCGTCCAGGACGATGGTACCGAGCTTGAGCAGCTTCATCACGCGGAGTCGGTCTGGTCATCTACGGGGATGAAGAGACTCACGGCGACGTTCCCGTTGTGGCGGCATGTCGGGAGCATCTCACGTCGTTACCGACAACACGGCGGACTGCTAGCGCCTGAGGATGACCAGCCAGCGCCCCAGGTTCAACACACTCGCCAAAGAGGCGGCCACGTAGGTGAAGGCGCAGGCGGTGAGCACGTGGCGGGCGCCGGGCATGTCGTAGGGCGGTACGTACTCGCGCAACAGCGGCAGAGCGCGATTGAAGCTGGCGTCGAACTCCACCGGCAGGGTCACCAGGTGCACCAGCGCCGCGGCGCCGAAGCTGATCACCGCCGCCGCAATGACGATGGCGAGCCCGCCGGGCAGGCGGGTCAGGATGAACAGGAAGGGTGCGGCCATCATCAGCAGCGCACCGAGCTTCTCGGCCCGCTGCGCCACGCCCACCATGCGCGCCCGAGCGATCAGCGGCGCATAGCCCTCATGATGCTGAATGGCATGCCCCACCTCATGGGCGGCCACGGTCACCGCGGTGAGCGAGCGGCCTTCAAAGTGCTCTCGGGAGAGCCGTACCCGGCGCGCCTCCGGGTCGTAGTGGTCGCCCTGCTCGGTCATCTCCACCTCGACCCCCTCGATGCCCAGGCGCCGCAGCAGATGGTCGGCCAGCTCGGCCCCGGTGCCGGGATAGTCGTCGCGGCCGCGGGCGTGGCGCGCCAGCACCCACTTGGCCCAGACGTTGGGCAGCACGAAGATGGCCAGCAGGAAGGCGATCAGCAGCACGATCATGGCGTATCGGGTCTCGCTTCAGCGTCTTGAATTTGGACCAAGCCTACCCGTTTCGGGTTCATGCGTCGCCTGTCCCGGCCCCCAAACGCCGCCGCCCCGGCCAAGGGCCGGGGCGGCGTATGCGACACGGCGCTTCAGACCGAGGCGGAGGCCGCCTCGACGTCGCGCAGCAGGGCGTCGAAGGGCACCGAGGCCTTGACCCTGGGTGTGACCGACTGCACCTCGCCGCCGCTGTCGTGATCGCGACCGATAGCGTACTGCACCGCCTCGACGGCGCTCTTGCCGTGGTCGATGGCGGCCAGCGCCCACTTCCAGCCGGTACCGTAGGCGACGGGGCCGTTGACGGGAATGCGCACCAGCTTGTTGAACATCTCGAAGACACCGTCGGGGCCGGCGATGATCATCTCGACCCGGCTGACGTTCGGCTTGTCGTTACGCGGTGCCCCGGCCTGCAGCCACTCCAGCACTTCCCACCACTCCTGCTGCTCGCCGGCGAAGGCAACCCACTCGCCGTTGTCGAGCTGGAACAGCTTCTGCGCATGGTTGTAAGTCGAGCCGTTGACACTGATCAGCGAATCCGTCGCAAGCGTCGTTCCATCCCATACGATTGTGGTCATGCTGGATACCTCGGGGTGATGAAGGGCGCGGGCCTCAACGAGATTTAAACGAGACCCTTGCGTCAGGCGCAGGGTAGGAGCGAAATACGCAAGAAATCGACACACAGAATAACGAATTTGTAACCCACCAAAGCGATGGAGTAGCGCCCGGGGGCAGCGCCAGATCAGCCCATGAGTGCGACCTAAAGCTGCGACGTCCGGCGCACCCGCTCCAGGCCTTCCTCTCCGATCAACCCCTGAGCGCAGGCATGCTCGGCCATTGCGACGCTATCCTCGGCCAGCACCAGCTCGCAGCCGGTATGGCTGATCTCTTCGCGCAGCGCCTGGATGGCCCTCTCTCGGTCAGGCTTACGCTCGACCCGGCGAATGTACACCGCCCGGATTCGCTCAGGGAATTCATGCACGATGCGCGCATAGACCTCCGGGTCGTGCTGCCCGCTGTCGCCGATCAGCACGCAGGGCAGCTCATCGCGCATCTCCAGCATGTGCTGGATAAGATCGTACTTGTGGTCTTCCGCGCGACGCGGCCAGGGCTTGCGCCATGAAATGCCCCACTCGCGCAGGAACAGGATCGGCCCCACGGGAATACGGTTGAGCTGGAAGAACTCCTCGAGCATCTCGTAAATGCTCCAGGGGCCGCGAGAGACATAGAGAATCGGCCTTTTGGCCTTGCCGCTACGGCCCACGTGCAGCGCCTGATAGAACGCCGCCACGCCGGGAAACGCCATGCGCTGATGGGCCTGCTTGACGAATAGGCGATGCAGCATGCGCAGCTTGTTGGCCACGCCGGTGTACATCACCGTGTCGTCGATGTCGCTGATCACCAGCAGGTCGGCTTCGGCCGGCGGAATGTATACCTCGGTGAAGGAGTGCACCGGCTCCACGCCGGGCAATACCACGTGCAGCTCCGCATGGTGCCAGGCGCTGTCCGGCGGCAGGGGATGCTCGATCGGCAGGAGTACGTCGAAGTAGCCGTCACGGTCGGTGGTCACCGTGGTGACGTTCTCACCCAAAGTGACCTCGACGGTGACCTGCGGCAGCCCGCGGCGAAAGACCCGCCGAATCACATCGGCCAGATCGCGCAGCACGCCGTAGCGAGGTATCACCTCGCCCAATGCGGCCTGACGAAACACGCGGCCCATCAGCAGCACCTCGTGCCGGGAGCCGTAGCCGCGATAGGGGTGCACCACGTAACCGCCCTGTCCGTGATCGCGCCGCATGGGGCGGGCGGCAATGCGCAGCAGACGCCGGAGAAGGCCGCTCATGGGCTCCCCCCAAGCAACGACAGCCGATCCTGGCAATACGCCATCGTTTCCTCCCTGAAACTCGACAGGGTCCGGCTTACGCCGGACCCTGTCTATAGTGTGGAGGATCTTATCGCAGAATCAACCGCCTAGGCTTCGCTTGTACTGACCTACTTTAGCAGGTCGCGTACGTCCTTCGCCTCCCAGTGCGGGAAATGGCGGCGCACCAGCGCATTGAGCTCGAGCTCGAAGGCGGCCCAATCCACCTGATGACCGCTGCCCCCCGCCGCCTCGGCAGTATTTCGCACCATGCCGGCGCCGACGGTAATGTTGGAGAGGCGGTCGATGACGATGAAGCTGCCGGTACCCGGGCTCTGGTCGTAGGTATCGAGCGGCACCTCGGCGGTCAGCTCGACCCGGCAGCGAGCGATGGCATTGAGCTCGAGCCGGTCGGCCGGATGTCGCTCCAGAGTGTTGACATCCCTCTGGTGGTGAATCGTCTCCACACGCCCTGCCACTGAGCGACCGGCCAGACGAATGTCGTACTGCCGGCCCGGCGTCAGCGGCTGCTCGTGCATCCAGACGATGTCGGCATCGAAGGCGTTGGTCAGCGTGACCTCGGCGTCCTCGGCCACGATCCAGTCGCCGCGGGAGATGTCGATCTCGTCCTCCAGGGTGACGGTCACCGCCTGACCCGGCCACGCCGCTTCCAGATCGCCATCGAAGGTCACCACACGCTCGACCCGACTGGTCTTGCCCGAAGGCAGCGCCTTGATCGCTTGACCCGGGCGCAGCACACCGGCTTCCAGAGTACCGGCATAGCCGCGGAAGTCGAGGTTGGGGCGGTTGACGTACTGTACCGGGAAACGCAGATCGGTGAGGTTGCGGTCGCGACTGACCTCGACGCTTTCCAGCAGCTCCAGCAGCGCCGGGCCCTGTTCGCCTGCGACTTGGTACCAGGGCGTACGGTCGCTGCGGTTGACCACGTTGTCGCCCTCCAGCGCCGACATCGGCACGAAGCGCAGATCCTTGACCGAGAGCTGCTCGGCGAAGCGCCGGTAGTCGGCAACGATCTCGTCGAAGCGCGCCTGGGAGAAGCCCACCAGATCCATCTTGTTCACCGCGATGACCAGGTGCTTGATGCCCAGCAGGTCGGCGATGAAGCTGTGGCGCCGGGTCTGGGTCTGCACCCCGTAGCGAGCGTCGATCAGAATGATCGCCAGGTTGGCGGTGGAGGCGCCGGTGGCCATGTTGCGGGTGTACTGCTCGTGCCCCGGGGTGTCGGCGATGATGAACTTGCGCTTGTCGGTGGAGAAGAAGCGGTAGGCCACGTCGATGGTGATGCCCTGCTCGCGCTCCGACTGCAGGCCGTCGACCAGCAGCGCCAGGTCCACGGCGTCGCCGGTGGTGCCGCTCTTCTTGGAGTCGCGGGTCAGCGCCGCCAGGTGATCGTCGAAGATCATCTTGGAGTCGTGCAGCAGCCGGCCGATCAGGGTCGACTTGCCGTCATCCACGCTGCCGCAGGTGATGAAGCGCAGCAGGTCCTTGTTCTCGTGCTCGTGCAGGTACTGCTCGATGTTGTCGGCGATCAGTGTCGATTGGTGTGCCATCAGAAGTACCCCTCGCGCTTCTTCTTCTCCATCGAGCCCGCCTGGTCATGGTCGATGGCCCGGCCGCTGCGCTCACTGGTGCGGGTCAGCAGCATCTCCTGGATGATCTCGGGCAGGGTGTCGGCCCTGGACTCCACCGCGCCGGTCAGCGGGTAGCAGCCCAGGGTGCGGAAGCGCACCCAGCGCTCCTCCGGCACCTCGCCGGGAGCCAGCGGCAGGCGCTCGTCGTCGACCATCACCAGCATGCCGTCGCGCTCCACCACCGGGCGCGGCGCGGCGTAGTAGAGCGGTACGATGGGAATCTGCTCGAGGTAGATGTACTGCCAGATGTCCAGCTCGGTCCAGTTGGAGAGCGGGAAGGCGCGGATCGACTCGCCCTTGTTGACCCGGGCGTTGTAGAGATTCCACAGCTCCGGGCGCTGGCTCTTGGGGTCCCAGCGGTGGAACTTGTCGCGGAACGAGAACACCCGCTCCTTGGCGCGGCTGGCTTCCTCGTCGCGGCGGGCACCGCCGAAGGCGGCATCGAAACCGTACTTGTCCAGCGCCTGCTTGAGCGCCTGGGTCTTCATCACGTCGGTGTAGCCGCTGGAACCGTGATCGAAGGGGTTGATGCCAGCGGCACGCCCCTCTTCGTTGATGTGCTCGATCAGCTCCATGCCCACCTCACCGGCCATGCGGTCGCGGAAGGCGATCATCTCGCGGAACTTCCAGGTGGTGTTGATGTGCATCAGCGGGAACGGCGGCGGCCCGGGGAAGAAGGCCTTGCGCGCCAGATGCAGCATCACCGAGGAGTCCTTGCCGATGGAGTAGAGCATCACCGGGTTGCAGAACTCGGCGGCCACCTCGCGGATGATATGGATCGATTCGGCTTCCAGTTGCTGCAGGTGGGTCAGCCGGCGTGGCGACACGACGCTCTTGTCGGCCGCCTGGGATACCGGCTGTTGCTCGGGAGCTTTGAGACTGGTCATCGGCCCGGGTACCTCGCATGACGATGGGCAGTAAGAATCATGCGGACAGGGTAACGCCGGGCCGATAATAACGTAAAAGAATGATTACCTATCTTTTTAGATCAAAAACGAATCGAAGCTTCAGATATCGACGCGCTCGATCCAAGTCAGCCACTCGTCGCCGCGGATATCGAACACCCGATAGCCCGGGCGAGACGCCTCGTCGATGGCGAAGTCATCGGAGCCGGCCAGGAACTGGTCGGTGGTGGAAGGACAGCCATAGACCGTCACCACGCCCTGCTCGAGCGGCTGGCGACCGACGAAGGCCTGGTGCACGTGCCCGCAGAGAATGGCCTTGACCTGCGGGAACGGCATCAACGCCTGCCACAGGGCATCGCTGTCCTTGAGTCCGATCGCGTCGAGCCAGGCCGAGCCGACGGCAAGCGGCGGATGGTGCATGACCAGCAGCGTGGGGCGCTCGCTCTCCGACAGCCGCTCGACCAGTCGATCGATGCGCTCCTGCCCCAGCTCGCCATGAGCGTGTCCCTTGACGCAGGTATCGGCGACCACGAGCCGCCAATCGCCCAGCTCGATGTCGTCGTGGATGGCCTTGAGGTCCTTCATCAGCTCCTGGCGGTCGTGGTTGCCACCCAGCCAGAACCAGGGACACTCCAGCGTCGAAAGAACGCGATGGGCATGTTCGTAGGAGGCCGACGTCTCGTCCTGGCTGATGTCGCCGCTGGCGATGACGATATCCGGACGCTCGGTGCGAATCGCTTCCACCACGGCTTCGAGCTGGCGCAGCGGAAAGCCGGCACGGGAGCGAGCGTGGGGATCGGCATGCAAGTGACAGTCGGTGAGCTGTACCAGGCGTATCATCCCGGCAGTTCCGTCAGGTTGGTGGGATGACCGTGCTCCAGCCCATGGGCCAGCCATTCGCCGAGAAAACGGTTGAGCTGCAGCTTCTCGTCGGGCTGGAACATGCGCACGTTGGGATAGCGATAGCGGCCGTTGAAGTGGCGCTCGCGCTGGAAGTCGGTGACTTCGGCCATGCGCACGTCGTGATAGAGATGCACCCGCATGCGCGGCGGCTCGATGACGCCATCCATCAAGCTGCTCTGGCTGACCCGGGCGATGGTGGTATAGGGTGCCCGCTCAAGCACCGACAGCCACAGGGTGCCGAAGCGTCCACGCTGGCCGGTCAGCTCGAGTTCGCGCGTCTCGCCCGCACCAAGGTCACCCAGCAGCCGGATCAGGCGCAGGTAGTTGGCGCTGCATTCGCCCTGCAGCCCTTTCAGATCGGTGACATAGGCGGTTCTCGCCACGCTACCCCCTTGCTCGTAGAGATGCCCGTTCGGCCGCCAACCAGTAGAAGGCGATCAGGCACATGGCATTGTCGAGTCTTCCGGCCTGCAAGAGTTCCCAGGCCCGAGTAAACGGTAACACGTGGACGCGGATGTCTTCATGTTCCTCGTCCAGGCCGTGCACACCGCCCAGCCCTTCGCAGTCGACCAGACCACAGAACAGCGTGACCCGCTCCGTGCAGGCACCGGGGCTGGGATAGTAGGTGTGCAGCTCGATCAGCTCGTCGACCGCACAGCCGGCTTCCTCCATGGCCTCGCGGCGTGCCACTTCGGCTGCGCTCTCGCCCGCTTCGACCAGACCGGCGACGATCTCGAGCTTCCACGGCGATTCCGGATCGTCCAGGGCACCGGCGCGGATCTGCTCTACCAGCGCCACGCAGTCGCGCTCGACATCGTAGAGCAGCACGCCCACGGCATCGTGCCGCACGTGCACTTCGCGCGTCATCTCACGGCTCCAGCCGCCCTCGAACAGGCGATGACGCAGGTGCAGTTCATCGAGCCGGAAGAAGCCCTGATGCAGGCAGCGACGTTCGATCAGTTCGACATCGGCACCGCTGAAGGCGGGCAGGCGGGCGGCATCCCGGCCGCTATCGTCATTGTCGGTCATGCAGGCCTCCGAGTCTGCGAATGGCGACCATTATCGTGAGCGGAGCCGGGAATGCCAACCTATGCATGCCGACGCCATGCGCTCCGCAGTCGAAGCGCATGGCGGTTGGCAGTCTCAGAGCCGATAGAGCCGAGCAAAAAGCCCTCGGCGCTCGGAGACCTCAGAAGGGGGAGATCCTGGCGCTGAGGTTAGAGCTGAGAGAGCAGCGCCCTGGCCTGCTCACGCAGCGCCTCGTCCGAGGCCTGACGATCCTCGCGGGCGGTGCCGTCGACGGCACGCTGCGCGTGCTCACGCGCCTCGTCGCGTCGGCCTTCGTCCTCGAGGAAGGTGGCGTAGTAGTAGTTGACGTCGATGCCGTCGGGGCGAATCTGCAGCGCGCGCTGGAACATGCGCTCGGCGGTCGCGCTGTTGCCGAAACCCACGGGGCGACCCGGAGCCCGGTCGTACAGCGCACCCAATGTGACGTAGGCCGAGCCGTTGCCGCCCTGAGGGTCGATCTCGATGGCACGCTCCAGGGCGTCACGGGCGGAGCGCGCACTGCCCAGCGCACCCAGGCCGCTGCGCTCACGGGCGTGCGAAGCCTCGATGATGCCGTACCAGATCAGCGGCTGCGCCTCGCCGGGATTGGCCTGAACCAGCCGCTCGGCTTCGTCGGAGAGCGATTTCAGCGAATGGCGGCGCTGCCCTTCCGCCCGCAGTGTGGTGATCTGCTCCCAGCGCTGCTTGAGCGCCTCGACTTCGCTCTCCCAGGCCTGGGCAACGGTGAAGGGGGCGATCAGAAGCGCCGTGCCGAGGGCGGCGGCGAGTAGCTGGCGTCGAAACATGTCCAGACTCCTTTCTCGAAAAGGATTGTTGTTGGATCCCGGCGTGGAGCCGTCAACCAAAATGTAACGAACGTTTGAATGATACGCCAGCCCAAACGGCGAGATACTGTCGCGTTAGCGACGAATGGCGTATGTTGCCCTTCTCGCCATACGAAGGAGCCGTGCATGAAGGGCCGCAACATGACGCGCTGGCGCGATCCGGCCAAGGATCCGCGCCAGGAGCCCAGGAGCAACCTGATCACCGCCGAGGGAGCGGCGCGCCTGCGCGGCATTCTCGATCATCTCTCGCGGGTCAAGCGGCCGGAGCTCTCGGCCAAGGTGGGCGAAGCCGCAGCGCTGGGCGACCGCAGCGAGAACGCCGATTACACCTACAACAAGAAGGAGCTCAACCGGGTCATCGCGCGCATTCGCTACCTGACCAAGCGGCTCGACGAGCTGCAGGTGGTGGACCGCCTGCCGGCGGCTACCGACAAGGTGTACTTCGGCGCCTTCGTCACCCTCGAGGACGATGAGGGCGAAGAGATGCAGATCCGCATCGTCGGCCACGACGAGACCGACACCTCCAAGCGCTGGATAAGCGTCGATGCTCCTCTGGCCAAGGCGCTGCTGGGCAAGGCGCTGGACGACGAGGTCACGGTGAAGGCGCCGGCGGGCGATAGCGTCTACGTCATCACCGATATCGCCTATCGGAGCCCACAGCTATAGAACATGGAGACGGTACGATGCCCGTCGTTTTCCGCTACAAGGGAATTCGCTTCTTCTTTTACTCGAATGAAGGAAATCCTCTGGAACCCATGCACATCCATGCCGAGAGCGGAGACGGTGAAGCCAAGATATGGGTGCTGCCGCAAATCGCTATCGCCAACAGCAGTGGCTACAATAGAAAGCAACTTGCACAGCTCATGCAGTTAGTTGAAGAACACCGTAGCGAGATCGAGAGGGCCTGGAATGAGCATTTCTGCCAAGACCGTCAGCTTTGACGAACACACCATGTGGGTCGAACTCAGCGACGGTCGGACCCTCGGCATCCCATTGGCATGGTTCCCCCGCCTCCTGCATGCCAGTGCTGAAGAGCGCAAGCAGTGTCGTATCAGCTATTCCGGAAAGGGCTTGCACTGGGACGATCTGGATGAAGACATTTCCGTGGAAGGGCTCATTGCCGGTCGAGGCGACACGGCCCAGCACCATGGGCGTGTCGCCTGACGACACTTCTTAGCGTATTGCCTGCTTCGTCGTATAAACCCGAAAACGCCGGTCGTCGGCAACGATCTGGAAGCCGCCGAAGGCGCTCTCGAGCAGGTCCGGATAGGGCAGGAAGGCGTTGGCGACGAGCCACAGTTCCCCGCCCGGCTGCAGGTGTCCCGGCGCCTCGCGAATCAGGCGCCCAGCGGGACCGTAGTCGATACTGCGCTCCTGGTGGAACGGCGGATTGCTGACGATGGCGGCAAAGCGCCTATCGCCGAGTGCCGAGTAGACGTCGCTGGCCACAGCCTGCCCTTCCAGGCCGTTGGCCGCCAGGGTGCGCCGGGTGGCCTCCACGGCGAAGGCGTTGACGTCCACCGCCGTCACGGCGTGGCCGCGACGGGCCAGCCAGGCGGCGAGGATGCCGTCGCCGCAGCCCATGTCGAGCACGTCGCGTGCTCTGTCGGGCCCCGGCAGCCCGGCCTCGAGGCGTTCGAGCAGCAGCTTGGTTCCTGCATCCAGCTTGCCGTGGCCGAACACGCCAGGATGCGTGGCCAGCACCAACCCCTCGGCCTCGAAGGTGGTCCAGGCCGCATCCGGGTCGATGCCGACATCGCCGAGGCGGGTCTCGAACAGGATGCAGCGCCGCGCACTGTCGAGCTTGCGACAGCCCAGCCCCAGTGCCGCCAGCACCTTGAGCACTCGCTTGATGCCCCCCTGGTTCTCACCCACCAGTTGCAGCCGCGTGCCAGACGGCAGGTTGGCGCACAGCCACAGCAGCCACCACTCGCCCAGGGCATGGGCCTTGGGCCAGAACAGCACCGCCCCGGGGGGCTCGCCGACGGAGCCGGCATCGAACGGCGAGAAGGCCGCACGACCATGTTCCCGCCACGCCTCGAGCACGCCATGATCGGCGCTGACGGCACTGCCCCGCCCCTGCTCGAGCCACGCATCACGCGGCGGAGCCACCCACAGCCAGCCGCGATAGTCGCAATCCTGGCGCTCGAGCAGCTGGCAGACCGGCGTTTGCGCACTCATCGGGGCGTCTCCTCGGGCGAGCGTGTCTCGTGGACCAGCGTGTAGAGCAGGTAGCGCCCCAGCCGCCAGTGCGGGTCGACCTGGCAGTAGCGGCGCTCCAGTTCCACCAGGCGCTGCCAGTCGGCCTCGCTGGAGGGCGGCTGGCGCAGGTAGTCATGGAAAACGCGAATGCCCGCCACCGAACGAATCGCCAGACCGCTTTCGCGGCTCCAGGCGACGATCTGCTCGTGACACAGCGGCGAAATGGGCGTCAGGCGCTGACGCTTGCCGGTACCCTCGAGGCGGTCCTCCAGCGCCTTCTGCAGATTGCCCTTCACTACGTTGGAGAAGCGCAGCGCATCGCGGTTGAACACCATCAGCGACAGCTGGCCGCCGGGGGCCAGGTTCTCCGCCAGGGTGGCGAAGGCCGCCTTGGGGTCGCTCAACCACTCCAGCACGGCATGACAGGCGATCAGCGGCCAGCGGCCGGCGGCACGTTCGGGCAGCGCCTGCAGCGGCGCCTGCACGAAGCTCACCGGCAGACCAGCCAGCTCCTGTCGAGCCTGTGCGAGCATGTCGCCGGCCGGTTCCAGCAGGGTCACTCTGTGACCGCGCCGGGCGAACCAGGCGGAAAGCTGGCCCAGGCCACCGCCGACGTCCAGCAGCGGCTGGCCGTCGAGTTCCAGCATGCGCGGCAGCAGCTCGTCGAGCAGGGCCAGGCGCAGCTCACCGCGCGGGCCGCCGTAGAGGCTGCCGGCGAACTTGTCGGCCAGGCCGTCGAAATGACGGTCCCCGGCAGGCGAAAGAGGAGCGGAGTCTGACATTTCCTGACCTGATGCAAGGCATGTGGCGCGCATTCTACCCGCCTTGCGCCACCCTGGGCAGATGCCGCTGCCACTGCACCTCGGCCTCGAGCTGGGCCGCCAGCGCCAGCAGGCGACGCTCGTCGCCCATGGAGCCCACCACCTGGACGCCGACCGGCAGGCCCTGTGGGGTGACGTGCAGCGGCAGCGACATGGCCGGCTGACCGGTGAGGTTGGCCAGTTGGGTATAAGGCGTGCGTGACAGCGCATCCCGCGCCAGCTGACCGAGCATGCCCGCCTTGAGCGCCAGCCTGGGCAGGCCGGGAATGGCGAGCAGCGTCATCAAACGCTGCTGCCACGCCGGCGGGTAGAGTTCGCCCAGGCGCGGTGCCGGTGCCGCCGTGACGGGCATCAGCAGCAGATCAAAGCGGCGGTGGAACGCCCCCATGGCCCGCGCCGCCGCGTTCCAGTCGCGCTTGGCCAGTTCGTAGTCGCGTACCGGCAGGTGCTGCCCCAGGCGGGCAATCGCCCGGGTCGAGGGTTCGATGTCCAGGCGTGACACCGGCACGCCGGTTTCGCGGGAGATCCAGGCCAGATCTGCGGTAACATGCCCCAGGTAGAGCGTCAGGTAGGCGTTGGCCAGGCGCTCGCCGTCAACGGGCGGATCGGCCCACTCCAGGTGATGGCCGAGCCCCTCCAGGGTTCGTGCCGCCCCTTCCACCGCCAGGCGCACCTCGGGATCGAGCCGGGTGCCCAACGGCTTGCTCAGCGGCTCGCCCAACGAGACGGCGATGCGCAGCGGCTCGGGGGGGCGCTCCAGCGCAGCGAGAAAACCCCGCTCACGGGGTACCGGGTAGGGGCCGCCCTCGTCCATGCCGTTGATCGCTTCGAGCAGCGCGGCGCTGTCGCGCACCGAGCGGGTCACGGCGTGCTCTACCACGGCGCCCCGCCACACCTCGCCATGCAGCGGCCCCTGGGGCACGCGACCGCGCGAGGGCTTGAGACCGAACAGCCCGCAGTAGGCTGCGGGAATGCGGATCGAGCCGCCGCCGTCGCCGGCCATGGCCAGCGGTACCAGCCCGCCGGCCACCGCCGCCGCCGCCCCGCCGCTGGAGCCGCCGGGAGAATGTTCCGCGTTCCACGGGTTGACGGGATGGGGAAAGGCGCGCGGCTCGGTGATGCCCATCAACCCCAGCTCGGGGGTGGCGGTCTGGCCCAGGATGGCCAGCCCGGCTTCCCGCACGCGGGCGACCAGCGTCGACTCCACCGGCGCCTTCCACTCGGCCAGGGCGGCGCTGCCGAAGGCCAGCGGCTCGCCTTCCAACGCCATCAGCAGGTCCTTGGTCAGGGTCGGCACACCCGCCAGGGGAGCTTCCGGATCGACGCTTTCCGCCTCGCTCCTGGCGCGTTCGAAGCGTGTTCGCACCAGCGCTCGCAGATGCGGGTTGTCGCGCTCGATGGCCGCACAGGCCGCAGCGAACACCTCGCCCCGGCTCACTTCACCGCTGCGAATCAGCGACGCCAGACCCAGGCCATCGTGGCGCCGATACTCTTCGATATCCATCCGCTTTCCCTGCCACCCAATGTCGCTCGATAATGGCGGCTCGGGACCATTCTTGGCAACCGCACCCAAGCGGGCGGTTTAACTTGCTCACTCAAGCCCTTATAATGCGCAGCCGTGCTGCCCCCATAGCTCAGCTGGATAGAGCGTCCCCCTCCTAAGGGGAAGGTCTCAGGTTCGAATCCTGATGGGGGCGCCAGTCTTTCGGTCGCTCATGCCGTGCTGCCCGCTCAAGCCCCCTTCCGTACTTGCAGATGCAAGTAGAGCGGGTCGAATTCTCCGGCCTCCTTCAGCTTCTCCCAGTCAGGTACGCTCACCTGGGTCTTCTCCATCCGAATCAGGCCGTCGGCACGCAGTGCCTGCAGCGTGCGGCTGACGTGCACGGCAGTGATGCCCAGCGCATCCGCCAGCTTCTCCTGAGTGATTGGCCACTGGAAAGACCATTCTTCCACCAGTCCCACCGCTTTCAGGCGTATCAGTATCTCGCAAACCAGGTGAGCCATGCGGGTATAAGCACTGCGCTGGCCGACGTTCAGCAGCCACTCCCGATAGATCGAAGCGTCAACCAGCGTCTCGCGCCAGAATGCGGCCGTAAGACGTGGGTATCGTTCGCATAGACGACGCAAGTCCTCGTGCTGGATGAACCCCACCGTACAGGCGCTGATCGAAGCAATGCTCATATCCATGACCGCCAGGTGCAGACTCTGCAGATCCGGCATGTCGCCGGGAACGTGCAAAGCCATGATCTGGCGTTTGCCCAGATGGCTCAGCTTGTACGCACAGGTAAAGCCTTCCAGAATCAGGCAGCTCTGAGCAGGACGCTCGCCTATGCCGACGATCTCCCGGTCGGCCTTGATCCCTTTGAGCAGTATCGGCAGTTGCTGGAGCGCGCCCCTCTCTTCATCGGAGAGGGGAAAAATACTATCCAGCTTGCGGATCATCAGGTCGTTGGGTTGGTGCGGCATGAGAGCCATGTAGTCACTCCTGTAATCGTCTTGGCATTACCCTCACCCTAGGCCATTCAAAGCGATGGCAACGAACAACTCGGCAAGAAACCTGCGTACGGCTACACATCACTCATGAGCGGTAACATGACGGTCATCCGATACGTGGTAGGATGAGATGGCCAATAACGGTGAACTTTCAGGCAGGAGGCCAGAATGTTTCAACGCTCAAGGAAGGTCGCGTGTCCCGAATGCAACGGCAGCAATTTCTGGAACGGCAACCCGAAGCCAACGGACGTGCTTCACTGCCGCTTCTGTGATGCCGTTGTGACTACCTATGCCGACTATGTGGAACAGGCGGCCCAGCGTGAAGCGGAGCGGCTGCTCGCGGAGTTCGTCGAAGTCGACGTCTCCCGAGACCTCGCTCACCTCAAGGCCGTATTGGCAGCGACCGAGCCCAGGCCCAGCGCTTGAACTCGAACGCAACGGCCACCTTCAGGGTGGCCGTTTTCGTTCCCGCCCAAGTCAGCGCTACAGCAGCTGACAGGCCTGCTCGAAGGTGAGCCGCGGGCCGCGCGGATGCAGCTTGGCCGGGTCGCCGTAGCCCAGATTGCACAGGAAGTTGCTGCGGTAGTTGGGGTAGCGCTCGGCGAAGAACCGCCCGTCGACCATATCGTTGTCGAAGCCGGATAGCGGCCCCACGTCGAGCCCCAGCGCGCGGGCAGCGAGAATGAAGTAGCCGCCCTGCAGGCTGGCGTTGCGAAAGGCGGTCTCCTCGCGGTAGGGCTCGTCGCCGACGAACCAGGCCCTGGCATCCACATGGGGAAAGAGCGCCGGCAGGTGGTCGTGGAAGCGTCGGTCGTAGGCCAGAATGGCCGTGACCGGAGCCTCCTCCACCTTGCGCCGGTTGCCCTCCTTCAGCGCGGGCATCAACTTCTCCTTGGCCTGCCGGGTGCGCAGGAACAGGATGCGCAGCGGATTGCAGTTGACGCTGGTAGGCGCCATCTTCACGAGGTCGTAGAGTTCGCGCAGGGTAGCGTCGTCCACGGGTCGGTCCTGCCAGTAGGCGTGGCTTCTCGCCTCGTGGAACAGCTGGTCCAGCACCGGCTGGCTCAAGACGCCTGAAGTCATGAATTCTCTCCCTTGTCGTCGGTCTTTACGGTTCAGTAGCGGTAGGCCAGATGGGTGGAAAGCACGGGGAACAGCGTGAGGATGAACAGCACCACCAGCATCGCGACGAAGAACGGCACCACGCCCTTGAAGATCTCCTTGACCGGCACGCTGCGGTCGTTCAGCGCTGCCTTCACCGTGTAGACCGATATGCCGAACGGCGGCGTGATCAGGCCGATTTCCACCGCCACCACGGTGATGACGCCGAACCAGATCAGGTCCATGCCGAAGAACTGGGCGATGGGCAGCACGATGGGCAACACGATCAGCATGATCGACACCGAGTCGATGATGCAGCCCATCAGGATCACCACCAGCAGGTAGAGAAACAGGAAGTGGTAGGCGGTCAACTCCATGGCCGTGACCCACTGGGCGATGGCCATCGGCAACCCGGTCAGCGCCAGCATGCGGCTGTAGAGCGAGGCAGCGAGAATCAGGAACAGGATCGATACCGCCACGTGCCCGGTCTCGCCCAGCACCTGGTAGAACTTGGCCGGGCTCAGGCGACGCTTGAGCAGCGCCAGCAGCAGCGCACCGCAGGCGCCCACGCCACCCGCCTCGGTCGGCGTGAAGAAACCGCTGTAGAGGCCGCCCAGTACCAGCGCCATCAGCGCCAGGATGGGCACCAGCTTGAGCGCCAGCGCCATGCCCGATTCCGCTTCGCCCGCGGTGGGCGCCGGCGCTGAAACGTTGCCCATGCCGGCCGCTCCCTGCATCATGAAGCCGGGGCGCAGGTAGGCGAGGAGCAGGATCGTGATGCAGAAGGTCGCCGCCAGCAGGATGCCCGGTATGATGCCGGCGATGAACATGCGACCCACCGACTGCTCGGCCAGCACACCGTAGACGATCATCAGCAGCGAAGGGGGAATCAACATGCCCAGCACCGAGCTGCCCGCCACCACACCCACCGCAAACTTGGGCGTATAGCCATGCCGGCGCATCTCCGGCACCGCCACCTTGGTGAACACCGCCGCCGAGGCCACGCTGATACCGGTGATCGAGGCGAAGATGCCGTTGGCGCCGACGGTGGCCACCCCCAGTCCGCCGCGGATCCGGCGGGTCAGCCACTGAAAGACGTCGAAGGTGTCCCGCCCTACCCCCGATATCACCACCAGCAACCCCATCAGCACGAACAGCGGTACCACACCGTAGAGGTAGCTGCTGAGCGAGTCGTTGGCCGCCGCGGCCACCATGCGCGTAGCCAGCTCCGGATTGCGCAGGGTCGAGATGGCCAGGAAGGAGACCAGCATCAGGGCGATGCTGATATGCATGCCGAAGTAGATCAGCGCCAGCATCATGACCACCGCCACGATGCCGATTTCGATACCGCTCATGGGCGATCCTCCTCGGCGTGCGGCGCTCCACCCTTGACCGTCCACACCAGCGCCTGGGCCGCCAGCAGCAAATACTGCAGCAGCGTGATCGCCGCACAGGCGATCACCACCAGGCGGATGGGCCAGACGGGAAAGGTGAACACCCCCTCCACGCCCATGAACTGGTTGCGTTCCCAGGCGCGCAGGAAGGTCGGCAGCGTGCCCTGGTAGATCACCATCAGCATGTAGGCACCGGCCAGGTAGAACAGGGTCTGCAAGCCGTGGCCGAGGCGCGGGTGACGCTCGGTGAAACCCTGAATGAAGATGTCGGCCTGGGCCATGCGGCCGTGTCGCAGGGTACTGGGCAGTTGCAGGAACACGATCATGACGATGGAGGCCGCCACCAGCTCCGCCACCCCCGCAATGGGCTTGTTGAGCAGATTGCGCGACAGCACGTCCACCACGATCATCGCCATGATCGAGAAGATCAGCAGTGAGCCGACCGCGTTGAGGCCGTCCACCAGGTAGCCGAACAGGCTGTTGTGGCGGCCGCCGCCGAGCCGGCGCCCCAGCACCAGCGTCTTGAAAGAAAAGGTCATTGCCCCGACTCCTCAGGCCCGGTCGGCATCGCCGGCCGGGCATTGCCGATCAGTTGCGGTCCCAGGCCAGTTCCGGCTCGTGACCGCGTTCGCGCATGGCATCCATGTAGGTACTGAGGAGTTCGCGGGCCGGCAGCCCGCGCCCTTCGTTGCGCTCGACCCACTGCTGGGCCAGGCCGGGCATGCCGTCGATCCACTGCTGACGCTTCGCGTCGGAGAGCGCCTGAACTTGCACCGGCGTGCTCTGGTCGGCGCCCAGCTCGACCATGCGCTCCAGCGAGCTCTCGTAGCGCTCGGCCAGGTCGCGGCCGTGGGCGCGGGTGTAGGCCTCGCCCGCCTCCATCAGCGCCTGCTGCACCGGCTCGGGCAAGCCGTCCCAGGTGAACTGGTTGATGGCGAGCCCGCCCGAGAACACCACGCCCAGGTTCACCTGGGTGACGTAGGGCGCCACCTCGTAGATGCGCGCCGGCAGGTTGCCGGTGGCGAGCCCCACCACGCCCTGGGAGACACCGGTCTGGATGTCGGTGTAATAGCTCGCCAGGGTGCCGTCCACGGGCACGGCACCCACCGGCTCGAGCCATACGCCGAGCACGCCGGGGGCGGAGATGCGCGCCCCTTCCAGATCGTCGAGGCTCTCCACCGGGAAGTTGGTGTAGATGTCGTAGGTATCCGAGGCGGTGGCGCCGAGGAACACCAGGTCGTGGTCCTCCCACTCGGCGCGAAACTCCGGTACCGAGCGCACCAGGTCGTTCATCACGTCGAGCATCAGCTCGGGGTCGCTGGTGGTGAAGGGCGTATAGGCGCTGATCTGAGCCAACGGCATGCGCGAGGGCTCCAGGTAGCTGAACACCCAGCCGATGTCGGCGATGCCGTCCTGGATCGAGGTGAGGGTGGCGTTGGTGCCATAGAGCTGGCCGGCATAGGCTTCCGTCCAGCGCACCTCGTATTCGCCCTCTTCCGCCAGGATCTCGTTGACCTTGGGAATGAATACCTGGGGAATCATGCCCACCCAGGGGATGGTGGTCGGGTGGCTCGAGCCCACGGTCAAATCGATGGTCTCCACCGCCGACGCGCTGGCGGGAAGCAGCGCGGCAGCCAGCGTCGCGGCAGTGAGAGTCTTGAGGGGGAAGACAGTCGATGACTTGATGGTGTTGTGCTTTGGATGTGTCATGTTGGCGTCTCGTATTGGGGTTGTTGTTATGGAAACCGGTTATGGCAATTGGCGTGGCAACGGCGCTTCAGCGTGGGGGCATCACGAATCGATGGGCGATGCCGGCAGACGCGAAACGCCGGGGGACAGGTCGAAATCCACTTCCAGCGTGCAGTAGCGACCGCGCACGTCGGGGTCGGGTGCCTGGCCGTCGTCGTGGATGGGGAACTCCATGGCCAGGTCGGCGCTGGTGACGCCGAACACGCAGTCCGATTCGAGGAAGGGATCGTCCTTGGGGAAGATCTGCGTCACCAGGGTCCGATGCCCCTCGGCGGAGACGGTGAAGTGCAGATGTGCGGCGCGGAACGGATGGCGACTCTGCGCCTCGAGCATTTCGCCGACGATGCCGTGGGTGGGAATCGGGTAGCTGGCCGGACGAATGGTGCGGAAGTGGTAGCGCCCCTCGGCGTCGGTGCGAAACTTGCCGCGCAGGTTGAGGTGCGGCTGGCTGTCGTCCTGGTTCTCGTAGAGCCCCTCCGGCGAGGCATGCCACACCTCCACCAGGGCGCCTGGCAGCGGCGTGCCGTCGCGGCTCGTCACCCGGCCGGAGACGAACAGCGGGATGTCGCTCGCCTTGGGCGTATCGCGGGAGATGTTGAAGCCGAGCGGATACTCCGGGTCCTTGCGGCTGTAGAAGGGCCCCAGCAGGGCCGGCGAGATCTGCTCCGGCGCGCGCTCCTGATTAAGGATCATCACCAGGGTGGAGAAGCCCAGGGCGTCGGACATCACCATGGTCTCGTTGTGGCGGTCGCGGGTGAGATGGCCGAGCCGGGTAACCGCATTGATGGCGGCCATGAACTCCTCCTCGCTCAGCTTCACTTCGCGGCCGAAGGCGTGCAGATGCTTGACCAGCGCGGTGAGGATCTCGCGCAGCCGCTCGTCCCTGGTGTGGCTCATCGCCTTGAGCACGATCTCGGTGATGTCGTCCGGGGTCTGCGGAATGCCATGCGGAACGATGTCTTCTTTATTGGGCAATTCGAACATGACTGGCTCCTGTTCGGCCTGGGCTGGCAGCGCCGCCCGACCGGCTGTTTATCGTTGTGTCATGGTGCCACTGCGCCGCATGCGCCCTTCAACGCTGGCGGCGCTTCACTTCTGCCAGGATTTCCTCGCGGTGTTCGTCCAGCACCGGGGGTGCAGTGACCTCCAGCGGCTTCACGCCGTCGTAGGAGACCGGCGAGCGCAGGGTGCGGAAGGTGCCCACCGTGGGGTGCTCGGTGCTCACCTCCAGCTGCAGATGCTTGACCTGAGGGTCCTCGAGCACCTCGTCGGTGTCGTACATCGGGGCATGAGGCACGTCCTCGGCCTCCAGGCGCCGGCACCACTCCGTTCGGTCGTGACGTCGGAACACCTGCTTGAGCACTTCGATCATCTGCTCCTGGTGGTCGATGCGCCCCTCGCGGGTGGCGAAACGTTCGTCCTGCAACAGCTCGGGGTACTCCATGGCGTTGGCCAGCCCCTGCCAGAACTTCTCCGGCGAGGACATGTGCAGCGCCACCCACTTGCCGTCGGCGCACTCCATCACGTAGGACTGCGACACCTGCGGCCGGCTGTAGGGGCCCATGATCTCGTTCTCGGAGAGATAGTGGGTGAAGGCGTCGAGGTTGAAGTGGCACATCGCCTCCAGCATGGAGACGTCGACCCGACGCCCCTGACCGGTGCGGCCGCGCTCCACCAGCGCGCCGAGAATGCCGTAGGCGGCGTAGAAGCCCGACAGCGCATCGGCCATGGCCGGCCCCACCACCCGCGGATTCTCGGGATTGACCAGCAGCTTGAGAAAACCGCTGGCGGCCTGGGCCACGGTGTCGTAGCTGGGGCGCCCGGCGTAGGGGCCGTCGTTGCCGAAACCGCTGATGGCGCAGTAGATCAGCCGCGGGTTGAGCTCGCGCAGGCGCTCTTCCCCCGCCCCCAGCCGCTCGGCGGTACCGGGGCGGAAGTTCTGGATGTAGACGTCGGCATCGCGGATCAGCGCATCGAAGGTGGCGAGATCCTCCGGCTCCTTGGTGTTGAGGGCGATGCTGCGCTTGTTGCGGTTGTAGGTCTGGTAGTGGGGGCTGTAGAGCCCGCCCTTGAAAGCGCGGAAGGGGTCGCCCTTGCCGGGCATTTCGATCTTGATCACGTTGGCGCCCAGGTCGCCCAGCAGCATGCCGGCGGCGGGGCCGGTGATGAAGGTGCCCTGCTCGATGACGGTGATGCCTTCGAGTACCTTGCTCATGGCTGCCCCCCTTCCTGGGTGAAGCCCGGCGGCACCTCACCGGTGTACTCGACCCGCTGCGCCGCCTGATAGGAGAGCGCGAAGCCGCAGGGCTGCTCGGCCTCCTCCAGCAGGTGGGCGATCAGCCCGGCGGTGCGTGCCAACAGCGGCACGCCGCGCAGCGCCTTGAGCGGAAAGCCCGCCCCCAGCAGCACGGCGGGAATGGCAGCGGAGACGTTGAGCTTGAGCTGCTTGCCGACGATGGCGGGAATGGCCCGCTCAACGGCTTCGGCAATCTCCACGTAGCGCAGCTCGGCGCCCGCCTCCCGCGCCACGCCGAACAGCGCCTCGACGCGCGGGTCGCGGGCCTTGTGCAGCGGGTGGCCGTAGCCGGGAATCGCTTCGCGGCGGGCGCGACGCGCGCTGACGACATCGTGTACGGCACTTTCGAGGGACTTGCCCCCGTCGATCTCACCGGCGATCTCGTCGAACAGCTCCCCCGCCGCCTGCGAGGCACCGAGGATCACCGAGCCGCAGCCCAGCAGCCCCGCCGCTACCGCACCCTGCAGCGCCTCGGGGGCGGCGGCATAGGTCATGCGACTGGCCTGCACGCTGGGTACCAGGCCGTGCTCGGCGATGGCCACCAGGGTAGCGTCCAGTACCCGGCGGCGGACGTCGCTGGCCGGCTTGCCGTCGAGCAGCATCAGGAAGTAGTCGGTGAAGGTGGTGTGGCCGATCAGCTCGGCGCTGAGGTCCTTGCCGCGCACTACGATGGTGTCGGCGTTGGAGGTGCTGATGGCGGTTCTTGGAATTGTCTCGCGCCCGATCTTCATGCTTTGGCTCCGCTTGGCAGATGCGAGCGAGTCATGCCGGAGCGGCACCCACGCTCGTGATGTGTAACGCTTGTGTTGGAACAACATAAGACGCCATCACGATGGACAGAAATGATAAATTTACATAAAAACGAGTGACACGATCGATTGATGACGCCACGACAGCGGAGCTTGCATGGAACTGCGCCACATACGGTACTTTCTGGCCATTGCGGAGACGCTCAACTTCACCCGGGCCGCCGAAAAGGTGCACGTCACCCAATCGACGCTTTCCCACCAGATCCGTCAGTTGGAAGAGGAGCTGGGCCAGCCGCTGTTCGCGCGGATCGGCAAGCGGGTGACGCTCACCGAGGCGGGCCAGAGCTTTCACGAGCACGTGGTGCCTATCCTGCGCCAGGTCGATCAGGCCGTGGGCGCCTTGAAGGAAGCCCCCGATGACCTGAGCGGCGAGCTGCGCATCGCCGCCACCCACAGCTTCAACGTGCAGCTGATCCCGCTTTGCCTCTCGCGTTTCATGCAGCGCCTGCCGCGTGTGAAGGTGGTAGTGGAAGAGCTTTCGGGAGATCGGATCAGCGAGGGGCTGGTCGACGGCTACCTGGATCTGGGCATCTCCTACCGTCCGGCCATTCCCCGCGGCCTGCGCTTCGAGCCGCTCTACAACGAGGAGCTGAAGCTGATCGTGGCCAACGACCATCCGCTGGCCCGGCGCAAGCGGCTGCGCATGGTCGAGCTGAACGGCGCGCGTATGACGCTGCTGGCGCCACACTTCTCGACCCGCCAGATGCTCGACGAGTGCTTCGCCGCCGCCGGCGCGCGTCCGCAGATCGTCGCCGAACTCAACGCCATCTCCCCCATGATCGAACTGGTGCGGCGCACCGATCTGTGCAGCATCGTGGCGGAGAACGCGCTGGGCAACGAGCCCGGAGTGAAAGCCATCCCGCTGGAGAGTCCCACCCCGGTACGCACGCCGGGCCTGCTGTGGTCGCAACAGGCACAGCGCTCCCCCGCCAGCCGCTTCATGGCCGAGACGATTCGGCAGGTGGTCAAGCAGGCGTCATGGGGGCGCTAGCCAGCGCCAGACCTTCGAGCGCTTCGATGTCGCTGATGGTGAGTTCGCGACCGGCCACGGCAATGACGCCCTGCTCCTGAAAGCGTGCCAACACCCGACTGACGGTTTCCAGCGCCAGGCCGAGGTAGCTGCCGATGTCCGAGCGCGACATGGAGAGAAAGAAACGATAAGGCGACAAGCCCCGGGCGCTGAAGCGCTCGGAGAGGCCGAGCAGGAAACTCGCCAGGCGCTGGTCGGCGGTGCGCCCCGAGAGCAGGCACATCATGCGCTGATCGCGGCGCAGCTCGCGGCTCATGCAACGATAGAGTCGCCCGCGCAGCTCCGGCAGCCGCTCGGCGAGAACTTCCAGTCGCGTGAACGGCAGCTCGCAGACGAAGGCGCTCTCCAGCGCCACCACGCTGCCATGGCAGCTCGCCTCGCCGATGGCATCCAGACCGACGATCTCCCCCGGCAGATGAAAGTGAGTGACCTGATCGCGCTGGCCGGGCTGCGCCACCGTTTGCTTGAGGCTGCCGGAGCGCACCACATAGAGGCTGGTGAAGGGCGCCCCTTGGAGCATCAGTGCCTGACCGCGCTTGAGCGCCTGCGGCAGCCGGATGATGTCATCGAAGGACTGCAGGGCATCGAACTCGAGCCCCAGCGGCAGGCAGCGGGCATGCAGGGTGCAGCGCTCGCAGCGGGGCACGGCGGAGCCTGGCCGCTGGGCGGGCCGGGGTTTCATGAGCGCACTCCTTACCTCGGTCTCACGTAGGGTCACACTGGGAGACTTCGATTCTGGCCTGCTGCGTTTCGCTTGTCCCGCCGCGCCGTCCCGCAGCGCGACAAAATGTTACTTCCATTGACCTGCATCAAGAGCTTCATGGAACGAAAGCAGCGGGATCAGGCAGTGAACACGGTGTACACCATCTGCAGCGCCAGCCCCATCATCATGACCGCGAAAATCCGCTTGAGCAGTGCCACCGGCAGGCGATGCGCCAGCCTGGCCCCCACGGGCGCCATCAGCATGCTGAAGGGAGCCATCAACAGCAGTGCGGGCAGGTAGACGAAACCCAGCGCGGCGCCGGGCAGGCCGGGGGTACCCCAGCCGTTGATCACGTAGCCCAGGGCACCGGCCAGGGCAATGGGCAGGCCGACGGCGGCGGAGGTGCCGATGGCCTGGGGCAGCCTGACGTTGCACCAGGTCAGAAACGGTACGGTCAGCGAGCCGCCGCCAATGGCCACCAGCGCCGAGATGCCGCCGATTCCCAGCCCCGCCCCGCCGAGGCCGACCGCCCCTGGAAGGTTCCGCGTCGGCTTGGGCTTGAGGTTGGCCAGCATCTGCAGAGACATGAAGATCATGAAGCAGGCGAAGAAGATCGCCAGGCCCCGGGTCGGCAGCAAGGCGGCAATGAAGGTGGCCAGAAAGGTACCTACCAGAATGCCGGGGGTCAGGTAGCGAACGATCTCCCAGCGCACGGCACCGTGGCGGCGGTGGGAGAGCAGACTCGCCGTGGAAGCGGGAATGATGGCGGCCATCGAGGTACCCAGCGCCAGGTGAGCCAGATGCTCGAGGGGCACCCCCTGGGTGAGGAACAGCGCGGTCAGAATCGGCACCATGATACCGCCGCCGCCGATGCCCAACAGGCCGGCCATGATGCCGACCACCCCGCCCAAGGCCACGTAGGCCAGCCAGATAAGCTCCACGGCCACTCCTCTCCGGATCAGGACCCACAAGGCGAGCCAGTCTATCAGAAAAGCGTCATCGGCGGCCCAAATGCAGCACGGCTGATTGGCAGACCCGACTACAGAGAAAAAAAACCGGCCCCGAAGGGCCGGTTTCGTCGTCGCTGGAAGCGACGTGTCTTGCAGTCAGCTTCGGCTCGACTTAGAAGTCGTAGCGTACACCGACGGTGTAGAGCAGATCGTCGTTAAGATCGCTGATGCTGTTGTCGCTATCGAAATCGGAGTCGTAGACTTCAGCGAAAACATACATCGGACGGCTGAAGCGATAGTTGGCGCCCAGCATCCACTGATTGGAAGAGCTGATGTCGCCGGTCGCTTCGTTGTCGTCCCAGCTGACATAAGAGTACTGGCCGTAGATCTCGCCCGTGCCGTAGTCGAAAGTAGCGCCAACACTGACGATATCGCGACCCAGGTACTGGAACGGTTTGCCATCCTCACCAGCTTCCATTTGTTCGCTCAGACGGGAATCGTTGGAGCTGCTGGTCTCGTAGCCCAGACGCGCGCTGAAGGCCGGCGTGAACTGGTACTGAACCACGCCGCCCCACAGCGCTTCGCCCGAATGGCGACCGGCATTGGCCAGCCTCGAACCGGGGCCATCGCCAGCTGAGTGGCCAGGGCCATCAACACGGTTGTAGTCGCGGTTCTCGTCGAAACCGAGGGCGAGGTACAGATCCTGCCAGGTGTAGCTCACCACCGCCTGGGAGCTGGTGGTGGAGCTGTTGTCGCCATCGCCCTGTTCTTCACCGTTGCCGGAGTAGTGCTTGACCTGCAGGTGGACCTGGAAGCCTTCCAGCACCGGAGTAGAGTAGGCCAGCGCGTTACCGTGCGAGCTATTGTCTACGCTACCAAAGGTAGACCAGCCTTCGTTTTCCGGCACATCGAACACGGCGCCAATGGCATTGTAATAGACGCTGTTGAAGTTACCGACCCAGAGGCGACCGAGCTGCTGGCTTTGAACGCCCACGAAAGTCTGGCGGTTGTTGGTGATCGGATCAGAATTACGGTCACTGGCGTCGAAACGGAACTCCGCGTTGGCGAATACGGACAGATCGGCGTTCACCTGGTTACGAGCGCGGAAGCCGAATCGGGAGCCAAAGTCCTCAAATTCAGAGCCAGAGCTCTTCACACCTTCGTCTTCCACCCCACCGCTGGTCAGGCCCATAACGAGACGGCCGTAGACGTCGACCTGAGTGCCGTCTTGGTCGTAAACGGTAGCTGCCTGAGCAGCGGTGGCGCCGTAAACCATGGCACCGGCAATGGCAGTCGCTAACAGTGTCTTTTTCATCGCGATAGTTCCTTTCACTAGCTTACTGTTTCGATCGTTACTGCACGGATCGGTGATCGGTGCAGGTAGCTTGCCGGGCATGGGTCCCGCCGTGCTTGGCTCGGTTCCTTCCCAGGAAGTGCCGGGGGCCGGTCATGACCGCAGCGAAGCCTTGTTATAGTCCAATGCTCGCAGGTATAACTCTATACCGGGAAAAATCGGAACGCAATAAGAAAAAACACTGTTTTCCTACGACGCTCGACCCTCCGACGGAACTTTTCCCTGCTGGTGCGGTCCGGACGCCCCCGGGACCGCGTGCCGCAAGGCATGGCAGTCGATCTGCCTGGCAGCGATGAGCCCGCACATCATGCCCCGCTGATACACCGCTGGCAAGTGACGGGCTTTCTACGCTTTGGTGACAGCGAAGTCAGCGCCCCTTGCGACTGCTGCCATGCTTGGCCAGTAGCGCCGATAGCTTGGCCTCCATGCGCTCCTCGGGGTCCGCCGTTGCGGCGATGGGATCGGCCGCTTCCGATGCGGGGCCGGCCGCCTTGGGTGGGACATTCTCGTGCGTCAGACGGGGGACCTTGTCGGCTGACTGATCGCCTGCTGCAACGGCGCGGCTGCGGCCGGAGTTCGCCTTGCCATTGCCCCGCTTCGGCGCGGCACCTGCCGGACGGCCGCGCTCACGCCGTTCGTCCTGCAGCCGCTCCAGCTTGCGCCTGGCATGCTCGGCGGCTTGGGCATCGACATCGCCGGCGGACGCACCGTCGAGGTCGATACGCTCGGCGCCTTCACGCATTGCCTTCAGATAACGCGGCAGGTTGACGTAGCCGGCCAGCGCGCGGCGCACCAGCTTTTCGGGCCAGGGCTCGCGTACGGCAAGATCGTGATGAATGCCGACCTTGAGCGGTCGCGTATGCCCCTTGAAGAAGGTATGGGGATAGCGCTGGTACCACTGCTTCAGCAGGGCATCGGCGGAGGGCGCCTGCTCGATGGCAAGCTGGCCCTGACGCTCGTCGGCGGTGCGCTCAGTCGAGGCCACCCTGGCCGAAGCATACGCCGGAGCGAAGGGAGCGACGGCTACTCCCCCTGCCGGAGCGAACGCTGTCGATGGCTTGATTGCTGCTTCTTTATCTTTACCGCCACCATTTTTACCGCCATCGCCTTTACCGCCGGCTGCCGACGCTTTGTCTATATCGTCTTTACCGCCAGCGGCCTGGGAGTCGGGCGACTCGCCGTGCTGAGCGGCCTCCGCCCGCGGTCGCTGCCCGATCAGCGCCGCCAGGCCCTGGGCGCGCCGCGCGGGGCCGGGGAATGCCGGGGTCGGCTCGCCCTTGCGCAGGCGTTCGCGCAGGCGGGCGTTGTCCTCCTCGAGCTCGCGGTTCTGCTCGTCCAGCTCGCGATTCTCTTCCATCAGCTCCAGGCGCGCCGCCTCGAGCTCCTGCTGCCGCGCTTCGGATTCGGCAAGACGGGACTCCAGCTCCTGGATTCTTGCGCGATAGCGGCGCAGCTCATGGAGCGCCGTGTCGGCACAGGTCTCCAAGACATCGAACAGTTGACGTGAACGCTCTTCGGTCAAACCGGCATCCTCCTGGCGGGCTCACGTTGACGACACGACGATCGAACGGGTGGCGAGAACGGGGCAGCTCCATGCCTCAGCCTAGTGTGTGCCACAAGCGAGGCGCTGACAAATGTGCAGTTCAGCGGCGCTGGTACTGCACGAAACTGTAGCTCGGCTGGCCCGGGCTGGGCGAACCCGGTACCCGCTGCACCTCCTGCCACTCGCGTTCGTCCAGCTCGGGAAAGCGGGCGTCGCCTTCCACCTCGACATCCACCTCGGTGAGGTAGATGCGGCTGGCATGGGGCAGCGCCTGGGCATAGATCTCGCCGCCCCCCATCACCATGATCTCCTCGCTGGCATCGATGGTGGCCTGCTGGTCGGCCAGGAACAGCGCCGATTCGAGATCGTGGCAGACCCGCACGCCGTCGTGGCGAAAGTTTTTATCGCAGGTCACCACGATGTTGAGCCGCCCCGGCAGCGGCCGACCGATGGAGGCGAAGGTCTTGCGCCCCATGATCAGCGGCTTGGCCTGGGTCATGCGCTTGAAGAACTTGAGATCCTCGGGCAGATGCCAGGGCAGCTTGTTGTCGACGCCGATCACGCCGTTGCGCGACACCGCGGCGATCATCGCCACCGGCACCAGGGTCTCGTCGGTCATACCGCTACCTCGGCCTTGATATGAGGGTGGGGGTCGTAGTCTTCGATGGCGATGTGCTCGAAGCGGAAGGCGAACAGGTCGTCGACGCCGGGGTCCAGCACCAGCCGAGGCGCCGGCCGCGGGGTGCGCGAGAGCTGCAGCTCGGCCTGCTCGAGATGGTTGAGATAGAGGTGCGCGTCGCCCAGGGTGTGGACGAAGTCGCCGGGTTCCAGCCCCGAAACCTGGGCGACCATCTGCGTCAGCAGCGCGTAGCTGGCGATGTTGAACGGTACGCCGAGGAAAATGTCGGCGCTGCGCTGGTAGAGCTGGCAGGAGAGCCGCCCCTCGGCGACGTAGAACTGGAACAGGCAGTGGCACGGCGGCAGCGCCATCTCGTCGACCAGCGCCGGGTTCCAGGCGGAGACGATCAGCCGCCGCGAGCTGGGGTTGGTACGCAACTGCTCGAGCAGCTTGGCGATCTGATCCACATGGCCGCCGCGGGGGTCGGGCCAGCTGCGCCACTGATAGCCGTAGACCGGGCCGAGATCGCCGTTGGCGTCGGCCCACTCGTCCCAGATGCTGACTCCATTCTCCTTGAGATAGGCGATGTTGGTATCGCCACGCAGGAACCACAGCAGCTCGTGGACGATCGAGCGCAGGTGCAGCTTCTTGGTGGTCACCAGCGGGAAACCGCGGGAAAGGTCGAAGCGCATCTGGTGGCCGAACAGCGAGCGCGTACCGACCCCGGTGCGGTCGCCGCG
Source organism: Billgrantia desiderata (assembly GCF_900108215.1). Classification (NCBI taxonomy): domain Bacteria; kingdom Pseudomonadati; phylum Pseudomonadota; class Gammaproteobacteria; order Oceanospirillales; family Halomonadaceae; genus Billgrantia; species Billgrantia desiderata. The sequence goes on along the minus strand of NZ_FNVC01000003.1, from coordinate 103,837 downwards.
CTCCACGCCCTGCTCCAGCACCTGCCGCATCAGGTCCAGATACGGCTGCTCGAGAGCGGGTCGCTCGGGTGGCGATTGAAGGGCGGCCCGCTCGGTAGCGGGTCGTCCGAGCTGGGCGTTGTCGTCAGGCATCTTGGCAAGGCTCTATCTATAAGATGGTCGATTGGCAGTCGATCGATTGACCCGTGAGTCTACCGCCTCCGCTCACGCACTCCTACTCTCGGCGAGTATCGCTGCGTAGCTCCCGTCGAGTTTCGCTGCCCCGCTGTCATCGAGTTTCACTGTATCGCCTTGTCGCCCACCAGCGGCTGACGCCGCGACCAGGCGATGAGTACGATACCGAAGAGGATCATCGGCAGGGTCAGCAGCATGCCCATGGTGAACCAGCCGAAGGCCAGGTAGCCGATGTGGGCGTCCGGCAGGCGGTAGAACTCCACGCCGAAGCGGAATACCCCATAGAGCAGCAGAAACAGGCCGGACACCAGCCCGCGCCGACGCGGCTGGGCCGACACCCACCACAGGATGACGAACATCACCAGGCCTTCGAGGAAGGCCTCGTACAGCGCCGTCGGATGCCGCGGCTCCGGCCCCATGCCGGGGAACGGCATGCCCCAGGGCATCTCGGTGACCCGACCGGGCAATTCGCGGTTGATGAAGTTACCGATGCGCCCGGCGCCCAGGCCGATCGGCACCATGGGAGCGAAGAAATCGGTCAGGCTGAAGAAGGCCATGCGCTTCTTGCGGGCGAACCAGAGGGCGGCCAGCAGCACGCCGATCAGCCCGCCGTGAAAGCTCATGCCGCCGTCCCAGACGCGGAACACCCACAGCGGGTCGGCGGCCCACTGGCCCATGCCGTAGAACAGCGCATAGCCGAGGCGACCGCCGACCACCACCCCGATGGCGAGATAGAACAGCAGGTCGCCGACATCGTCATGGGTGAGGCCGAAGCGATGGGCCCGTCGGCGTCCCAGCCACCAGGCCCCGACGAAGCCGATCACGTACATCAGACCGTACCAGTGCACCTGGAAAGGGCCGAGCGTGATGGCGACGGGATCGATATCGGGATAGTTCATGTGCACCTCGGAACGAAAAAACGGAGCCCCACGCTGGTCTGCAGGCCGAAGGCGCAGACCGGGGCCGGCATGATGATCAGTCCGCCGTCGATGAAAGAAACAGGGTCATGTCGATGCGGAATCTTGAAAGGCGTCCGGCCGCCACTGCCGAAGCAGATCGATGAGCTCACGCGGGCCATAGGGTTTGGCCAGGTAGTCGTCCATGCCGGCCTCGACGAAGCGCTGGCGGTCGCTGTCGGTGGCGTTGGCCGTGAGCGCCACCAGAATGCTGCGACCGGCCTCGGGAGCGAGCGTCTCCTGTTCGCGCCAGCTCCGGGCTGCCTCGATGCCATCCATGTCGGGCATGAAGATATCCATCAGCACCAGGTCGTAGAACAGACGCTGCTGCTGTTCCAGGGCTTCCGGGCCACTGGCGACACTGTCGACCCGAAGCCCCTGGGCCTCGAGCAGCTGGCTGGCCAGCATGCGGTTGACCGGGCCGTCATCGACCACCAGCACCCGCAACGGTTCGTCCTGGCCGGCGCTGGCCGCGGGCATCAGCTCGCCCCGCTCTCCGGCCAGACTGTTGACCAGCAGCAAAATGTCGGCGATACGCTCGCGCAGGTGCGCGTAGCGCAACGAACTCCCGTTGCCGGATGCCGTCTTCATGCTATCGGTCAACTCCTTCAGCAGCGGCTCCAGCTCGCGCTGCAGCAACGTCAGGTAGTGCGACTTGAGCCGCGAGTCCTCCCTCGCCCGCTCGCGGGCCGCCAGCAGGTTGCCGAATTCGTGCATGCCGGCGCGTTCGAAGAGCAGCAATTGATAGGGCGAGGCTTCCAGCCACTCCGCCCGGAAGGAGCGCCAGCGCCCCTCTCCATCGAGCACCTGCACCTCGACCAGCCTGTCTCCCGCATCGCCTCGCTCGATCAGTCGCGTCGCGGGGTCCTGTCCTCTCAGCGTGGCCAGGCCTTCTCCCAGCAGCTGCTCCATGGCCAGGTTGGCGCCGACGATGCGCCCCTGGTAGAGCAGCAGCGCCGGCCGCTGACTGCTCGCCAGCAGCGCATCGGGGCTCGGCACCAGCTCGAGTCGCGTTTGCAGCTCGATCATGCCGTCATGCAGACGCTCCATGCGCCCCATCATCGAGTCGTCATGGGTCTCGAGCCGTTCCGGCTGTCCCAGCCAACCCGGCAGCATCTGTTCGGCTTCCAGCAGCAGACGCTCGATACGCTCGAGCCGGCTCTCGGTCTGAGCCTCACATTCGCGAATGCGGTGGCGTAATTGCAGGAGAAAGGCCGAGGTGGTGAGGGTCGTGCCGACCAGCAGAGCCAGCAGCAGCCAGGCGGGTCCCGTCCAGGTGGCAGGATCGGGGGTGGCCAGCCACAGCACGGCGGCAGCCAGCAGACACAGCAGTACCAGGGCCGCCTGGGCCAGCAACAGCGGCCACAGCAGAGGCCATATCAGGTACGACCATAAGCGGTCCTTGTGTGCTACCACGGGCGTGCGTCCCTGTGCCGAATGCCGATGGGTGAGTTTACGCCGCTACGTCCTGGCTGTCATGGCGACACCGGGAACGAGTTGCGGTGCAAGGCAATTCGCTCCCGCGTCACGCCCTGAGGCTGCCCACCGGGGCCGAAGCGACGCTCTTCCAGCACCACGACGCCCGCGCCGGCGTCCCACTCCAGCCAGGTGGTGGCACGGGTGCCGTACTGCTCGCCGACGATGAAAGGCGGCGACAGCCGACGCTCCAGCTCCAGCCCCACGCCGGAATCGGGCAGATGGCCATCGTCGGCCGGCCGGGTATCGCCAAACGCCTCCAGGGCGTCCTCCGGCCAGCGGCGACGCTGCGCAGCCGCCAGCCCCTGCCGGGCGACGACCAGCTTGGGCCAGGGCGTATCGAGGGTGGCATTGGAAAGCCCGTGGATGCCGGGCGCGACCTGGGTGAGCAGCAGCTCGTCTCGGCCGCGATGCAGATGCCAGAGGCGCTCGCCATCCCCCGCCAGCAGGTTGAAGCCGGCATAGCGCCAGCCCTCGCCCCCGGCAAGCCGGAGCAGCCAGGCGCTGAGGTCGGGGCACTCCAGCGCCTCGCGCACGAGCTGCCCCCTGCTCGGTGCATCCGGCGACACGTCGAGCAAGGGGTCGCGCACGTTGGTCACCGCCGCGACGCGCCCGCGACGATGCACCGCCAGCCAGCTGCCGCCGGCCTCGAGATCACGGCCGCCGACGATGTCGGGCGCATCCTGCCACGCCGCCAGTGCAGCCGTCGGTCGTTGATGGAACTCGTCGCGGTTGGCCACCAGCCGCAGCGCTATCGGCGCCTGGGGTTGAAAGTCGAAAGCGATGAGACACATGAACCGCACTCAGTCCCGCGGCGGCAGCAAGTGCGCCAGCTGCCATTCGCTGAGACGCCCGAACAGATGGCTGCGAACCGCCACCGGCGTATTGAGCGCCAGGGTTTCCTGAACCAGCGCCTTGGCGGCGTCGATCGACACCCGACGAATGGCCGCTCTGACCCGGGGCAGACTGGGGGCGTTCATGGAAAGGGAATCGAAGCCCATGCCCATCAGCAGCAGCGCACCGGCCGGGTCGCCGGCCAGTTCGCCGCACACCGAGATCGGCTTCTTCAGCCGCCGGGACTCCTCGGCCAGCCACGCCATGGCACACAGCACGGCGGGGTGACAGGAGTCGTAGAGGCTCGCCACCCGGGGGTTGTTGCGATCCACCGCCAGCAGGTACTGGGTCAGGTCGTTGCTGCCGACGGAGAAGAAGTCGACCCGTTCGGCCAGCGCATCCAGTTGATAGAGCGTGGCGGGAACTTCCAGCATCACGCCGACCCGGGGCCGCGGCGAGACGACGCCCTCTTCGCCCAGCTCACGAATGGCGCGATCCAGCAGGCGCAGCGCATCGTCGACTTCGTCGACGTTGGTCACCATGGGCAGCAGAATCTGCAGGTTGTCGAGCCCTTGGGCGGCGCGCAGCATGGCGCGCAGCTGCACCATCAGCACCTCGGGATGGTCGAGCGTGACCCGGATGCCGCGCCAGCCGAGGAAGGGGTTGGCCTCCTCGATGGGGAAGTAGGGCAGATCCTTGTCGCCGCCGATGTCGAGCGTGCGCATGACCACCGGCAGCGGCGCAAAGCTTTGCAATTGATCGCGGTAGAGGCGTGCCTGCTCCTGCTCGCTCGGAAAGCGCTCGGCGATCATGAATGGCACCTCGGTGCGGTACAGCCCCACGCCGCTGATGCGCTTCTTCAACGACACCGCGGTATCGATGGCCAGGCCGGTGTTGACCATCAATGGCATCACGTGACCGTCCGGCGTCTCGCTGGGCAGGTCCTGCTCATGCTCCAGCACTTCGGTGAGCGCGATCTCCTCGGCGATCAGGCTGCCGTAGCGGGCCTTCAGCTCGTCGGACGGCCGCACGAAAAGCCGCCCCCGGTGCCCGTCGAGGACCACCTCGGCGCCGGAGAGCCGCGGCAACGGCAGGTCGACCATGCCCGACACGGTGGGAATGCCCATGGCTCGCGCCACGATCGCCACGTGAGAAGTGCTCGAGCCGCGCAGCGAGACCAGCCCAGCAAGACGCTCTCGCGGCACTTCGCCCAACGTGGCGACGCTGATCTCGTCGCCGACCAGAATGGTACTCTCGGGGAAGTTGGCCGGCGTCTGGGGCGTCTCCTCCTGCAGATGCGCCAGCACCCGGCGGCCCAGGTCACGCACGTCGGCGGCCCGCTCGCGCAGGTAGTCGTCGTCGACCCGCTCCAGGTACTGCACGTGACGCCGCACCACGTCGGCCAGCGCCCCCGGGGCCCACTGCCCTTCACGAATGCGCTTCTCCACTTCCTGGGAGAGCGCCGCCTCGCTGAGCATCTGCTGGTAGACCTCAAACAGGGCCAGTTCCTGGGAGGAGATGCGGTTGGCCAGGCGCTCGCCCGCGGCTCGAATCTCCTCGCGCACGCACTCGATGGCCTCCTTGAGGCGCGCGATCTCGTGCTCGACGTCGGTGGGAATCAGGTCGGGAACGCTGTCCAGATCGGCCAGCGGCGCCACCACCACCACCTCGCCGATGGCCATGCCGGGCGAGGCGGGAACGCCGGTGAACATGGCCTGCCCGCCAGGCAGCGTAGGCTTGCTGAGACTGCCCGTGGCCAACGCGTGAGCCAGCACGCCGGCCAGCTGCGCGCCCATGGTGATGAGAAAGGCTTCGTCCTCCTCATCGTAGCGGCGCTTCTCGGCCTGCTGTACGACGAGCACGCCGAGCATGCGCCGCTGATGGATGATGGGCACGCCGAGAAAGCTGGAGTAGCGCTCTTCGCCGGTGGCCTCGAAGTAGCGGAAGCGCGGGTGCGACGGTGCGTCCTCCAGGTTGAGCGGCTCCTCGCGCTCGGCCACCAGACCGACCAGGCCCTCGCCTACCCGCAGGGTGACCTGCCCCACCGCCTGGCTGTGCAGGCCGATGGTTTCCATCAGCACCAGCGCCTCGATCTCGGCATCGTAGAGATAGAAGGAACATACGTCGGTGCGCATGGCCTTGCGGATACGGCGAACCATGGTCGCCAGCGCCGCATCGAGATTGCGTGCCCCGTTGACCTCCTGGATGACCCGGCGTAGCACCTCGAGCATCGGCGTCTTGCTTTCCATCGTTGTCGTCCCTCGCCTGCTGAGGAGTCAAGGCCAAGCACCCGCCAGTGCGGCGGAGCTCACACGGGGCCCTGCGTTGCCCCACTCGTACCGAACCGCGGATTCTTCGCTCAGCGCCCTTCCAGCGCCAGCCGCTGCGCCCGCGGCGACAGCTCGCTCAACGCGCGGCGATACACCTCGCGCTTGAACGGCACCACCTGGCCCAGCGGATACCAGTAGCTGACCCAGCGCCAGTTATCGAACTCGGGCTTCTCCGAGCCATCCATGCAGATGCGGCTCTCCTGACAGCGGATCCGCAGCAGGAACCACTTCTGTTTCTGGCCGATACACACCGGCCTCGAATTCATGCGCACCATGCGTCGTGGCAGGCGATAGCGCAGCCACCCCCGGGTACAGGCAAGCAGTTCGACGTCATCGGCGGTGAGGCCGATTTCCTCCTCCAGCTCTCGGTAGAGCGCCTGTTGCGGTGTTTCGGTTGACTTGATGCCTCCCTGGGGAAACTGCCACGCATTCTGTCCTACCCGACGCGCCCAAAGCAGCTGCCCCCTGGCGTTGGCGATGATGATGCCAACGTTGGGGCGAAAGCCGTCAGCGTCGATCACGGACGTCACCTTGTGAAATTCATCGTTGCTTGCATTCTTCCACAAGGGCGTGAAGCGCATCAATACAACGATGGGGCCGGATCGGCGACAGGAGAAAAAGCTCAGGCAGGCTTAGCAGCGAGGACGTTGTCTGACATAATCGCCAGCTTTCACGAAACCTAGCAAGTCATTACTCACCAAATCGCAAGGGGTAAGCCGTGAGTCTGGCCATCTTCGACCTGGACAATACCCTGCTCGCCATCGACAGCGACCACGCCTGGGGCGAGTTTCTGCTCGAACAGGGAGCAGTGGATGCCAAGGCCTACCGTGAAGCCAACGACCGCTTCATGGCCGACTATGAGGCGGGAACGCTGGACATCCACGCCTTTCTCGCCGTGGCGCTCAAGCCGCTCGCCGACAACAGTCCCGAGCAGTTGGCGGCCTGGCATCAGCAGTTCATGGCCAGCAAGATCGAACCCAACATCCTGGCCAAGGGCGAGGAACTGCTGGCACGCCACCGCAGCCGCGGCGACACTCTGCTGATCATCACCGCCACCAACCGCTTCATCACCGGCCCCATCGCCGAGCGGCTGGGGGTGGATCATCTGATCGCGGTGGAGCCGGAGGTGCGCGACGGCCGCTATACCGGCCAGGTCAGCGGCACCCCGAGCTATCGTGAAGGCAAGGTCAAGCGCCTGGAAGAGTGGCTGGCGGACAAGGATCTGACACTGGACGACGCCTGGTTCTACAGCGATTCCCACAACGACCTGCCGCTGCTGGAGCTGGTGGAGCATCCGGTGGTGGTGGACCCCGACGCCACTCTTCGCGAAGTGGCCGAACGCCGCGGCTGGCGCATCATGAGCCTGCGGGACTGAGCGGCTTCGCCAGTTCATGAGTCGTAAGAACGGCGCTTCGCGCCTGGAAGAGCGAAGACGAAAGACAAAAACCCCGAAGGCCTGAGACCTTCGGGGTTTTTCTTGGCTCTTACTTCTTATTTCTTACACGCTTAGCCCAGCAGATGCTCGACGGCGGCGCGCTCTTCCCGCAGCTCGTCTTCAGTGGCCTTCATCTTGGCGCGGCTGAACTCGTCGATCTCCAGACCCTGGACGATCTCGTAGTTGCCGTTCTGGCAGCGCACCGGGTAGGAGTAGATGATGCCCTCGGCGATGCCGTAGCTGCCGTCGGAAGGAATCGCCATGCTCACCACCTGATCGGTGCCCAGCGCCCAGTCGCGCATGTGGTCGATGGCGGAGGAGGCGGCGGAAGCGGCGGAAGAGGCACCGCGCGCCTTGATGATCGCCGCGCCGCGCTGCTGCACGGTGGGGATGAAGTCGTTCTCGTACCAGTCGCGCTCGACCAGCTCGAAGGCCGGCTTGCCGGCCACCTTGGTGTGGGCCAGGTCCGGGTACTGGGTGGCGCTGTGGTTGCCCCAGATGATCATGCTTTCCACGTCGGTGACGCGCTTGCCGGTCTTCTGCGCCAGCTGGGTCAGGGCACGGTTGTGGTCCAGACGGGTCATCGCGGTGAACTGGCGCGGATCGAGATCCGGGGCGTTGCAGGAAGCGATCAGGGCGTTGGTGTTGGCCGGGTTGCCCACCACCAGCACGCGCACGTTGCGGCTGGCATTGTCGTTGAGCGCCTTGCCCTGCACGGAGAAGATCGCCGCGTTGGCTTCCAGCAGGTCCTTGCGCTCCATGCCCGGGCCGCGCGGACGAGCGCCGACCAGCAGGGCGAAATCGACATCCTTGAAGGCGACGTTGGGGTCGTCGGTGGCGACGATGTCCTGCACCAGCGGGAAGGCGCAGTCGTTCACTTCCATGACCACGCCGTTGAGCGCGTCCATGGCCTGGGGAATCTCGAGCAGCTGGAGAATGACGGGCTGATCCGGGCCCAGCATGTCGCCTGCGGCAATACGGAAGATAAGGGAGTAGCTGATCTGGCCGGCACCGCCGGTAATGGCAATACGTACGGGATCTTTCATCGTTGCTCCTTCGGTTGAGCCGCCGTGAGGAAAACGCTGCTACGAATGGCTGCGCGAGCGAATCGTTCAGCATTTCCTGAGGATGAGCCTTGCGAGCGCTTGCCCGCCCTGGCCGGGATTCGGACCGCAAGATGGTATGCTTGCAGTGCACAAAACTCAATCCGACCTCCGACTAGGTGCTCCTCGAAGGACGGCCACGCATGACCACTGCCCTATGTGCGATCATGCGCTATCATGCAATGCTTGATTAGCCGAGCAGGCTACACGATTCAGCCGGCTCGGCTCCGCGCGACGCAGCACTCGCTGCGCAGGCTCGTCTACCGTACTCCTGCTATCGAACCAGGGAAGGCCGCATGCTGAGACGTCCCCCTATTTCCGCGCTGCTGGCCGCTATGGTGCTGCTGGCTCTGCTGCTGTGGCTGGCACTCGGCGACGTGCAGCGCTTCCAGCAACAGGCGCCCACTGCGGAAGCGCCGCCCGCCGAGACCCTGCCCCGGGTCGAGTACCGTCACAGCCGGGCCGTCGCCTACCAGCCACAGCGGGTGGTGCAGGGTCAGCTGGTGGCTTTTCGCGAGGTCGAGCTGCGCACCCGCCATGCCGGCCGGGTCGTCGAATTGCCGGTAACCCAGGGCAGCGCGGTGGAAGCCGGCTCGCCCCTGCTGGCGCTGTCGCGCGACGCCCTGGAAGCGCAGCTGCAGCGCGCCGAGGATCGGCTCGAACTGGCCAGGGCAGAGCTGGCCGGGGCCGACAGTTTACGTCAGCGCAACCTGATCTCTCAGCCCGAACTGCTGGGCCTGCAGAGCAGCGTCAGCGTGGCGGCGGCGGAGCTGGCCGAGCTGCGCCAGGCGCTGGAGGAGACGCGCCCTGCGGCCCCCTTCGACGGCGTCGTGGACCGCCTTCACGTGGAGCTCGGCGAGGTGCTGCAGATCGGCGACCCCTATGCCCGCCTGGTCGACGACCGCCGTCTCAAGGCCAGCGCCTGGGTGGCCCAGCGCGATGCGCCCGACCTTGCCCCCGGGCTGCCCGTCGAAGCGCGCCTGCTGGACGGCAGTCGCCTCGCCGGCGAACTGACCCACGTCGCCAGCCGTGCCGACGAGTCCACTCGCTCCTTCTATATCGAAGCCGAGTTCGACAACGCCGAGCGGCGGCGTCTGGCCGGCGCCAGCGCGACCCTGGCGATCACCCTGCCCGAGCGCGAGGTACATCACTTCTCCCCCGCGCTGCTCGAGCTGGACGATGAGGGCCGGCTGCGGGTCAAGCATCTGGACGAGGCGGACCGGGTGGTGAGCACCCCCGTCAGCCTGGTCGCCGCCGACGCCACTCAGGCCCGGGTGGCCGGGCTACCCGAGACGATTCGCCTGATCACCCTGGGCAGCGGCTTCGTCGCCCCCGGCGATGAGGTCATCGCCGTACCGGCGCCAAGTGAGACCGACAACGGTGCCGCTGAAGCCAGCGCCAGCGAAGACGACACAAGCGGCGAGCGCGCAGAGCAGGAGACCCCCTGACCATGCGCACCCTGATCGAGGCCGCACTGGACCGGTCGCGCACCACCCTGCTGTTGCTGCTGGCGCTGCTGCTGGCGGGCCTTGCTGCCTGGCAGGCGGTGCCCAAGGAAGCCAATCCGGACGTACCGATCCCCATCATCTACGTCTCGCTGGCACTGGAGGGGGTGAGCCCCGAGGATGGCGAACGGCTGCTGGTGCGGCCCATGGAACAGGAACTGCGCACCATCGAGGGCGTGCGCAAGATGACCTCCCAGGCCAGCGAAGGTCACGCTGCGGTGACCCTGGAATTCGACGCCGGCTTCGACCCGCGCCAGGCGCTGGCCGACGTGCGCGAGCGGGTCGACATCGCCAACGCCTCGCTGCCCGACGAGGCTGAGGAGCCGCGGGTCTTCGAGGTCAACGTCGGCCTCTTCCCGGTGCTGACCCTGGGGCTCTCGGGTCCCATCGAGGAGACCCGGCAGCTGGCCATCGCCCGCCAGTTGCAGGATGCCTTCGAAGGCGTGCCCGAAGTGCTCGAGGTGGAGATCGGCGGCGAGCGCGAGGAGCTGATGGAGATCGTCATCGACCCGCTGGTGCTCGACAGCTACGGCGTCGACTTCGATACCCTGTTCAACCTCATCACCCGCAACAACCGCCTGGTCGCCGCCGGCAGCCTGGATACCGGCGCCGGCCGCAGCCCGGTCAAGGTTCCCGGCATCATCGAGTCGCTGGACGACGTGCTCGGCATGCCGGTGAAGGTCGACGGCGACCGGGTGGTCACCTTCTCCGACGTGGGCTGGATTCACCCCACCTTCAAGGACCCGACCGGTTTCGCCCGTATCGACGACGAGCCGGCCCTGGTACTGGAGATCTCCAAGCGTGCCGGCGCCAACCTGATCGCCACCATCGAGGGGGTGCGCGAGATCCTCGACCAGGCCGCACCGCTGCTGCCCGAAGAGCTCTCGATCACCACCATCATGGACCAGTCGGTGACCGTCGATCAGATGCTCTCGGAGCTGCTCAACAACGTGCTCACCGCCGTGGTGCTGGTGCTGATCGTGATCCTGGCCGCCATGGGCGTACGCTCGGCGCTGATGGTGGGGCTGACCATTCCCGGCGCCTTCCTCACCGGCATTCTGCTGATCTGGGCCATCGGTTACACCCTCAACATCGTGGTGCTGTTCGCCCTCATCTTGGTCGCCGGCATGCTGGTGGACGGCGCCATCGTGGTCAGCGAGCTGGCCGACCGCCACCTGCGCGAGGGCCAGCCGCCGCGGCAGGCCTGGGTTAACGCCGCCTCGCGCATGAGCTGGCCGGTGATCGCCGCCACCGCCACCACCCTGGCGGTGTTCTTCCCGCTGCTGTTCTGGCCCGGCGTGGTGGGCGAATTCATGAAGTACCTGCCGGCCACGGTGATCTTGTGCCTGCTGGCCTCGCTGGCCATGGCGCTGATCTTCCTGCCCACCCTGGGCGGCGTGTTCAGCGTGCGCGCCAGCCGGGCCGTGCACGGCGAGGAGATGATCACCGCCGGCGGGCGCCTGTATCGCACCACCCTGGCCCGACTGCTGGCCTGGCCCGGCATGACGCTGACGATCGCGCTGCTGCTGATGGCGCTGATCTTCGTCGGTTACGGTCGCTTCAACCACGGCGTCGAGTTCTTTCCCGACGTCGAACCGGAGAACGCCCAGGTGATGGTGCGTGCTCGTGGCGACTTCTCCGCGCTGGAGAAGGACGCCATCGTGCGCCGGGTGGAAGCGCGGCTGGCCGGCATGAGCGAGGTGCAGGCGCTCTACGCCCGCTCCTACGCCATCCCCAACGAGCAGCTCGGCAGCGACGTGATCGGCACGGTGCAGTTCCAGTTGATCGACTGGCAGGAGCGCCGCCCGGCCCGGGTGATCATGAACGAAATGGCCGCGCGCACCGCCGACCTGCCCGGGGTGGTGCTGGAGTTTCGCGAGCAGGACATGGGCCCCGGCGCCGGCAAGCCGATCGTACTGGAGGTGAGCGCCCAGCAAGAGGCCGACAGCGAGGCCACGGTGGAAACCATCCGGCGTGAAATGGAACGCCTGGGTGGTTTCCGCGACATCGAGGACAACCGCAGCCTGCCCGGCATCGAGTGGCGGCTCAACGTGGACCGTGCCGCCGCCGCCCGGCTCGGTGCCGACGTGGCCGCGGTGGGCAGCGCCGTGCAGCTGGTCACCAACGGCCTGCAGGTGGCGAGCTACCGGCCCGCCCATGCCCCCGACGAAGTCGACATCAGCGTGCGCTTCCCCCATGACTGGCGCAGCATCGATCAGTTGGACCGGCTGACCCTCAATACCGCCCGCGGGCAGGTGCCGATCTCCCACTTCGCCAGCCTCGAGCCTGCACCGCGAGTCGGCACCCTGCACCGCATCGACGGCCAGCGTGCCATCACTCTGGAGGCGGACGTGGCCGAAGGCTACCAGCCCGACGAGCGGCTGCGCGCCCTCCTGGCGGCGCTGGGCCCACCGCCGGAGGGCGTGCGCGTCAACGTGGCCGGCGAACAGGAGGACCAGGAGGAAGCCAGCCGCTTCCTGATCACCGCCTTCCTCGTTGCGATCGGGCTGATGCTGCTGATCCTCGTCACCCAGTTCAACAGCCTCTATCAGGCGCTGCTGGTGCTCTCGGCCATCGTCTTCTCCACCGCCGGCGTGCTGATGGGCCTGCTGATCAACGGCCAGCCGTTCGGCATCGTCATGGTGGGCATGGGCATCATTGCCCTGGCGGGTATCGTGGTGAACAACAATATCGTGCTGATCGACACCTACAATGAGCTGCGCCGCGCGGGGCTGGCGCCCTACGACGCCGCCCTGGAGGCCGGCGGCCTGCGCCTGCGCCCGGTGCTGCTCACCGCCATCACCACCGTGCTCGGGCTGATGCCGATGGTGTTGGAGATCAACGTCAATCTGTTCGCCCCGAGCCTGGGCTTCGGCGCCCCCTCCACCCAATGGTGGACCCAGCTCTCCAGCGCCATCGCCGGCGGCCTGGTGTTCGCCACCGGACTGACGCTACTGCTGACGCCGTGCATGCTGGTACTGTGGCAGCGTCGCTCGAAGCAGGAAGCGGCAGAGCCCGCCAAGGCCTAAACCACATCGTGGCGCATAGAAAGCGCGCACACGAAAACGCCGCCCCGGGGACAAACCGGGGCGGCGTCGAAATGGGTCGGCCCGCAGGCCTGCTAGAGAACGGTTCGTAGAACCAGAACTGTTCGGTAGCGCTATTCGGTTTCGGTTTCCGGGCGCGGCGTATGCGCTGCGTGCAGCCTGGCGATCAGTTGGTCTTCCAGGGCGAAGCGTTCGGTCAGACCCTTGGCGAGACGATCGAGCCAGGCGGGCAGGCGCGGCAGGAAATGCTGACAGCGAACCGGGGTCGAGAAGTCGGCGTCGAAGGCCAGCACCAGCTCGGTGGAGAGCTCCAGGCGCTCCAGCAGCTTGGCGGCGATTTCCAGCGCTTCGTGATCCTCGAAGGCGTTGGCCTCCTCACGCAGTTGAGGATAGATCTCGAAGTGGCCGGCGCTGATGTAATCCATCAGCAGCTCGCTGAAACGATCGATCTGGGGCTTGCCCACGGCCTCGAGCTCGGTATCGCAGGCCTCCTTGAGCTCGATGAAACTGACCAGCAGTTCACGGCGCTCGTCGAGCCAGCGATCGATCAACTGATGCACGCCACCCCAGCGTTCCCTGGCAGTCTTGCACTCTTCCAGCATGGTGAGCCTCCTTCCCCTGTGAAGCCGGTTGCAGCCCGGACCCTGCCGAACCCGAAACCCCAGACTCGCCCTTGCCAGCCTGAGTGTCAATCCTTGGTCGAGGGAAAAACGCACTTCAACGATTTACTTCAAGCTTGAAATTTTAAGCTTGAAGTATCTCCCCGGCGGGTCTAGCCTGATATCAACTACAACAACCAAACGGTTCCGCCTCATGAGAATCGCCTGCCTGGGCGGCGGCCCCGCCGGCCTCTACTTCGCCATCAGCATGAAGCGCCGCGACCCGGCGCACGAGATCGTGGTGATAGAGCGCAACCGTCCCGACGACACCTTCGGCTGGGGCGTGGTGCTCTCCGACGAGACCCTGGACAACCTGGCCGCCAACGATGCCGTGAGTGCTGCGCGCATCCGCGAGCACTTCGCCTACTGGGACGACATCGCCGTGATCCACGACGGCGTCAAGACCGTCTCCACCGGTCATGGCTTCTGCGGTATCGGCCGTCGCCAACTGCTGTTGCTGCTGCAGGCGCGCGCCCGGGAGCTCGACATCGAGCTGCGTTTCGAGAGTGACGTGCCCGAAGCCGCCATCGACGAACTGCGCCGCGAGTTCGACCTGGTGCTGGCCGCCGACGGCCTCAACTCGCGCACCCGTCAGCGCTATGCCGAGCACTTCCAGCCCGACATCGACGTGCGTGCCTGCAAGTTCGTCTGGCTCGGCACTCACCAGACCTTCAACGACGCCTTCACCTTCATCTTCGAGAAGACCGAGCACGGCTGGGTGTGGGCTCACGCCTACCAGTTCGACGCCGATACCGCGACCTTCATCGTCGAGTGCAGCGAAGCCACCTGGCGCGCCTTCGGCTTCGGCGAGATGAGCCAACAGGCGTCCATCGCGGTATGCGAGCGCATCTTCGCCAGGCACCTCGACGGCCACACGCTGATGAGCAATGCCAACCACATTCGCGGCTCGGCATGGATCAACTTCCCCCGGGTGCTGTGCGCGCGCTGGAGCTTCGACAACGTGGTGCTGATGGGCGATGCCGCCGCCACCGCCCACTTTTCCATCGGTTCGGGCACCAAGCTGGCGCTAGAGAGCGCCATCGCGTTGGCCGACTACCTGCACAGCGAGCCCGACATGGCCAGCGCCTTCGCCCGCTACGAGGAGGAGCGCCGCCTGGAGGTGCTGCGCCTGCAGTCGGCGGCGCGCAACTCCACCGAGTGGTTCGAGCAGGTGGAGCGCTACCTGGACCTCGACCCGGTGCAGTTCAACTACTCGCTGCTGACCCGCTCCCAGCGCATCAGCCACGAGAACCTGCGCCTGCGCGACCCGGCCTGGCTCGAGAGTGCCGAGCGCTGGTTCCAGGCCCGAGCCGGCAACGAGGGCAGTGCACGGGCGCCGATGTTCGCCCCCTACCGGCTGCGCGACATGCGGCTCGTCAACCGGGTGGTGGTCTCGCCCATGGCCCAGTACAAGGCGGTGGACGGTTGCCCCAGCGACTGGCACTTCGTGCACTACGCCGAGCGCGCCAAGGGCGGCGCCGGGCTGGTCTACACCGAGATGACCTGCGTCTCGCCGGAGGGCCGTATCACCCCCGGCTGCCCGGGACTCTACACTGCCGAGCACGAGGCAGCATGGAAGCGGTTGTGCGACTTCGTCCACGCCGAGACGCCGGCCAAGCTGTGCGCCCAGATCGGCCACTCCGGACCCAAGGGCTCGACCCAGCTCGGCTGGCAGGAGATGGACGCGCCGCTCGCCGAGGGCAACTGGCCGATCATGGCGGCCTCCGCCGTGCCGTGGTCGGCGCGCAACCAGGTGCCCAGGGCCATGGTTCGCGCCGACATGGAGCGGGTGCGCGACGAGTTCGTCGCCGCCGCCCGCATGGCCGAGCGCGCCGGCTTCGACATGCTCGAGGTGCATGCCGCCCACGGCTACCTTCTCTCCTCGTTCATCACGCCGCTGACCAACCGCCGCGACGACGAGTACGGCGGTTCGCTCGAGAACCGCATGCGCTATCCGCTGGAGGTGATCCGCGCAGTGCGCGCCGCCTGGCCGGCCCACAAGCCGCTCTCGGTGCGCATCTCGGCCAACGACTGGGTCGGCGACGAGGGCGTCACCCCCGATGAGGCGGTCGAGATCGCCCGCCTGCTCCAGGCCGTCGAGGTCGACATCGTCGACGTCTCCGCCGGGCAGACCTCGACCCGGGCCAAGCCGCAGTACGGGCGCATGTTCCAGACGCCCTTCTCGGATCGCATCCGCAACGAGACCGGCATGGCCACCATGGCGGTGGGCAACATCTACCAGGCCGACCACGTCAACTCGATCCTGATGGCCGGCCGCGCCGACCTGGTGTGCCTGGCCCGCCCGCACCTGGCCGACCCCTACTGGACGCTGCATGCCGCCGCCGGCATCCAGGATGGCGAATGCGAGTGGCCGGCCCCCTATGGTGCCGGGCGCGATCAATTGCAACGCCTGGCCGAGCGCGGCGAGGGGTGGGTGTGACCATGAGCACCACCCTGCCCCCCCTCGACGGCAAGCGCGCGGTGATCACCGGCGGCGGCAGCGGCATCGGTGCCGACATGGCGCTGGCCTTCGCCGAGGCCGGCGCGAAGGTGACCATCACCGGGCGCCGTATCGCTGCGCTCGACGCCTTGGCCGAACGCCATCCCAACATCGCTACCGCTGTCGCCGACGTAACCCGCGAGGCCGATATGGTCGCCCTGTTCGAGCGCCTGGGCGAGGTCGATATCGTGATCGCCAACGCCGGGGCCGCCGAGAGCGCGCCGCTGGCCAGAACCGGGCTCGATCAGTGGCAGCGCATGCTCGACGTCAACCTGACCGGCGTGTTCCTGACCCTGCGCGAGGGCCTAAAGCACGTGCGCGACGGCGGCCGATTGATCGCCGTGGCCTCCACCGCCGGGCTCAAGGGCTACCCCTACGTGGCGCCCTACTGCGCCGCCAAGCACGGCGTGGTGGGCCTGGTACGCGCCCTGGCCCAGGAAGTGGCGGGACGCGACATCACTGTCAACGCACTGTGTCCCGGCTTCACCGAGACCCCGCTGCTGGAAGAGAGCATCGCCACCATCGTCGCCAAGACCGGGCAGACGGCGGAGCAGGCCCGCGCCCACCTGCAGTCGACCAACCCCAGCGGCCGGCTGATCCAGCCCGCCGAGGTCACCGCCACCGCGCTGTGGCTGTGCGGCCCGCACAGTAGCGCCATCCATGGCCAGGCGATCTCCATTTCGGGAGGCGAGACATGAGCGCACCAAAGGCAAAATCCGACGCCCTGAGCAAGGAGCGCCTGCGCCTGTGGCTGCGCATGCTCAGAGTGACCCGTCAGGTGGAAGCGGCGCTGCGCGAGAAGCTGCGCCTGGAGTTCGACTCCACCCTGCCGCGCTTCGACGTCATGGCCGCGCTCTATCGCGACCGCGAGGGGCTGAAGATGAACGAGCTCTCCAAGCGGCTGCGCGTCTCCAACGGCAACGTCACCGGTATCGTCGACCGCCTGGCCGAGGACGGCCTGGTGGAGCGCATCGCCATCGAAGGGGACCGCCGCGCCACCCTGGTACGCCTCACCTCCGCCGGCTGTGATGCCTTCACCGTCATGGCCGAGGCCCACGAGGGCTGGGTCGACGAACTGCTGGATGGCGTCGATGCCGAGGATGCCCACCACATCGGCGAGCTGCTGCACCGCTTGCCGGCCGACACGGGAGCACGACCATGAAACTGGCCGACCTGACGCCCAGGCATTTCCTGTGGCGCATGGAGGGCGAAGTGGCGGTGATCCGCCTCGACCGCCCCGAACGCAAGAATCCGCTTACCTTCGACAGCTACGCCGAGCTGCGCGACACCTTTCGCAATCTGGTCTATGCCGAGGACGTCAAGGCCGTGGTGTTCGCCGCCAACGGCGGCAACTTCTGCTCCGGCGGCGACGTCCACGAAATCATCGCCCCGCTGGTAGGACGTGACATGAAGGGGCTGCTCGAATTCACCCGCATGACCGGCGACCTGGTCAAGGCAATGATCCACTGCGGCAAGCCGGTGATCAGCGCGGTGGACGGCGTCTGCGTCGGCGCCGGCGCCATCATCGCCATGGCCTCGGACATTCGCTTCGCCACGCCTCGAGCCAGCACCGCCTTCCTCTTCACCCGGGTGGGCCTGGCCGGCTGCGACATGGGGGCCTGCGCCATGTTGCCGCGCATCATCGGCCAGGGCCGCGCCGCCGACCTGCTCTACAGCGGGCGCAGCATGAGCGCGGAAGAGGGCCATCAGTGGGGCTTCTACAATCGTCTGGTCGAGCCCGATGCGCTGGAAGCCGAGGCCATCGCCTACGCCACCCGTCTGGCTCAGGGCCCGACCTTTGCCCACGGCATCACCAAGACCCAGCTCAACCAGGAGTGGTCGATGAGCCTGGAGCAGGCCATCGAGGCCGAGGCCCAGGCCCAGGCGATCTGCATGCAGACCCGCGACTTCGAGCGCGCCTACCGCGCCTTCGCCGCCAAACAGAAGCCGGTCTTCGAGGGGGATTGATGAGCGATACGAGCTTTCTCGACTGGCCCTTCTTCGAGGCCCGCCATCGCGACCTGGCCAAGCGCCTGGAAGCATGGTGCCAGCGCGAGTTGCCCCGCGACCACGCCGACGTCGACGCTACCTGCATCCAGCTGGTGCGCGACCTGGGTCGGGCGGGCTTCCTCGAGGGCACTGCGGGGGACGCCATCGACGTACGCAGCCTGTGTCTGATCCGTGAAACCCTGGCCCGCCACGACGGCCTGGCCGACTTCGCCTTCGCCATGCAGGGGCTCGGCACCGGGGCCATCAGCCTGTTCGGCAGCGCCGAGCAAAAGCAGTGGCTGGACAGGACCCGCCGCGGCGAGGCGCTGGCCGCCTTCGCCCTTAGCGAGCCGCGCTCGGGCTCCGACGTGGCCCAGTTGGATACTACCGCCGAGCGCGACGGCGACGGTTACCGCATCAACGGCGAGAAGACCTGGATTTCCAACGGCGGCATCGCCGATGTGTACACCCTGTTCGCCCGCACCGGCGAGGGGCCGGGGGCCAAGGGGCTCTCCTGCTTCCTGGTGCCGGCCGACACGCCGGGGCTCGAAATCCGCGAACGGCTCGAGACCATCTCGCCCCACCCGCTGGCCCGGCTCGGCTTCGCCGACATGCGCCTGCCGGCCAGCGCCATGATCGGCCAGCCCGGCCAGGGCTTTCGCATCGCCATGGCGGTGCTCGACGTGTTCCGCTCCACGGTGGGCGCCGCCGCCCTGGGCTTCGCCCGCCGCGCGCTGGACGAGTCGCTGGACCGGGCCAGGAACCGCGAGCTGTTCGGCGCCAGCCTGGCCGACCTGCAGATGGTGCAGGGCCACCTGGCGGAGATGGCGCTGGACGTGGACGCCGCCGCGCTGCTGGTCTATCGCGCCGCCTGGACCAAAGACATGGGCGCCGAGCGGGTCACCCGCGAAGCGGCCATGGCCAAGCTCTACGCCACCGACCGCGCTCAGCAGGTGATCGACCAGGCGGTGCAGCTGCACGGCGGCGACGGCGTGCGCAAGGGCCACATCGTCGAGAGCCTGTATCGCGAGATCCGCGCGCTGCGCATCTACGAAGGCGCCTCGGACGTGCAGAAGGTGGTGATCGCCCGCAGCGCACTGGCGGAGAACCGACCGGGCACGAACTGAGCAAACGAAACAAGACCAATAACCAAAGCGACGAGACACGCCAGCCAGACCCGTATCCCCTGTCGACGCTTCGGCGCCGAACAACAACAACGACGTACGGAGAATGGTCATGAACGCACCGTCGGCTCACGCCGATACCTTTGCCCGGGACAACCTGCCTCCCGTGCATGAATGGCCCGAGCTCAGGCTCGACGGCTTCGACTATCCCGAGCGGCTCAACGCCGCGGTGGAGCTCTGCGACCGCTGGCTCGAGCGTGGCCATGGCGAACGCGTGGCGCTGATCGGCAACGGCCGACGACGCAGCTACCGCGAGCTTGCCGAGTGGAGCAACCGCCTGGCCCACGCCCTGGTGGAAGAGCTCGGCGTGCGCCCCGGCAACCGGGTGCTGATCCGCTCGGCCAACAACCCGGCCATGGTCGCCTGCTGGCTGGCCGCGACCAAGGCCGGCGCGGTGGTGGTCAACACCATGCCGATGCTGCGCGCGAGCGAACTGACCCAGATCGTCGACAAGGCCGAGATCGCTCTGGCCCTGTGCGATACCCGCCTGCTCGACGAGCTCGAGGCCTGCGCCGCCGGGAGCGCCTTCCTGAAGCGAGTGGTCGGCTTCGACGGCACGGCCAACCACGATGCCGAACTCGACCGACTGGCGCTGGACAAGCCCACCGAGTTCGAGGCGGTCGCCACCGCCGCCGACGATGTCGCCCTGCTCGGCTTCACCTCCGGCACCACCGGCCAGCCCAAGGCCACCATGCACTTCCATCGCGATCTGCTGATCATCGCCGACGGCTACGCCCGCGAAGTGCTGCAAGTGAGTGCGGACGACGTCTTCGTCGGCTCGCCGCCGCTGGCCTTCACCTTCGGCCTCGGCGGGCTGGCCATCTTCCCGCTGCGCTTCGGCGCCAGCGCAGTGCTGCTGGAGAAGGCCACGCCGCCCAACATGATGGAGATCATCCGCGAGCATCGTGCCACCGTCGTATTTACTGCCCCCACCGCCTATCGCACCATGCTCGCCTCGCTCGAAAGCGGCGAGGAACTCGACAGCCTGCGCCTGGCGGTCTCGGCCGGCGAAACGTTGCCGGCACCGATCTACCATGAATGGATCGAGAAGACCGGCAAGCCGATCCTCGACGGCATCGGGGCCACGGAGATGCTGCACATCTTCATCTCCAACCATCTGGACGACCATCGCCCGGCCTGCACCGGCAAGCCGGTAGCCGGCTACGAGGCCAAGGTCGTCGATGCCGAGATGAACGAGCTGCCCCGCGGCGAAGTGGGACGCTTGGCGGTGCGCGGCCCCACGGGCTGTCGCTATCTGGACGATGCACGTCAACGCAAGTACGTGATCAACGGTTGGAACATCACCGGTGATGCCTTCGTTCAGGACGAGGAGGGCTACTTCCACTTCGCCGCCCGCAACGACGACATGATCGTCTCGGCGGGTTACAACATTGCCGGTCCCGAGGTGGAAGCCGCCCTGCTGGCCCACGAGGCGGTGGCGGAGTGTGCCGTAATCGGCGCACCGAGTGGAGAGCGTGGGCAAATCGTCGAGGCCTTCGTGGTACTGTCTCCCGGGGTCGAGCCGGATGCCGAGTGCGTCGAGCGCTTGCAGACGTTCGTCAAGCAGCGCATCGCCCCCTACAAGTATCCGCGTTCGGTGCGCTTCGTCGAGGCGCTGCCGAAGACGGCCACCGGCAAGGTGCAGCGCTTCCGGCTGCGTCAGGAGCACTATCCAGACCGTAGCGGGCCGGACAGTGGCGGGCCAGACGATGGAAGGCCAGACAGCGGGAAGCGGCCCGGCAGTGGAGCGGCTTGAAGGCGGAGATCGGCCCGACAGCCATGGCTGACAGGCCAACATGACGAGGCGCTGGACACGCTGCGCCGAAGAGACAAAAACGAGAACGAAGAGGGTTATCCCCATGAAGAGACTAGCCAGCCTTGGCCTCGGCCTGCTGATGACCGCCGGCATGACGGCGGCCCAGGCCGATGAGGTCAGAATCGGCATGATCACCACGCTCTCCGGTGGCGGTTCGCACCTGGGCGTGGACGTACGCGACGGCTTCATGCTGGCCATGGAGCGCTCGGGGCGCGATGACGTGCGCGTGTTGATCCAGGACGACGCCAACCGCCCCGACCTGGCCCGCAGCCTGTCCAACGAGTTCATGCAGCGCGACAACGTCGACATCCTCACCGGCATCATCTGGTCCAATCTGGCCATGGCGGTGGTGCCCGCGGCGGTGCGCCAGGGCACCTTCTACATCTCCCCCAACGCCGGGCCTTCCGATCTGGCCGGGCGTATGTGCCACGAGAACTACTTCAACGTCGCCTATCAGAACGACAACCTGCACGGGGCCATGGGCGCCTACATGCGCGAACAGGGCTTCGAGCGGCCCATCCTGCTGGCGCCCAACTACCCCGCCGGCACCGATGCCCTGGCTGGCTTCAAGCACCTCTACGAAGGTGAAGTGGTCGACGAGATCTACACCCAGATGGGCCAGACGGACTACGCCGCCGAGATCGCCCAGATTCGCGCCAGCAACGCAGACAGTCTGTTCTTCTTCCTACCGGGCGGCATGGGCATCTCGTTCATGAAGCAGTGGGAGAATTCCGGCGTCGAGTTGCCGGTGTTCGGCGCCGCCTTCTCCTTCGACGAGACCATCATCAAGGCAGTGGGCAGCGCCGCCATCGGCGCCATGAACACCTCGCTGTGGGCCTACGATCTCGACAACGAGGCCAACCACGCCTTCGTCGAGGCGTTCCGTGAGGCCTACGGCCGCACGCCGACGCTGTATGCCGCCCAGGGCTACGACACCGCCAACCTGATCCTGAGCGCGCTGGACAAGGCCCACCCGAGCGATCAGGATGCCTTCCGCGAAGCCCTGCGCGAAGCCGATTTCGACACGGTGCGCGGCAAATTCCGTTTCGGCCCCAACCACCATCCGATCCAGGACATCTACGTACGCGAGGTGGTCGAGGGTGACGACGGCCAGCCCACCAACCGTCTGATTGGCATCGCCGTGGAGGACATCCAGGACATCTATCACGAACAGTGCCAGATGTGACCCGGCGCGGCCGGCCCCTCTCGGACCGGCCGTGCTTTCACCAACCCGTGCAGCGCTGCGTAAAGCACCTAGCGGCCTGAAGCGCCGAGCTTCGTGCAGCGTTGCTCCAAGCCTGACGATCTCATGACACTATTCATCGAACAGCTCATCAACGGCCTTCAGCTCGGTACCATGCTGTTCCTGATGGCCAGCGGCCTGACCCTGGTGTTCGGGGTCATGGGGCTGATCAATCTGGCCCATGGCTCATTCTACATGGTGGGCGCCTACGCCACGGCGCTGGTGACCGCCGCCACCGGCTCCTTCTTCGTCGGCCTGGCCGCGGGCATCGCCGTGGCCGCCGCGGTGGGCGCGCTGGTGGAGCTGATCGTGATCCGCCGGCTCTATCACCGTCCGCACCTCGACCAGGTACTGGCCACCTTCGCCCTGATCCTGATCTTCTCGGAAGGTACGCGCTGGCTGTTCGGCTCCTCGCCGCTTTGGCTCAACCCGCCGGCCATGCTGGCAGGCTCGGTCACCCTGCCCGGCGGGCTGCGCTACCCCATCTACCGGCTGGTGATCATCGCCGTGGGCGTGGCCGTGGCGGTGGGCATGTACTTCCTGATCACCCGTACCCGGCTCGGCATGCGCATCCGTGCCGGCGAGAGCGACCGCGAGATGATCGGCGCCCTGGGCGTCAACATCGCCCGGCTCTACACCCTGGTGTTCGCCATGGGCGCGGCGCTGGCCGGCCTGGCCGGCGCCATGGTCGGCGCCCTGCAGTCGGTGCAGGTGGGCATGGGCGAGCCGGTGCTGATCCTGGCCTTCGTGGTGATCGTGATCGGCGGCATCGGCTCGATCAAGGGCGCGCTCTACGGCGCCATCCTGGTCGGCGTGGTGGATACCCTGGGGCGGGTGTTCCTGCCCGCCTTCTTCCGCCAGTTCATGAGCCCCTCGGAGGCCGCCGGCGTCGGCTCGGCCATCGCCGCCATGCTGATCTACATCATGATGGCCGCCATCCTCGCCTTCAAACCCAAGGGACTGTTTGCCGCCAATGAATAAGTCCGATACCTCGACGCTCGCGCCCCAGCCGGGGCTGCCGACACCGGCGGCCAGCTGGTACGACCGCAAGGGGCTGGTGCAGATCGGCCTGCTGGCCTTCCTGCTGCTGGCGCCCCTGGCGCTCTATTTCCTCGGCCACATCTACTACGTCAATCTGGCCTCGCGCATCACCCTGATCGCCATGGCCGCGGTGGGCCTCAATCTGGCCATCGGCTACGGCGGCATGATCAGCTTCGGCCACGCCGCCTACTTCGGTCTGGGCGGCTACGTGGCCGGCATCAGCGCCTATCATGCCTTCGATTTCACCCCGGTGATCGGCTGGCCCATCGCCATTCCCGGCAGCGACAGCATGCTGGTGATCTGGCTCGCGGCGATCCTGCTGTGCGGGCTGCTGGCGCTGGCCATCGGTGCCATCTCGCTGCGCACCACCGGGGTCTACTTCATCATGATCACCCTGGCCTTCGCCCAGATGATGTACTACTTCGCCAACTCCTGGCCCACCTACGGCGGCGAGGACGGCCTGCCGATCTTCCTGCGCAACGGCCTGCCGTGGGTCGACACCAACGACGCCCTGACCTTCTTCCTGATCTGCTTCGGCGGACTGGTGCTCTCGCTCGCCCTCACCTCGCGGATCATGAAGTCGCGCTTCGGCGCCGCCCTCACCATGGCGCGGCTCAACGACACGCGCCTGGCCACCGCCGGGATCTCGCCCTACCCCATCCGCCTGGTCGCCTTCGTCATCTCGGCGATGATCACCGGGCTGGCCGGAGCGCTGTACGCCGATCTGAACGGCTTCGTCAGCCCTACCATGCTCAGCTGGCACATGTCGGGCGAGCTGATGGTGATCGTGATACTCGGCGGCGTGGGCCGGCTCTACGGACCGCTGGCCGGCGCGCTGCTGTTCGTGATGATGGAGACCCTGCTGGGCGGCATGACCGAGTACTGGCAGCTGTTCCTCGGCCTGGTGCTGCTGTTCGTGGTGCTGTTCGCCAAGCATGGCGTGATGGGCTGGCTGGCCGGGAGGGAGCGTCATGAGTGAAGCCGTGCTCGAACTCATCGATCTCAACAAGCGCTTCGGCGCCCTGCAGGCGACCCGCGACGTCTCGCTGGATCTGTACCCCGGCGAGATCCATGCCCTGATCGGTCCCAACGGCGCCGGCAAGTCGACCCTGATCGGCCAGATCGCCGGCAGCCTGAAACCCGACTCCGGCCGTATCGTGCTGGCCGGTCAGGAGATCACCTCACTCAGCGTGGCCCAGCGGGCCCGACTGGGGCTGGGGCGCAGCTTTCAGGTCTCGTCGCTGGCCGAGCCGCTGTCGGTGAAGCGCAACGTGATGATCGCCGTACAGGCGCTGCAGGGCCACAGCTTCCGCTTCTGGAAACCGGTGCAGCGCGACGAAAGCCTGCTGGCCCCGGCGCTGGAAGCACTGGAGCGCATGGCGCTCACCCACCGTGCCGACACCCAGGTGGCCGAACTCTCCCACGGCGAGCGCCGCCAGGTCGAGGTGGCCTGCGCGCTGGCACTCAAGCCCCGGGTACTGTTGCTCGACGAACCCATGGCCGGGCTCGGGCCGGAGGGCACGGCACACCTCACCGAGCTGCTCGAGGCGCTCAAGCTCGAGGTACCGATCCTGCTGATCGAGCACGACATGGACGCCGTGTTCCGCCTGGCCGACCGCATCTCGGTGCTGGTGGCCGGCGGCGTGATCGCCCAGGGCGACAGCGCCGCGATCCGCGCCAACCCGCAAGTCCGCGAAGCCTATCTGGGAGAGGCGACATGCTGAACGTCACCGCGATCGAGACCTTCTACGGCCCCTCCCAGGCGCTGTTCGGCGTCGACCTGAGCGTTCGGGCCGGCGAGATGATGGCACTGATGGGGCGCAACGGCATGGGCAAGACCACCACCATCCGCTCCATCTTCGGCCTCACCCCGGCACGCAGCGGCAGCATCACCTTCGAGTCGCAGGATCTGCGGCGCCTGCCGTCGTATCGCATCGCCCAGGCCGGCCTCGGTCTGGTGCCGGAGGGGCGGCGCTGCTTCCCCAACCTTTCGGTGCGCGAGAACCTGGTGGTCACGGCGCGTCCCGGCTACTGGAGCCTGGCGCGGGTGGAGAAGCTCTTCCCCCGCCTGGCCGAGCGGCGCACCCAGATGGCGCGCACCCTCTCCGGCGGCGAGCAGCAGATGCTCGCCATCGGTCGCGCGTTGATGACCAACCCCAGGTTGCTGGTGCTCGACGAAGCCACCGAGGGTCTCGCCCCGGTGATCCGTCAGGAGATCTGGGCCGCCATTCGCGAGCTCAAGACCCAGGGGCAATCCACCCTGATCGTCGACAAGTCGCTGGCCGAGCTGCTGCCGGTGGCCGACCGCTGCACCATCCTGGAGAAAGGACGCACGGTGTGGACGGGAGAGCCGGCCGCACTCGACGACGGTCTGCGCGACCGTTACCTGGGCGTCTGAGAGGAAGCCGCCATGCCATTCGTCACTCAGCGCAAGGTGCGCTTCCAGCACTGCGACCCGGCAGGCATCGTGTTCTATCCGCGCTACTACGAGATGCTCAACTCGGTGGTGGAGGACTATTTCGCCGAATCGGTGGGCCACGACTTCAATCGGCTCCACGTGGAGAGCCGTACCGGCGTGCCCACGGCGCATATCGAGACCGACTTCCATGCCCCCAGCCGGTTGGGCGACACGCTCACCTTCGAGCTCACGCTGCGTGACGTCGGCCGCACCAGCCTGACCCTGCGCACTGTGGCCCACTGCAACGGCGAACCGCGCCTGACCTGCCATTCCACCCTGGTATTCGTCGACCTGGCCAGTGGCCGCCCCCTGCTCTGGCCCGATGACATGCGCCGGCACTTCGCCAAGGACTGCCAACAAGGATCTCAAGATGAATGACGCCAACTTGCACCAGTTGCTTCACCCCTCTCACTGGAAAGCTGCCGTGGGCTACGCCAACGGCGTGCTGGCCACCGGCCGTACGATCTTCGTCGGCGGTCAGATCGGCTGGAACGGCGATCAGGTCTTCGAGAGCGACGACTTCGTCGCCCAGGTGCATCAGGCACTGACCAATATCGTCGAGGTATTGAAGGAAGCCGACGCCGGCCCCCAGCACCTGGTGCGGCTGACCTGGTACGTCACCGACAAACAGGAGTATCTGTCCCGGCTCAAGGAGGTGGGTGCCGCCTATCGCGAGGTGGTGGGCAAGCACTTCCCGGCCATGACCATGGTCCAGGTAGCCGACCTGATCGAGGATCGAGCCAAGGTGGAGATAGAAGCGACCGCCGTCATCCCCAGCGCCTGATCAGCCGCCGTGAAAGGCCGCGATACGCTGCACGAAGCGCCCGCCCGGCACGTAGTGGTCGAGAATGGTGAAGTGATCGTCGCCGGGCGAGAGCTCGGCGCTCACCGCCATGCCCTGGGCCTCGAGGTGCTCGGCGTGGGCATGCATCTGACGGGCGAACTCCGTGGACTCCTCGCCGCCCGCGACCAGATGCACCGGCGCGGCTACCCGACAGGGCTGGAACAGCGGACTGTAGTCGGTGACGTCGCGGCCGGTGAGCTGCAGCTTGGGCTGCAGCCACGACCAGGGAAAGGGCCGCAGGTCATAGAGCCCGCTGACGCACAGGGCGCCTTCGAGCAGGTCGTCGGGCAGGCCGTACACGCCTTGCCAGTCGGTGGCCAGCAGCATGGCGGTCAGGTGGCCGCCGGCGGAGTGGCCCGAGACGCTCAGTCGTGAAGGATCGACGCCCAGCGAGGCACCATGGCGATAGGCCCACGCCACCGCGGCGCGCGCCTGCCTCACCACTTCGCCGAACGCCACCGTGGGGCACAGCGCATAGTTCACCACAGCCACGCTGATGCCCGCCTCTAGCAGACCCTCGGCCACGAAGCCGAATTCCCGATGGCCCAGCGAGCGCCAGTAACCGCCGTGGAAGAACAGGTGCAGCGGCGCACCCTCGGCCTCGGCGTGGTAGACGTCCATGCATTCGGCCAGGGTCGGCCCGAAGGCGAGGTTCTCGGTGACGCGGCAGCGCTTGCGCAGCGCGTCGCTGCGTGCCTGCCAATCGCCAAGCAGCGCGGCCGGGTCGCGGCCGCGCATGGGATCGTACTCCCGGTCGATGGCTTCCTGGGTGGTGAAGTCCCGGTAGAGCATGCGTTTCCTTGTTCTTGTTGTGTCATTTTGCCCCGGTCACGCCGGGCGGTGGCTGCCGTTCAGGCTCGAGCGAGGCTGGCGAAAGGCGCCGAGCAGGATGCCCAGGGGCGCCACGGCCAGGATCACGAAGCCGATCAGCGTCCAGCCCGGCAGCGAGATGCCCATCAAGAGGAAATCGATCTCGGCGCACTCGCCGGAGCCGGAGAGCACCATGGCGACCACGTCACGCATGGGCAGGATGTCCATCATGTAGTCGAGACCGGGCCCGCAGCTCGGCACCTGGTCCGGCGGCAGCGACTGCAGCCACAGGTGGCGCCAGGCCACGCCGATGCCGCCCAGCACCGCGGCAAGCGACAGACCGCCGTAGAGCGCAGCGCCGACTCGCCCACGGGGGTTGTGGATGGCGGCCACGAGGAACACCGCCGCCGCCGCCAGCACGGCGACCCGCTGGAAAATGCACAGCGGACAGGGCTCGAGCCCGCCGATGTGCTCCAGGCCCAGCGCGACGCCCATCATCAAGGCGCAGAAGGCCAGCCCGGCCAGGCTCCACTGGCGCACGGAGAGGCGCCGCAAGGTATCGGGCATCATCTGCCTCCCTGACTCGCCATGGCCACCCGGGGTTCGCGGGCGCTGGCGAAGTACTCATCGAGAAATGCGTCGAAGTGCACCGTATCGGCGTCTTCGATATCGCGTTGCTGCTGATGCGAAGTACCGACCAGCTGTTCGAAGTTGGCCGCTCGTGCCGGCTCGATGGGTTCCCGACGAAACCGCTCGGCATGCTCGCCGGCGATGGCCAGGCAGGCCTCGATGAACTCCTCGCCGGTCGACTCCAGCCGCGCCAGCAGCCGGCCGGAGGGCGTCAGCGACGGGTCCTCGAGCCAGGGGGCCAGCGCCGCCACGGCGTCCACATGGGGCGTGCCCTGCTCCAGTGAATCGAGCAGTTCGGCGGCCTGAGCGATCTCGGCGAAGATCTCTCCACCCCAATCGGCCACGCTGCGCTGCCGCCCGTTCTGCATCAGCCTGAGCTCGGGGTCGCGGCCGCGCTCGACGACCAGGCGCCGGTTGTCGTCAAGCCGGTCGCATTCGTCATCCGGAATCCAGGGGCTCTCGGCCAGCAGGCACCACACCAGGAAGGCGTCGATGAAGCGCAGCCGCGCCTCATCGATACCCAGCGGCAGGAAGGGGTCGAGATCGAGACAGCGTACCTCGATGTACTCGACGCCGCGCGCCTCCAGCGCCTGGCTCGGCGTCTCGTCGTGACGGGTGACGCGCTTGGGCCGGATGTCGCTGTAGTACTCGTTCTCGATCTGCAGGATGTTGGCATTGAGCTGCTGCCAGTCGCTGCCGCGGCGCACTCCCAATGCCTCGTAGGCGGGCCACGGCGTCTGGATGGCATGGCGCAGCGTACCGACATAATTGGACAGCGAGTTGAAGCAGATCTTCAACTGCGCCTGCACCTTGTTCTGGTAGCCCAGGTCGGACATGCGCAGGCTGGTGGCATAGGGCGACACCAGGGTATCGCGCCCGTGCGCGTGGAGCTTGTCGGGAATGTTGCCCTCGGGCAGGAAGCTGCGGTCGAGCGCCGGGGAGGCACCGAACAGGTAGAGCAGCAGCCAGCTGTGACGGCGGAAATTGCGGATCAGGCCGAAATAGCGGCTGGAGCGGTAGTCGTCGAGATCGACGTCGTGGGCCCCATCGCGCTCGCGCAGCAGCGTCCACAGCTCGTCGGGCAGCGAGACGTTGTAGTGAATACCGGCAATGGCCTGCATGATGCGGCCGTAGCGCACGTCGAGCCCCTTGCGGTAGACGTGCTTCATTGTCCCCACGTTGGAGCTGCCGTAGTCGGCGATGGTCACGCTGTCGTTGCCGTCGAGCCTGGCCGGCATGCTGGCCGGCCAGATCAGCTCCTCGCCCAGGTGGCGATAGCTGAAGCGGTGCAGGTCGGCGAGGAAGTCGACGGCATCGCCGGGGCGGCAGTAGACCGGGGTGATGTACTCCAGCAGCGCCTCGGAGTAATCCGTGGTGATGTGCGGATGCGTCAGCTTGGAGCCCAGCGCATACGGGTGCGGCGTGGCGGCGATACGCCCCGTGCCATCGACCCGCAACCCCTCCTTCTCCAGGCCGCGGCGCAGGCGCCCGAAGCGACCCTGAGCCGCCAGCTCGGTGAGGCGTGTAACGGTAGCAGTGTAATTCTCAGACAAGGCGTGGACCCCGTGTCTAGGAGGCCTTCAACGGGCCTCTCGGTCGAAGCATGCCGGCCGCCCAGGACGGCCGAACACGCCAATGATGTCGAGAGTATGGCGACACAGGCGCCAGGATCAAGATTTGCCCTTTCTGGCCTTGAGCAGAGCCGCCCCCAGCGCACCCATCTGGTTGGGCTGAGACGGCTCGCGGGGCGCACTCTTGCGCGGCGCCTTGCCCTGACCGCCACGCCGTTCGCCCTGGCCAGCACGCGACGATCTGCCGCCCTCGGCCTCGCCCGGCTGATCGTCGAGCCGCATGGAGAGCCCGATGCGCGCGCGCTCGAGATCCACGCTCATTACCTTGACCTTGACGATGTCGCCGGCCTTGACCACCGAGCGCGGGTCCTCGACGAACTTGTCCGACAGCGCCGAGATGTGGACCAGGCCATCCTGGTGCACGCCGATGTCGACGAAGGCGCCGAAGTGGGTGACGTTGGTCACGCTGCCTTCGAGGATCATGCCCGGCTCCAGGTCCTGGAGCGTCTCCACCCCCTCGCGGAACTCGGCGGCCTTGAACTCGGGGCGTGGGTCGCGGCCCGGCTTGTCGAGCTCCTTGAGAATGTCGCTGATGGTCGGCACACCGAAACGCTCGTCGGCGAACTCGGCGGGCTTGACCGTCTTCAGCGTGGCGCTGTCGCCGATCAGGCTCGCCACCGGGCGGCCGCTGCGGCTGGCGATGCGCTCCACCACCGGGTACGCCTCCGGGTGCACGGCGCTGGCATCGAGCGGATTGTCGCCGTTCATGATGCGCAGGAAGCCGGCGCACTGTTCGAAGGTCTTGGGACCCAGGCGGCTGACGTCGAGCAACTGCTGGCGACTCTTGAAGGCGCCCTCGACGTTGCGCCGGGCGACGATGGCCTCGGCCAGCGCCGGGTTGAGACCGGCCACCCTCGAGAGCAGCGCACTCGACGCCGTGTTGAGATCGACGCCGACGGCGTTGACGCAGTCCTCGATCACCGCTTCCAGGCTCTTCGACAGCTGCAGCTGCGAAACGTCGTGCTGATACTGACCCACGCCGATGGACTTGGGTTCGATCTTGACCAGCTCGGCCAGCGGATCCTGCAGGCGCCGGGCGATGGAGACCGCACCGCGGATGGTGACGTCGAGATCGGGCAGCTCCTTCGAGGCGTACTCCGAGGCGGAGTAGACCGAAGCGCCGGCCTCGCTGACCATCACCTTGGAGAGCTGTTTCTTGCCCCGCCCTTCTTGTGAAGAGAACAGCTTGAGCAGCTCGCCGGCCAGCCTGTCGGTCTCGCGGCTGGCCGTGCCGTTGCCCACGGCTATCAGTGCCACGTCGTGCTTCTCCACCAGCTTGGCCAGCAGCGCCAGGGACTCGGCCCAGGCATTGCGCGGCGCATGGGGGAAGATCGTGGCGTGTTCGAGGAACTGGCCGGTAGCGTCCACCACCGCCACCTTGCAGCCGGTGCGCAGGCCCGGGTCGATGGCAAGCGTCGCCTTCTGCCCCGCCGGGGCGGCCAGCAGCAAATCCTTGAGGTTGGCGGCGAAGACCTCGATGGCCTCGAGCTCGGCGCGCTCGCGCAGCCTTCCCATCAGCTCGGTTTCCAGGTGGGTGTAGAGCTTGACCCGCCAGGTCCAGCGCACCACGTCGGCCAGCCACTTGTCGGCGGCGCGGGCCTCGTCGCGGATGTCGAAGTGTCTGGCGATGGCCACCTGAGCCGGATGGACCGGCGCCTCGTCCTCGCCGGGCAGACGGATGGCCAGGGTCAGCACGCCCTCGTTGCGTCCGCGGAACATCGCCAGCGCGCGATGCGACGGCGTCTTGGCCAGCGCCTCGTCGTGCTCGAAGTAGTCGGAGAACTTGGCACCCTCGCGTTCCTTGCCGGCAATCACCCGGGCGCTGAGCTCGCCCTCGCTCCACAGCCGCTCACGCAGCGCGCCGACCAGCTCGGGATCCTCGGCAAAGCGCTCCATGAGAATCTGGCGCGCACCGTCCAGCGCCGCCTTGGCATCCTCGATGGCGGGGATGTCGCCCTCGGCGGGACGAAGATAGTTGGCGGCCTCGGCCTCGGGGTCGAGGGTGGGATCGGCCAGCAGCGCATCGGCCAGCGGCTCGAGGCCGGCCTCGCGGGCGATCTGCGCCTTGGTGCGGCGTTTCTTCTTGTACGGCAGGTAGAGGTCTTCCAGGCGCTGCTTGGTATCGGCAGCCTGGATCTGCCCGGCCAGCTCCGGCGTCAGCTTGCCCTGCTCGTCGATGGCGGCGAGCACGGCGGCACGGCGCTCCTCCAGCTCGCGCAGATAGCGCAGGCGTTCGTCGAGGTTGCGCAGTTGGGTGTCGTCGAGGCCACCGGTGACCTCCTTGCGGTAGCGGGCGATGAAGGGCACGGTGGCTCCGCCATCGAGCAGTTCCACGGTAGCGGAGACCTGCTGCGGGCGAACGGCGAGTTCCTCGGCGAGGCGCGAAATGATCCGGGTCGTGGCGTCCATGACTTCCTTGGTATTGCTACGGCGAAAGATCGCGCCAAGGTATCACAAACGCCACGCCCCCGCCGCCTGGATCAACGCCGCCAGCCGATGTCGTCCCAGAAGTGGCGCCGTGACTCTCTGGCCGCCTCGTGCCGGGTCAGGCCGATGTCGCGCAGTTGGTGATCGCTGAGCTCGAGCAGCTGGCTGCGCTCATGGCGCAGCTGCACCAGACGGTCCATGCGCCGCGCCCAGCGCCATAGCTGCAGAATGAAGCGCAAGCGCCCTCGGGGGCTGGACTCGCGCTGGGTCGGGGCGTCTTCTCGGGCTATCGTTGCCTTCATGTTCATGCTCGTCTTTTCTCCTGTGGATGATGCCATGGAGAAAGTCTCGACGAGGCGTTAGAATCAATCCAACGAATAGTAATTATGCCCACCATCACCCCAGCTGATGGATTGACTCCACAGCCCCCAAGCAATCGCTCGTGGGAAACGACCATGCTCCACACCATCGACCATGAACTGCTGCGTACCTTCGTCGCCATCGTCGACCACGGCGGCTTCACCCGCGCGGCTCAGGCAGTCAATCGCACCCAGTCCGCGGTCAGCATGCAGATCAAGCGACTCGAGGAGGACGTCATCCAGCGTCCGCTGTTCGAACGCCAGGGACGCCAGATGCATCTGACCAGCGAAGGCACCACGCTGCTCGGCTACGCCCGCCGCATCCTTGCGCTGCAAGGTGAGGCGCTCAACATGCTGCGTGAGCCGGACATGGTGGGACGAGTGCGCATCGGTGTGCCCGACGACTTCGTCATGCGCTTTCTGCCGGGCATTCTGAAATCGTTCTCGCAGACCTGGCCGCTGGTGGACGTCGAGGTACAGTGCGCCCCCTCCTCGGAGCTGCTCGGGCGGCAGCAGGGCAGCCTGGATCTGAGCATCGTGACCCGCGAAGTGGGTCAGGAGATCGGCACCATCCTGCGCCGTGAGGAGACGGTCTGGGTAGTGGCGGAGAGCCATCCGGTGCATCGCCAGTCGCCGCTGCCCCTGGCGCTGTTCGAGGAGCCCTGCTTCTGCCGAAGGCACGCCTGCAACGCCCTGACCCGCGCCGGACGACAGTACCGCATCGCCTACTCCAGCCCCAGCCTGGCCACGCTACAGGCGGTGGTGGGCGCCGGGCTCGCCGTCTCCGCGCTGATGAAGAGCCTGGTCACCCCCGGGATGCGCGTGCTGGACGAGACCGACGGCCTGCCTCCGCTGCCGGACGGCTCCATCGTGCTGTTGCGCTCGCCCGAGGCCACCTCACCTGCGGTGGATGGCCTGGCGCAGCATATCGTCGAGGGGTTCAGGTAGCCGCCGGCACGAAGGTCAGTGCCAGGCCGTTGTTGCACCAGCGCAGGCCGGTGGGCTCGGGGCCGTCGCTGAAGACATGCCCCTGATGGCCGCCGCAGCGGGCGCAGTGGTATTCGCGCCGCGGCCAGATCAGGCTGAAATCGAGCTGGCTGAGCAAGTGCCCCTCGATGTGATCGAAGAAGCTCGGCCAGCCGGTGCCGGAGTCGTACTTCATGGCGCTCTCGAACAGCGCCAGATCGCAGCCGGCACAGCGGTACTCCCCATCGCGCCACTCCTTGTCGAGCGGACTCGAAAATGGCGGCTCGGTGCCGTGGTCGCGCAGGATCTCGAACTGCTCGGGCGTGAGGCGCTCGCGCCATTCGTCGCGTGACAGCTCGATTCGCTCCAGGCCCGGCGCCGGCTCGAGGCTGAGCCTCGGGAACCCCCAGCCAACCCCCGGCAGCAGCCAGGCGGCACCACCCGCACCCAGCGCGCCGAGAAAGTGACGACGTTTCATCGGATTTGCCCCCCCCGTGCCTGCCGCAGCATGCCCATGAACGAAACGGGGAAGAGGCACATGCCTCTTCCCCGTTTCAGACCGCTGCAGGAAGCGCGGGTTCAGGTCAGGCTGGGCCCGGCCTTGACGATGGCTTCGCTGACGCCGTCGAACTTCTTGAAGTTGTCGACGAACTTGGCTGCCAGATCGCGCAGCTTGCGGTCATAGGCGGCCTGGTCTTCCCAGGTCTCGCGCGGGTCGAGCAGGCTCGAGTCGACGCCAGGTACCGCAACCGGCACGTCCAGGTTGAGGCCCTCGATGCGCTTGGTCTCGACTTCACGCAGCACGCCGGACTGGATGGCGCTGATGATGGCGCGAGTGGTCGGGATGGAGAAGCGCGAGCCACCTTCACCGTAAGATCCGCCGGTCCAGCCGGTGTTGACCAGGTAGACCTGAGCGTCCTTGGCCTCGACGCGCTTGATCAGCAGGTCGGCATAGACACGTGCCGGGCGCGGGAAGAACGGCGCACCGAAGCAGGTGGAGAAGGTCGCCGACAGGCCTTCGGAAGAGCCCATCTCGGTGGAACCCACCTTGGCGGTGTAGCCGGAGAGGAAGTGGTAGGCCGCCGCCTCCTTGGACAGCACCGACACCGGCGGCAGCACGCCGGACATGTCGCAGGTCAGGAAGATGATGGCGTTGGGTTCGCCGGCACGGTTTTCCGGTACGCGCTTCTCCACGTGCTCCAGCGGATAGGCGGCGCGGGAGTTCTGGGTCAGGCTGTCGTCGGTGTAGTCGGGCTCGCGACGGTCGTCGAGCACCACGTTCTCGAGTACGGTGCCGAACTTGATGGCATTCCAGATGACCGGCTCGTTCTTCTCGGAAAGGTCGATGCACTTGGCGTAGCAGCCGCCCTCGACGTTGAACACGGTGCCGGGGCCCCAGCCATGCTCGTCGTCACCGATCAGGTAGCGTGCCGGGTCGGCGGAGAGCGTGGTCTTGCCGGTGCCGGAAAGGCCGAAGAACAGCGCCGTATTGCCGTCCTCGCCGACGTTGGCCGAGCAGTGCATGGGCAGCACGTCGGAGGCCGGCAGCAGGAAGTTCTGCACCGAGAACATCGCCTTCTTCATCTCGCCGGCGTAGCGCATGCCGGCGATCAACACCTTCTGCTGAGCGAAGTTGATGATCACGGTGCCGTCGGAATTGGTGCCGTCACGGTTCGGGTCGCATTCGAAATGGGGCGCGTTGAGGATGGTCCACTCTTCCTTGGCCGAGGGGTTGTAGCCCTCGGGACGCACGAACATGGTGCGACCGAAGAGGTTGTGCCAGGCCGTCTCGGTGGTCACCCGCACCGGCAGGTAGTGGGTCGGGTCGCTGCCCACGTGGAGTTCGGAAACGAAGCGTTCGCCGCTGTTCAGGTAGTCCTCGACACGCGCCCAGAGAGCATCGAACTTGCCGGCATCGAAGGGACGGTTGACGCTGCCCCAGTCGATGTCGCCGCTGGTGGAAGGCTCGTCGACGATGAAGCGATCCTTGGGCGAACGGCCGGTACGCAGGCCGGTGTTCACCACCAGGGCGCCGTTTGCAGCCAGGTGGCCCTCTCCGCGTGCCACGGCACGCTCGATGAGCTCGGCGCTGCTGAGATTGACGTGTGCTTGAGGAGCGGCTTGGGATGTGGTCATGTCGTTTCCTGGGCCTTGCGGCCTGTTCTCTCTCGTGTGCCAGGCGTCGATACGCCGTTGCGTTGCGTTTCCGATCGTCCCTGTGCGGATGCATGCCGTCTTGTAATGAGGCGATCGGCCATTAAGCGGGCGCCATTATGGCAAAAAGGAAGCCATCAGGAAACGAGAACTTTGACCGAAGTTCTTGTAGTTTTACTACTACATCGAGACATATCGCCGCAGGTTGACGACGCTCGAACTTGTGCATTGCAGCATCGTCAGACGAACGAACGAGACGCCCTCGAGACATCTCGTTCGTCATGTTGGTCAGACGGATCAGTGCA
Organism: Billgrantia desiderata; assembly: GCF_900108215.1. Lineage (NCBI taxonomy): Bacteria > Pseudomonadati > Pseudomonadota > Gammaproteobacteria > Oceanospirillales > Halomonadaceae > Billgrantia > Billgrantia desiderata. Next base: position 67,961 of record NZ_FNVC01000003.1, on the reverse strand, counting down.
GAGTGGGAGCAGCACCGCCCTGCTCGTGCAGCAACGCCTCGACTTCGCTCTCGCCGAAGCGGTAATGGGTATGGCAGAAGTGACACTGGGTCTCGATCTCGCCCTGCTCGGCCAGCACGTTGCGCAACTCCTCGGCGCCCAGGGTCAACAGCGCTTCGCCGATGCGCTCACGTGAGCAGGTGCAGCCGAAGCGCAGCGCCTTGGGCTCGAACACCCGCACCGTCTCCTCATGGTAGAGACGGTACAACAGCTCACGCTGTTCGAGCCCCAGCAGTTCGTCGTCTTTCAGGGTCTTGGCCAGTTGCACGGTGCGCTCCCAGGCGTCCTCGTCCTGGTTCTGCGACTCGTCCGGCAGGCGCTGCAGCAGCAGCCCGCCGGCACGCTCACCGTCGGCGCGCAGCCACAGCTGGGTGGGCAGCTGCTCGGATTGCGAAAAGTAGGCCTCGAGACAACCCGCCAGACTGTCGTGGTCGAGCGCCACGATACCCTGGTAGCGATTGCCCTCGCGGGGGTCGAGAGTGATGACGATGTGGCCTTCCCCCACCAGCTCGCGAAAGGCCGCCTCGCCCTCCGGCAGGCTGGCATCCTCGGCCAGCCGGGCAATGGCACGCAGCTCGCCGCCGGGATTGGACTCCGCCATCAGCAGCGACAGCGCCCCCTGCCCGCGCACTTCGATGCTGAGGATGCCGTCGAGCTTGACGGTATCGGTGAGCAGCGCGACCGCCGCCAGCAGCTCACCCAGCAGACGGTTGACGGCAGGCGGATAACCGTGCCGGTCGAGCACTTCGCCGTAGGCTCGCTCCAGGGTGACGATTTCGCCACGGACATTGGTGCGTTCGAATAAAAAACGCTGGATCTGATCGCTCATCGTCGGTTCCGGAAAAGTCATTCGTCATGCTGGCGCTGGAAGCGCTGAATGTCCCGACGCTGTTTCTTGTCGGGTCGTTTGAGAGGATGCTGCATGGCCTGATTGGTCAGACGCCGACCTTCGGCTTCGCGCGCCCGGCGCTCGGCGCTCTCGTCGGTCTCGCGGTAGAGCTCGCGGGCCTCGGGGGCGCCGCGGCGCTGGTCGGAGAGCGCCAGGACTTCCACCTCCCAGACGTCCCAGCCCTGGGGTACGCGAATCAGCGCCCCCACTTCCACGTTCTTGCTGGTCTTGGCGCGGCCGCCATTGTAATGCACCTTGCCGCCCTCGATGGCCTTCTTGGCCAGGGCACGGGTCTTGAAGAAGCGGGCGGCCCACAGCCACTTGTCGAGTCTTACGTTATCCACCGACGCCTCCTGTCTCGCCAGGCTTGTCCTTGTCGCCACGTACCTCGGAGGGTAGCGCTTCGGGCAGGATCGTGGCGAAGCGGTCCAGGGCGATGAACTCCTTCAACTCCTTTTCCGGCTGCGTGCTGTCGGGCTGTTTGATACCCAGCAGATGGCGGATGCCGAACTCGCGGGCACTTTCCAGCACCTCGGGGTTGTCGTCGATGAACAGCGTGCGGGCCGGGTCGAAGGGCTCGACGTCCTGCAGCGCGAACCAGAACTCCTGCGCCTCCTTGGGCACGCCGAGATCCGCCGAGGAGACGATGGCGTCCAGGTACTCCTCGAGACCGGTGAGGGGCAGCTTGAGCTCGAGGCTCTCGCGATCGGCGTTGGTGGCCAGCACCACCCTGGGGTGGGCCTGCTTGAGCCACTTGAGGAAGTCCAGCGCGTCGCCGCGCAGGCCGATCAGGTGCTGTATCTCGCGCTTGAGCGCGACGATGTCCACACCCAGCTCCCGGCTCCAGTAGGCCAGGCTGTACCAGTTCAAGGTGCCCTTCTCGCGGATGATCCGCGAGCGCAGCTGCTCCTGCGTGGCCTCGTCGAGGCGATGCAGCTCGACGTAGCGGCGGGGTAGATGCTCCAGCCAGAAGTGGCTGTCGAAGTGAAGGTCGAGCAGTGTGCCGTCCATGTCCAGTAGAACGGTATCGATGGCGCGCCAGTCGATCATGGCGACTCCCGGTAGCATCTGAGCGGTGGAAGGCGTGGTATTGTACCCAAAGGACAATGGCAGCGCATTCCCGGCAGGATGCCATGCCGACGGCCACCTGCACGAAACGGAGTCTTCATGTCAGACAAGCTGCCCCTGCAAAAACCCCAGGTACTCTCCCGCCAGTCGGTGGCACGCAGCCGCCTGTTCCACATCGAGTCGCTGGAGCTGCGCTTCGCCAACGGCGCCGAGCGCACCTTCGAGCGCCTGACCGGCAGCGACCAGGGCGCGGTGATGATCATCGCCATGCCCGACCCCGACCACGTGCTGCTGATTCGCGAGTATGCTGCGGGCTTCGAGGACTACGTGCTGACCCTGCCCAAGGGGCTGGTCGACCCGGGCGAGGACATCGTCACCGCGGCCAATCGCGAACTGATGGAAGAGTGCGGCTTCGGCGCCCGGCGCATCGAACCGCTGGTGGAACTGTCGCTGGCCCCCAACTACATGCGTCACCGCATGCAGGTACTGCTGGCCACCGAACTCTATCCCAAACGCCTGCCGGGCGACGAGCCGGAGCCACTGGTGGTCGAAACCCATGCGCTGGAGGAGCTGCCGGCCCTGCTGATGCGCGACGACTTCCACGAGGCCAGGGCCATCGCCGCGCTGTTCATCGCCCGGGACACCCTGCGCCAGCGCCGTTACGACGAACCACGCCTGGGCTGGTAGCACCTGCTGCCGCATGGGCGATGGCGGCGCTGTTCAGCGTCGCGCTCAGCCGTGGCGATGCAGATGAGGTAGCGTGGCGCCGTTCTCCTTGAAGCGTATCCAGCGACTCTGACGGTAGCTGTCGAGCCCGGCCTCCAGCAGCGTCATGACCTCGATCCCCTCCTCCACGCTGACCGGCGGCGGGCCACCGCCTTCCAGCGCTTCGACGATGCCGGTGTAGTAGGCCAGATAATCTCCCGGCAGGCCGCCGTGCTCGCGACGCACCATGCCCCCCTCGCCGCTTTCGTCGACCAACGTCAGTTGGCCCGGACGCGGATCGATGCCCCAGTCGCGGGCCGGCGTACGCCCCTCGCGCAGCCAGTTCTCCTGCGGGTCACGGCCATACTTGACGAAGCTGCCGCGGGTGCCGTGCAGCGCCAGTTGGGGCGTCGGCTCCGCCACCAGCGAGCTGGCGCGCAGGGTGACCCTGAGTCCGTCGTAATCGAGCAGGGCGTGGAAGTCGTCGTCCACCTCGGCGCCGTCGCGGGCCGCCATCAGGTCGAGCAGTATCGCCCGCGGCATGCCGAACAGCGTGCGGACCTGATCGAGCAGGTGCGAGCCGAGGTCGTACCAGATACCGCTGCCGGGCTTGTGCTGCTCGCGCCAGCGCTCGGCGACTTGCGGGCGAAAGCGGTCGAAGCGCAGCTCCAGCGACACCGGCCGGCCGACGCCCTCCTCCTTCACCAGCGCCTGCAACGTGCGGAAGTTGCTGTCCCAGCGGCGGTTGTGGAACACGCTGACCAGCCGCTCGGCCTTGTCGGCCTCGGCCTTGAGCAGCCGCGCCTCGGAGAGCGACACCGTGAACGGCTTGTCGACCACCAGGTGCTTGCCGGCGGCGAGCGCCGCCTTGCCCAACGCATAGTGGGTAGCGTTGGGGCTGGCCACCACGACCAGATCGATGTCCGGCCGGCTCAGCAACGCCGCCACCTTGGGCAGCACCTCGACGTCGGGCAGTACGGCATGCACTCGCTCGGGTGCACTGCTGACCACGGCCAGCAGTTCGAGGCCCGGCGTGGCCTGGATCAGCGGGGCATGAAAGAAGCGGCCGGCGGTGCCGAAGCCGATCAGGCCGACACCGAAGGTCTGCTTGCGCATGTCGTCGTTCCTTCTTGCTGAGGAGAGCCCAGGACGACGAACCGGGCCTGGGCCCGGTTCGTCGCATACGTCAGTCGAGCTTGCTGAGGTCGCGCACCGCCCCCTTGTCGGCGGAGGTGGCCAGCAGCGCATAGGCCTTGAGCGCGGCCGAGACCTTGCGTACGCGCTGGATGCTGGGCTTCCAGGCCTGACTACCGCGCGCCTCTTCCGCCTCGCGCCGCGCCGCCAGCTCGCTGTCGGAGAGCTTCACGTCGATGCGACGATTGGGAATGTCGATGCGGATGATGTCGCCGCTGCGCACCAGGCCGATGGCGCCGCCCGCAGCCGCCTCGGGTGAGACGTGACCGATGGAGAGGCCCGAGGTGCCGCCGGAGAAGCGACCGTCGGTGAGCAGTGCGCAGGCCTTGCCCAGCCCCTTCGACTTGAGGTACGAAGTGGGATAGAGCATTTCCTGCATGCCCGGACCACCCTTCGGTCCCTCGTAGCGGATGACGACGACCTCGCCCTCCTTCACCTGGCCGGCCAGGATGTGCTCCACCGCCTGGTCCTGGGACTCGACCACGTGGGCCGCCCCCTCGAACACCAGGATGGAGTCGTCGACGCCCGCGGTCTTTACCACGCAGCCGTCCACGGCGATGTTGCCGTAGAGCACCGCAAGGCCCCCCTCCCTGGAGAAGGCGTGTTCGAGGTCGCGGATACAGCCGTTGGCCCGGTCGCCGTCGAGGGTCGGCCAGCGCGCGCTCTGTGAGAACGCCACCTGGGTCGGCACGCCACCGGGGCCGGCCTTGAAGAACTCCACCACTTCGGGCGAGGGATTGCGCATGATGTCCCACTCGTCCAGCGCTTCCTTGAGGCTGTCGCCGTAGACGGTGGGCACGCGGGTATCGAGCACCCCGGCACGATCCAGCTCGCCGAGGATCGCCATGATGCCGCCGGCGCGATGCACGTCCTCGATGTGGTACTTCTGGGTGTTGGGTGCCACCTTGCACAGCTGCGGCACCTCACGCGATAGCCGGTCGATGTCGGCCATGGTGAAGTCGATCTCGGCCTCCTGGGCGGCGGCCAGCAGGTGCAGGATGGTGTTGGTGGAACCGCCCATGGCGATGTCCAGAGTCATGGCGTTCTTGAACGCCGCCTTGGAGCCGATGGCGCGCGGCAGCAAGTGCGCCTCATCGCCCTCGTAGTAGCGCTTGGCCAGCTCGACGATGCGGTGGCCGGCGGTCTCGAACAGGCGGCGGCGGTCGGCATGGGTGGCCAGCACCGTGCCGTTGCCCGGCAGCGCCAGGCCCAGCGCCTCGGTCAGACAGTTCATCGAGTTGGCGGTGAACATGCCGGAGCAGCTGCCGCAGGTGGGGCAGGCGCTGCGCTCCACCTCGGCCAGAGTCTCGTCATCCACCGAGTCGTCGGCGGCCATGACCATGGCGTCGACCAGATCGAGACCGTGATCGAGCAGCTTGGTCTTGCCGGCCTCCATGGGGCCGCCGGAGACGAAGATCACCGGGATGTTGAGGCGCATGGCGGCCATCAGCATGCCGGGAGTGATCTTGTCGCAGTTGGAGATGCACACCAGGGCGTCGGCGCAGTGGGCGTTGACCATGTACTCGACGCTGTCGGCGATGATGTCACGGCTCGGCAGCGAATAGAGCATGCCGTCGTGGCCCATGGCGATGCCATCGTCCACGGCGATGGTGTTGAACTCCTTGGCCACCCCACCGGCCTTCTCGATCTCCCGCGCCACCAGCTGGCCCATGTCCTTGAGGTGCACGTGCCCGGGCACGAACTGGGTAAAGGAGTTGGCCACGGCGATGATCGGCTTGTGGAAGTCCTCGTCCTTCATGCCGGTGGCGCGCCACAGGGCGCGGGCGCCAGCCATGTTGCGGCCGGCGGTGGTGGTACGGGAGCGATATTGGGGCATGGTGTCCTCTTCGTGCGCATTGCGCCATATGGTTCATGCCGTCTCTGCCACCAGCGGGCGGCGACGGTCTAGGTATCGAGTCTGCCCCGATTCTGTCATGCACGAGCCGGGGCGGCTAGACCACGAGGGGATGAGCGTCCGAAAGCGGCTCGGTGCCGTAGAGCACCCAGACGTCCAGCGCCGGGCCCAGCTCCTCGACCTGGCGCAGCTTGTCCGGGTGGGCTTCCAGGGTCTGACGGGCGCAGATACCCGCCTCGAAGCGCCCTTCCAGCAGCCCCTCGGCCACCGCCACGGTGGTGGGCGCGTCGATCTCCTCGGCGAAGCCCGAGAGATCGGTGTAGTAGCGGGTGGCCGGCTGACGCGCCACCTGGCGCGGCGTGGCGAGGTCGCGTTGCGCCAGCAGCACCAGCGGGTGGCTGCCGGCGACGAAGACATCCACAGGAAAGACACGGTGCATGTATCGCCCTACACAGTCGGCGTGGCTGAAGTGGGCCGTGCACTGCAGTACCCGGTCCACCTCGCCCGCCACCAGCGCCGCGAAGGCCGTCGGGAAGTCGTCGTAGAACTTCACCTCGGCCTCGGCCAGACCGCGAGCCTCGAGGTAGCGGCCCAGCACCAGTACATGGTTGTTTCCCTCGGGCCCCAGCGTGGCAACGATCATCTTGTTTTCCTCCAGGAACCCATCTCAAAAGGCGAAGATCACCAGCGCCCCGACAATCACCAGCACCACCCGCAGCCAGGCCGCACGCCGTGCGATCACGCCGTAGGAAATCGCCATCAGGCCCAGCGCGATCTTCACCGCATCGAAGATGGCGCCGAACGGGTCGAAGGCCAGACGAATCACGTCGGGATTGGCGACCATGGCCAGCGGGATGATGTAGAGCCCGATGCCCAGCGCCATGGCCTTCAGCGCCACCTTGAGCCAGTTCTCCCCGACCATGCCGGCGGCGATGAACACCCCGCCGCAGACCGGCGGCGTGATGGTCGAGAGCAGCGCGAACCAGAACACGAACAGGTGCGCCAGCAGCGGCTCGAGGCCCAGCGCGGTGAGTGCGGGCCCCGCCACCGAGACGCAGATCACGTAGGCCGCCGTGGTCGGCACCTCCATGCCCAGCACCAGGCAGGCCAGGGCCGTGAGCAACAGCGCCGGCCACAGCATCTCGTTGGAGAGCGACAGTATCCCGGAGGTGATCTTGACCCCTAGCCCCGTCAGCGAGAGCACCCCGATCACCAGCGAAGCGCAGATGATGATGGCGCCGATCACCGCCACCTGACGTCCTGCAGTGACCATCGCCTCGGCCATTCGCGAGGCGAAGCCGCGCAGGGAGAAGGTGAGCGTCACGTCGAAGAACAGCAGCAGCATGCCGGCGAAGATGGCGATGCTGGCGGCGTACTGCGGTGTGTAGCCGCCGAGGAAGATGCGCTCGAGCAGCAGCACGAAGGGCACGGCGAAGAACAGCGAGGTGATCGCCACCTCCTTGCCGCTGGCGCGGTCCTCCGCTGCCATGGGGCGCAGGTCGTGACGGGTGGCGTAGGCGTTGATGCCCATCCACACGGTAGCGAAGTAGAGGATCGCCGGCAGCAGCGCCGCCGCCATGATCTGGGTGTAGGGTGTGCCGGTGAGCTCCACCATGACGAAGGCGCCCGCCCCCATCAGCGGCGGCATGATCTGTCCGCCCGAGGAGGCCACCGCCTCGACGCCGCCGGCAAGGGTACGCGGATAGCCCAGGCGCACCATGGAGGGAATGGTGATGGCGCCGGTGGAAGCCACGTTGGCCGAGGCGGAGCCGGAGATGGAGCCCATCAGCGCCGAGGAGATCACCGAGACCTTGGCCGCGCCGCCGGTCAGGCGTCCGGCGAAGGCGCTGGCCATGTTCATGAAGCCGCGCCCCGCCTCGCCGGCGTTGAGCACCGCACCGAAGATGACGAAGATCGCCACCACGCCGACGCTGACCCCGGTGAGCGAGCCCCACAGGCCGCTCTCGGCGATGGTCAGGGTGCCGACGAAGCTCTGCATCGGCAGCCCCGGATGACCGAACTGGCCGGGGATGTGCTCACCGAACACCGCGTAGGCCAGCGCCGCCACCGCCACCAGCGGCAGCGGCCAGCCGATGGCACGCCGCGCGGTCTCCAGGGTCAGCACGATCAGGAAGACCCCCAGCGCCATCTGAAAATTGTTGTCGATGAAGCCGTACTGGTTGGCCAGTGCCTCCTCGTTGAAGGCGATGTAGCCGCAGGCGGCGATACCGAGCACCGTCAGCAGCCAGCCGCTCCAGCGCTCGAAGGGGGTGCGGGCGGCCAGGATGAGTATCCACGGCAGCGCCAGCGCCAGGTGAATGGGCCGGCTGACCAGGGCCGGCGTCAGGCCGTAGAAGATCAGCCCGAGATGAAAGCAGACCGTGACGGCGCCGAGCACCACCCAGGCGGGGTGCAGGCGAGGCACGCCCTCGGCGGCGCCGGCCGTCGTTGAAGAAGCGAGTGTCGATAGCATGAAAATGGGGATGCCTTGCGACCGCAGCGGGGGCCTCCCTGCCCTCGCCGTCAGCCGTGGTTAACGCAGCTCGTCGGGAATCTCGATGCCGGCTTCGTCGTAGTAGCGCACAGCACCGGGATGCAGGGTGCCGGCAATGTTGCCGATCATGTCGTGGGTGATGCTGCCCCACCAGGCGGTCTCGTCGGCCATGGCATCGCGACGCTCCCAGAAGGTCTTGGTCAGGGTGTAGGCGGTCTCCTCGTCCATGCCGGTAGTGGTGTAGGCGATCACCGGCAGCGAAGTGGTTTCCACGTCCTGATCGATGCCGGAATAGGTGCCGGCCGGGATGGTCTGGCGCGCCGCGCCGGTCTGCTCGATCTGTTCGTCGGTGAGGCTGACCAGGCTGATCGGCATGCTGGCGGCGGTTTCGATCACGTTGGGCGTGGGAAAGGAGCTGGCCGTGACGAAGGCATCGATCTGACCGTTCTTCAGCGCGTCGGGACCGCTACCGATCTCGGCGTTGGCCACACGCACCTTGTCCAGCATGCCGAACAGTTCCAGGTAGCGCTCCGCCTCGCGCGCGCCGAAGGTGCCGCGGCCGATCAGGACATGCTTGCCTTCGAGATCCTCGAGGCCGATCACGCCCTCATCGCCTGCCGCCACGAAATGCATGGTGATGGAGGGGATCGGGAACAGACCGCGAATCTCCTGGAAGCGCGGGCTCTGACGTTCGGCGAACGGTCCCTCGCCGGCCATGGCCTGATCGACCAGGCCGGGCGGCGTGGTGAACACGTAGTTGCCCTGGCGCGCCATCACTTCCATGACGTTCTGCACCGAGCCCTGGCTCTCCTCCAGGGTCAGCACGACTTCGCCCCCGGTACCGCGACGTATCGCTTCGGAGAGCTCGACCCCCATCTGATAGTAAGCGGTGCCCGCCGAGGCGGACTTGTAGGTGACCCGGGTTTCGGCCTGGGCGGAAAGCGCAGTGGCACCCAGCAGTACGGCCGTGGCCGTGGCCAGCAGGGTGCGGGGGAAGGTGAGCTTGCGGTTTGACATCGGTCTCTCCCTTATGGCGTCCAGCATCGCGGCGCGATGGCTCGTGTGTTTTGTTGTAGTGGTCGATTCGTTATAAAGAAATGTCGTGCAAACGTCTATAATGCCGATTTTTTCCAGCGAAGAATACCTAGGACATGACATGCGAATCACGGCCGTACTGGGCGCCACCGGGGGAATCGGCAGCGCCGTCGTGGGCAAGATGCTGGAGGCGGGCAATTTCGTCTATCTGCTAGATCACGCCAGCACGGAAGCGCGAGCCAGCGCCCTGCTCGATGAATGGCCGAATCAATCTGCCTTTCTTGCCTGCGACCTGGCCGAACCGGCCAGCATCGAGGCGGCCTTCTCCCGTATCGCGGCCCATGGCACGGGTCTCGATGCCTGTATCAATGCTGCCGGGGTAATTCGCCGCGGGCGCTTCATCGAGGTGCCGAGGGAAGAGCTCGGGGAGATGCTGCAGGTCAACGTCGGCGGCGCCTATCTGGCGCTGCAGGCCGCCGCCAGGTTGATGATGGAGGGTAACGGCGGACGCCTGGTCATCCTCGCCTCGGCCCATGGCTTGCGCACTACCGCCGAGCGCTCGGCCTACGCCATGTGCAAGGGCGCCATGCTGGCCCTCGCCCGGGCGCTGGCGGTGGAACTCGGCCCCCACGGCATCCTGGTCAACGCCGTGGCACCCGGCCCGGTGAGCGCCGGCATGCAGGACGCCGAGTCCGAGTCACGCCGGCGCTGGCAGGCGGCCACCCCGCTCGGCCGGGTGGCCACCGCCGAGGAAGTGGCCGCGGCCGTGGCCTTCCTGGCCTCGGCCGAGAACACCTTCGTCAACGGCGAGACCCTTGTCGTGGATGGTGGCGCCAACGCTGCCATGTAGAGAGCGCCGACGCCACGACGTCAGATACCGAAAGCGACCCTGGCCACGTCCTTGTAGCGCTTGGCGAAGTGCACCGTCATGCCCTCCTTGAGGAAGTCGGGCAGTTCGTCGTAGTCGCGGCGGTTGGCCTCCGGCAGGATCACCTCGAAGATCTTGCTGCGCCGCGCGGCGATGATCTTCTCGCGAATGCCGCCGACCGGCAGCACCTGGCCGGTGAGGGTCAGCTCGCCGGTCATCGCCAACGGCCGGCCAATGGCCTGATGCCGTGCCAGCGACAGCAGCGCCGTGGTCATGGTCACCCCGGCCGAGGGGCCATCCTTGGGCGTGGCACCTTCCGGCACGTGCAGATGCACGAAGGCCGAATCGAAGAAGTCGGGATCGACGCCGTACTCGGCGAGATGGCCCAGAGTGTAGCTGTAGGCGATGTTGGCCGACTCCTGCATCACCTCGCCGAGCTTGCCGGTGAGCTTGAAGCCGCGGGTCAGCGAGTGCACCTTGCCGGCTTCCACCGGCAGCGTGGCGCCGCCCATCGAGGTCCAGGCCAGCCCGGTGACCACCCCCTCCCCCTTGAGCACCTGCTCCTGACGGAACAGCGGAGCACCGAGAAACTCCTCGAGGTTCTTGACCGAAATGCGCACCGAGGCCTGATCGCCCTCCAGCAGCTTGACCGCCGACTTGCGCACGATGCTATGCAGCTGCTTCTCGAGCTGACGCACGCCGGCCTCGCGGGCGTAGCCCTCGATCACCTGGCGCAGGGCTGCATCCGTGAGATTGATGCGCTTGCGCGGAATATTGTCGCGCGCCAGCAGCTTCGGCCACAGGTGATGCTTGGCGATGGCCACCTTCTCTTCGGCGATGTAGCCCGAGAGACGGATCTGCTCCATGCGGTCGAGCAGCGGCCCCGGGATCGAATCGAGGGTGTTGGCGGTACACACGAACAGCACCTTGGAGAGGTCCAGGCGCACGTCGAGATAATGATCGAGGAAGTCGACGTTCTGCTCGGGATCGAGCACCTCGAGCAGAGCCGAGGCCGGGTCGCCCTGAAACGACTTGCCCAGCTTGTCGATCTCGTCGAGCATGATCACCGGGTTCTCGACCTCGACCTCCTTGAGCGCCTGCACCAGCTTTCCGGGCATGGCACCGATGTAGGTGCGCCGGTGGCCCTTGATCTCGGCCTCGTCGCGCATGCCGCCCACCGAGAAGCGATAGAACTCCCGGCCCAGCGCCTCGGCGATGGAGCGGCCCACGGAGGTCTTGCCCACCCCGGGCGGGCCGACCAGCAGCAGGATGGAGCCACCCACGTCGCCCTTGAAGGTGCCCTCGGCGAGGAACTCGATGATGCGCTCCTTGACGTCCTTGAGGCCGTCGTGGTCGCGGTCGAGTACCGTCCGGGCATGGGTCAGGTCGAGCTGATCCTGGCTGCGCACGCCCCACGGCATCGAGGTGAGCCAGTCGAGGTAGTTGCGCGTGGTGCCGTACTCCGGCGAGCCGGTCTCCAGCACCGAGAGCTTGTCGAGTTCCTCTTCGATGCGGGTCAGCACCTTGGGCGGCACGACGAGGCCCTCGAGACGGTCGCGGAAGGTGTCGACGTCGTTCTCGCGGTCGTCCTTGGAGATGCCCAGCTCGCGCTGGATCACCTTGAGCTGCTCGCGCAGAAAGAACTCGCGCTGACGCTCCTGCATCTGGGCGTTGACCTGCTCGCTGATCTCGGTCTGCAGTTGGGCGACGTCGATCTCCTTGCGCAGCAGCGGCAGCACCTTCTCCATGCGCGCCTGCACCGGCAGCGTCTCCAGCACGGTCTGTAGTTCACGCCCCTTGGCCGAGGTGATGGCGGCAGCGAAGTCGGTCAGCGGTCCCGGCTCATGGGGGCTGAAGCGGTTGAGATAGTGCTTGAGCTCCTCACCGTAGAGCGGGTTGATCGGCAGCAGTTCCTTGATGCCGTTGATGATCGCCATGGCATAGGCGCGGGTCTCGTCCTCGTCGGCCTTGACCGGCTCTCGCGGATAGCTGACCTCTACCAGATAGGGCGGCTTCTTCGACAGCCAGCGCTGGATACGGAAGCGGCGCAGACCCTGGGCGATGAACTGCAGCTGCCCCTCCTCGCCGTGCATCTTGTGCACCTTGACGGCGGTGCCGATCTCGGGGAAATGATCGTGGCCGAGCTCGTCGACCGAGGTGTCGCCGACGAAGGCAACGCCCAAGGTGTGGTGGGGCGTGTTGCCGACCCGGCGCATGGTCTCTTCCCAGCGTTCGCGGTTGATCACCAGCGGCTGGACCTGGGCCGGAAAGAACGGGCGGTTGTGGATCGGCAGCAGATAGATACGCTCGGGCAGGTAGTCGCTCGCCGGCACCACGGCGTGGTTGGCGACCTCGTCCATTTCACCGTCGGACCCCAGCGCCTCGTCGGATTCCCTTCGCGCCTGCCAGCTGTGCTCGTCCTGATCGTGTTCGCTCATGAAGATCTCATCCTGAAGCTGTTGAAGCCGGATTGTTCACTGCCCTGTGGAATGCGGGCAGCATAGTCGAACTTCAAGTCGAGCGAGCGATCGGGACGGCGGTTAACGCCATAAAGGTGGCAACGGACGACTGTTGACACGCACCTGACCACGGCCGATGTCGATCTCCAGCGTGCGCGTATCCAGCGGCAACCCGAGCCACAGCGCCACCACGGTAGGCAGCTCGTACCAGGTGAAGTCGCCATCGAGGCGCCGGCGCCAGCGCGCCTTGACGGTGGGCTCGTCGAGGCCGAGCAGGCTCAGCTCTTCGAGCCGGCGACCGTCGAAGAACAGCGAGCCGTCGACCCGGGCCGACAGCCCCAGCATCGGACTGTCCAGCTCCAGGCGCTGCAGGTCGAGACGCGGCGAGTCCTGCAATACCGCCAGCAGATAAGGCTCGAGCTCACTCAGCAGCGCTTTTTGCTTCATGCCATGGTGCCCACTGGCAGCCAGTTTGCGCAAACGCAGCATGCTGCTGCGAATCGCATCGGCGTTGAAGCGCGAAAGCTCCACGTCCACCTGACCGGTCAACAGCACCTGCTCCGCGGTATGGATCTCGCCCAGGTCCAGCGCCAGCTGCATCCTCAGCTCCTGCTCGTCCAGCGAGGTGCGGTTCGACAGACGGATACCGTTCGCATCGAGCCTGAGCTGAGGCTGATGCCAGACGAGCGACTCGATCTGCAGTCGGTCTTCCTGGGTGAAGGAGTGCGCGTCTTCGGTATAGGCGTACTGGCTGTTGATGATGGCCGGTCCCACCTCCAGGCGAGCCGCGCCGTCACTGAGCGACCAGGAGTCGAGATGGGCACGCATGCGCCAGTTGCCCTGCTCGCCGCTGAAGCGCAGCCTGCCGCCGCCGAAGACGAGCTCGCGCTCCTGCTGAGTGATGCGCAGCGGCGCCAGCTGCAGCCCGCCTTCCAGGGTGCCGGTCAGGGAGTGATAGCTGGCCTCCCAGAGGGGAGGAGAAGTGGCCAGGGAGTCGCCGAAGAGATGCACGGCATTGGGGCCGTGGCGCAGCATCGCCTCGCCATCCAGGTGAGTGCTGAGCACACCATGGCGGGCACGATAGGTCAGCTCCAGCTGCCACAGATGGCCGAACAGCGGCGCCACATAGATGCGTCCGGAAGAGGACCACCAGCCCTGCTCCACCTCGACCCGTTCGATGTCGATCTCCCCCCGCGCCTCCAGATCGGCGAGGGTGCGCGCCATCTCACGTTCGAACAGCCAGCTCGATACCGCCTGCGCACTCAACCAGGCGAGCAGCAGCACGACCAGCAATGGGACGATGAGACGTTCCTTGCGCATAGCTTCGCCTCCCTGTGGTGATACATGCGCCAGACCGGTTAACCGTACACGGAATGTAAGCTAGTGCAACCAGAGCCACAGGTGCATGGTACTCCAGGCGTAGATACCGGCAAGAACGTCATCGATCATGATGCCGAACCCGCCCGCCACGCGCCTGTCGGCCCAGCGGATCGGCCAAGGTTTGAAGACGTCGAAGATACGAAACAGCACGAACCCCCACAGCGCCGCTTCCCAGGAGAACGGCACTGCTGCCATGGTGATCCAGTAGCCGACGAATTCGTCCCACACGATACCGGAATGATCGTGCACGCCGAGGTCGCGCGAGGTCTTGTCGCACAACCAGACGCCCACCACGAAGGCGACCGCCACCAGGGTCAGGTACCAGCCCAGCGGCAGCTCGGAGAGCAGCCAGTAGAAGGGAATCGCCGCCAGCGTACCGAAGGTGCCCGGCGCCCAGGGCACCCCGCCGCTGCCCAGGCCGAAGGCGAAGAAGTGGACGGGGCGCCGCCAGACGCTCGGTGGGCAGCGGTTCATGGCGCGCCTCCCGGGAAGTGCTGCCAGCCATGGGCCCCGCCGAGGTCGACGCCCCTCACACCCGGCTCGGCGCTGACGCTGCCGATCGGGGTCAGTGCCAGCCCCTGCGCCGCCAGCCGCCGGCGTGCCTCGTCGAGCCTCTCACCCGGCAGGCTGACCAGCAGCTCGTAGTCGTCGCCGCCACACAGCGCGGCGCGATAGGCGGCCGCCATCCCCAGGGCCTCACTCAAACCTGTCGCCAAGGGCAGTGCCTCGGGCTCCAACTGCGCCCCGACGCCGGAGGCTGCCAGCACATGCTCGAGGTCGGCCAGCAGGCCGTCGGATACGTCGATGGCGGCATGCACCAGGCCACGCAGCGCCACACCGGCCGCGAGCCGCGGAGTCGGCTTGAGATAGCGGGTCAGCAGCGGGTGGCCGAGGTCGCGCTCGCCGCGTTGCCACAGCGCCAGCCCCCCTGCCCCACCGCCCAGGGCACCGGTCACGGCCAGGGTGTCGCCGGGACGCGCACCGCCGCGAGTCAACGCCTCGCCCGCCGGCACTTCGCCCATCACCGTCACGCCGATGGCCAGTTGCCCCCGCGTCACGTCGCCGCCCACCAGGGCGGTATTGCTGGTCTCGCACAGCGCATGAAACCCTCGAGCAAACTGCGCCAGCCAGGTTTCGTCGTTGTGCTCCAGCGCCAGCGCCATGAGGCACCAGCGCGGTTCCGCGCCCATCGCCGCCAGATCGCTGAGACTCACCGCCAAAGCCCGATAGCCGATCGCCTCGGCCGGGGCATCGGCGGGAAAGTGCACGTTGACTACCGAGGTGTCGACGCTGACCGCCAGTTGCCGCCCCGGACGCGGGGCGAGCAGCGCGCAATCGTCGCCCACGCCCAGCGGCACGCCGGCGTCGGGGCCGGGTGCAGCGGGAGCGAGATGGCGGGCGATCAGTTCGAATTCACTGGCCACCGGGGCACCTTCAGCCGCGACGTGCCCTGACCTCGGCGCTACGCAACCGGGCGGCCAGCTTGTCGAGGATGCCATTGACGTATTTGTGGCCATCGGTGGCGCCAAAGGACTTGGCGAGCTCGACGCCCTCGTTGATCGCCACGCGGTAAGGCACGTCAAGCCGGCGACTCAGCTCATAGGCGCCCAGGCGCAGAATGGCCAGTTCGATGGGGTCGAGCTCCACCAGGCGGCGGTCGAGCAACGGCGAGATGGCGGCATCCAGCTCCTCGCGGAAGCGCACCACGTTGTGCAGCAGCTCATGGAACAGGGCCAGATCGGCGATCTGCATCACCTTGGCCCAGTTCTCGTGATCCTCGAGATCGTCGTCGGGCTGCTGGCTGCGAAACTCCGCCTCGATGGCAGTGGTCGACTTGCCTGTCATGTGCCACTGATAGAGCCCCTGAACCGCCAGTTCACGGGCTGCTCGCCGCGCTTGCTGTCCCGCGGACGGGGGGCGTTGCGGGCGCGATGCACTCATGAAGCGTCTCCGTTCTGGTCGCCGAAGCCGCGCAGCAGGGAAACCATTTCCATGGCGGCCATGGCCGCTTCGGCGCCCTTGTTGCCGGCCTTGGTGCCGGAGCGCTCGATGGCCTGCTCGATGGAGTTGACCGTCAGCACACCGTTGGCGATGGGGGTGTCGAATTCGAGCTGCAGGTTACCCAGCGCCGCATTGCAGCCGCCCGCCACGTATTCGAAGTGGGGCGTGCCGCCGCGGATCACCGCCCCCAGGGCGATCACCGCGTCGGGGCGCGCCACCTGCAGGGCTCGCTTGACTGCCAGCGGCAGTTCCCAGGCACCGGGCACGTGGACGATGTCGATGTTCTCGGCGTCCACGCCATGGCGCACCAGGCTGTCCACGGCGCCCTCGACGAGGCTGTCGACCACATGGTGATTGAAGCGGCCCACCACGATCACGTAGCGCCCATCGACGTCGACGAAGTTGCCTTCCAGTTGAGACAGGGTATGCATTGCTAGTTCCTGATGAATATGGTCCTGCTGAAAACGGTATCTATCCCGCTGAAGCCGAGCGAGCCGGCAACCCGTGCCGGCCTTGATCCTGGCGCGCCGCTCAGCCTTCGGCGTCGCTTTCCTGCCCGCCCGGTGCAATCAGCTCGACCACTTCCAGGTCGAAGCCGGAGAGCGCCGAGAACTTCCACGGCGAGCTGAGCAAGCGCATGCGCCCCACGCCGAGATGGCGCAGAATCTGCGAGCCGGTACCGATGGTGAGGTAGTTGCCGGCACCGTCGGAGTCGCTGGTGCGCGGCAGGCGGCGACGCTCCAGGAAGACTTCGAACTGATCGCGGAAGTCCTGGTGCGGGCGGCCATCGTCGAGCAGCACGAACACGCCATGCTCGACCCGGGCGATCTCTTCCAGCGCGCTGTGAGTCGTCCAGTTGCGGCTCTCACTCTTCTGCAACCCCAGCAGGTCGCGCATGGTATCGGCCAGGTGTACCCGTACCGTGGTCAGGGTTTCCGGCGTCGGATGTCCCTTCACCAGCGCCACGTGGTGAGCGTTCTGGATGCGGTCGTGGAAGACGTGCAGGGTCAGCTTACCCACTGCCGTGTCGACCAGGGTGGACTCCACCGGCTCGACGGTCTGCTCGTTGTGGATGCGGTAGTGGATCAGATCGGCGATGGTGCCCATCTTGAGGCCGTGCTCGGCGGCGAAGCGCTCCAGCTCCGGGCGCCGCGCCATGCTGCCGTCGTCGTTCATGATCTCGCAGATCACGCCGCTGGGGTCGAAGCCGGCCAGGGCGGCGAGATCGCAGGCCGCCTCGGTGTGGCCGGCGCGGCGCAGCACGCCGCCGGGCTCGGCCATCAGCGGGAAGATGTGGCCGGGCTGCACGATATCCTCGGCACGGGCATTGCGCGCGGCGGCCACTTGCACGGTGCGCGCGCGGTCGGCGGCGGAGATGCCGGTGGTGACGCCTTCCGCGGCCTCGATGGAGAGCGTGAACTTGGTGCCGAAGCCGGAGCCGTTGTCGCTGACCATCAGTGGCAGCTTGAGGCGTTCGCAGCGCTCGCGGGTCATCGGCATGCAGATCAGGCCACGCGCGTGGCGCGCCATGAAGTTGATATGCTCGGCCTCGACCTTCTCCGCGGCCATGATGATATCGCCTTCATTCTCGCGATCCTCATCATCCATGAGAATCACCATCTTGCCCTGACGGATGTCCTCGATCAGGTCCTCGATGGGAGCCAGGCCCGTTTGGGAAGATTGCACGCTGGAATCTCCGAATGTTCGAACGACTTCATGGGCGATAGTGCACTGCAGCAAGGCAATGTCGCCAAATCGCACCACGTTGAATGGGCGTCAGAGTACATTGGCGCGGCTTCGGGCGCCAGTAGTGAGCACATTGGCGCGGCTTCGGGCGCCAGTAGTGCGCACATTGGCGCACCCCCCACAAGCGGACAGCTCCGGGACGAGGCCGCCGGGGAGGCGCTGTGAATCCTTCCCTGGACGCTATTTTTTCCATCCCTGGAAAAAAACCTCCCCGGCGCCTGCCCCAGAGCTGATTAAGCAGTCACTCCTGCCTTCGCTCCGGTCGCGCGGTGATCCGCCAGTCGCGGCCCACCGCGCGCATGTCGAGAATCTCCAGCGGACGCTGCTGGGCCATGCGCGTCAACCCCGGCAGGGCAAACAGCGGGCGCGCCTCGCCACCCAGCAGGGTCGGTGCGACGAACAGCTGCATCTCGTCGACCAGACCGGCGTCCAGCATGGCGCCGGCGAGCGTGGCCCCGGTTTCCAGCAGCAGCTCGTTGACCAGCTCCTGCTCGGACAGGTAGCGCAGCAATGCGGCCAGATCGACGCGACCGTCGTCACCGCTCGGCAGCACCAGCACTTCGGCACCGGCCGCCTCGAGCCGCGCGCGACGCTCGGGGTCATATCCCGATACGGTAGCCACCAGGGTACGCCCCGGCTCACGCAGGCAGGCGGCTGCCTGGGGCAGCCGCAGTTGGGTATCGACCACCACGCGCAGCGGCTGACGCCCGGCAATGACCTCGGCCTCGTCGAGGCCGAGCTGCGCCGCCCGCACCGTGAGCCGCGAGTTGTCGAAGATGATCGAGTCGACGCCGGTCATGATCGCGCTGGCGCTGGCCCGCAGCCGCTGCACTTCCGCTCGTGCGTGGGGCCCGGTGATCCACTGGGACTCCCCCGACTGCATGGCGGTGCGGCCATCCAGGCTCATGGCCATCTTCAGGCGCACGAAGGGGCGCCGACGGGTCATACGCGAGATGAAGCCGGGGTTGAGCGCTAGCGCCTCCGCTTCGAGCAGCCCCACCGTGACCTCGATGCCCGCCTCGCGCAGCATGGCGATGCCCCGCCCCGCCACTTCGGGGTTGGGATCCTGCATGGCCACCACCACCCGTTTGACGCCGGCTTCGATCAACGCCACGGCGCAGGGGCCGGTGCGGCCATGATGGGAGCAGGGTTCCAGGGTCACGTATGCGGTGGCGCCGCGAGCGGCCGCCTGCGCCATGTTCAGCGCATGCACCTCGGCATGGGGTTCTCCGGCACGCACGTGCCAGCCCTCACCGACCACCCTCCTGTTCTTGACCAGCACGCAGCCCACCCGTGGGTTGGGGTGGGTGGTGTAGCGGCCGCGGCGGGCGAGTTGCAGCGCTCGTGCCATCCATGCGGCATCGGTCGGCTTGGCCATGCTCTCCTCGTTCAACTGGGCAGGTTGGCTATGCTCGGCGGCAGGCAGCGTGCGGAAAACCTACTCTTCGGCAGTACCCGGTGGGTATCCCGGCTCCTGGGCAAGTCGATCGATCTCGGCCCGGAATTCGTCGATATCCTGGAAGCGACGGTAGACCGAGGCGAAACGAATGTAGGCGACCTGGTCGAGGCGTTTGAGCGCCTGCATCACGGCCTCGCCGATGTTGCGAGCCTGGATCTCACGCTCACCGCTCGCTCTCAGCCGATGGCGAATGCGCTCGACGGCGGCCTCGATGGCCTCGGCGCTGACGGGACGCTTCTCCAGCGCACGCAGCATGCCGGCGCGCAGCTTGTGCTCGTCGAAGGTCTCTCGGGAACCGTCGGATTTCACCACCCGGGGCATGACCAGCTCAGCGGTTTCATAGGTGGTGAAGCGCTCACCACAGTCGGTGCACTGGCGGCGACGGCGCACCTGGTCGCCGTCCGCCACCAGGCGGGAGTCGGTCACGCGGGTATCATGGGCGCCACAGAAGGGGCAATGCATGGTATCGG
The DNA here is from genome assembly GCF_900108215.1 of Billgrantia desiderata. Classification (NCBI taxonomy): domain Bacteria; kingdom Pseudomonadati; phylum Pseudomonadota; class Gammaproteobacteria; order Oceanospirillales; family Halomonadaceae; genus Billgrantia; species Billgrantia desiderata. The sequence continues at coordinate 48,299 of NZ_FNVC01000003.1, read as the reverse complement.
TCCGAACGTGAAGCGGGGCGACACTGGGTCGCGCGTGAGCACAAATGTGAGCCAATTGACCCGATATTGTACCCACTCCCCCGCTGATCGCCCAGCACACAGGTCAAGCCGGCATGCCGGGCGCTCGATTCGGCGTCAGTGTCGATGCCCTTCTCCATGGCCATGACCATGGTCGCCGTGGTCGTGAGCATCGCCCTGTGCATGGCCGTGATGCCCCTCGGCACTCACCTCGATGCGCTTGACGGGAGCCGTGATCTGCTGGGACTCGCCCGTGTCGAAGCGCAGCTCGATCTCGACGGGCTGCCCCTCCTCCAGCGGAGCGGTCAGCCCGATCAGCATCATGTGCAGGCCGCCGGGCGCCAGCGCGACCGATTCACCGGCAGGCACGACGATTTCGGAAATCTTGCGCATCTGCATCACGCCCTCCACGTCTTCGTGGTTGTGCAGCTCCATGACCTCGGCTGCAGGCGAGTCTGCATCGACCAGGGTCACGTCCTGCTCCCCCGGATTGCGTAGCGTCATGAAGGCCGCCGAGGTCTGCGAGCCAGGCGGCACGGCGCGTACCTGAGCCTCTTCGACGAGCAGCGGCTCGGCGAGCGCCGTCGATGCCACCAGCGAAAGCCCCGCAGTGAGCAGGAGTGAGCGGACCAGCACCATGATGAAACTCCTTGTTGTATGGTTGGCATGAGCCAGGGAAACAGGCGAAAAGCTTACTACGATGTCGAGCGTCATGAGACAGGATGCGTCAACCCGACACGTTCGGCCTGCATCGGCAAGGTGAACCTGCGCTCGCCGGGGGAGTCCATCGCTGGGATGACGCTCCCTGGAAGGCAATTTCAATCAAGGAAACCCCACATGGTTCTTCGCTTCACGCTGCTCATGGCCGCCCTGGCCCCTCTCGCTGCCGTTTCGGCGGCGCAGGCCGACGAATGGCCGGGCCCGGTTCAGGCCCTGGTCGAGGAAGGACTCGAGATTCACGGCGAATTCGAGGCGCCCGGCGGGCTGGTCGGTTACGCCGCTAGCCATCAGGGTCGCGAGATGACCGTCTACGTCACGGCCGACGGCCAACATGCCATCGTCGGCACCATGATCGATGCCGAGGGCAACGACCTCTCCGAGGTGCCGCTGGACGAGCTGGTGAGAGCCCCTCAGGAGGAGCAGGTCTGGCAGCAGCTGGAACAGAGCCACTGGATTCAGGACGGCCAGGCCGACGCTCCCCGCGTGCTCTACACCTTCACCGATCCCAACTGCCCCTATTGCCGCCAGTTCTGGGAGCAGGCACGCCCCTGGATCGAGGCCGGCGAGGTGCAACTGCGCCACATCATGGTAGGCATCCTGCAGCCGGACAGCCCAGCCAAGGCCTCCGCCCTGCTGGGTGCCGAGGATCCCGAAGCCGCCCTGCACGATCACAGCGGTGGCGACAGCGTGGCCCCCTCGGCCCAGCCCCGCCACATCGAGGATCAGGTTTACCGCAACAACCAGCTCTTCGACGAGCTCGGCCTCTACGCCACCCCGACCACGGTCTATCGTCATGACGGCCGGCTGCAGCGGGTGGACGGCATGCCGGACGCGACGAGGCTGCACGAGATGATGGGCGGCGAGGCCCCCTGAGTCGCTTCGACGAGCGTGCGGTCCCTCGCCGACCAGGCGTGGGGCCGCACCGTCGGTCAACCCCTGGCGGGCATCGCCCTGGCCAGGAACCAGCCCGCCACCATGGCCACGAGCATGGCGAACAGCGGTGCCGTCAGCCCGGCAATGGAGGCGATTGCCGGTCCGGGACAGTAACCGGAGAGCCCCCAGCCGATGCCGAACAGGGCGGCGCCGCCGATCAATCGCGCATCCAGATCCCGGCGGGTGGGCAACTGGAAGGTCTCGCCGAGCATCGGCCGCTCCCGCCGGAATACCAGCCGGTAGCCGATGAAGGTCGTCACCACGGCGCCGCCCAGCACGAACATCAGCGTCGGGTCCCAGGCACCGAAGATATCCAGAAACCCGAGCACGCGGGCGGGGTCGGTCATGCCGGCAAGCGCCAGCCCCAGGCCGAACAGCAGCCCGGCGATATAGCCCATGAAGGTCTTCATGCCGCCCCTCCGATCACGTGACGCACCACATAGACGGTGACGATGGCGCAGAGCAGGAAGGTCAGGGTGGCGACCATCGAGCGCGGCGACAGCCGGGCCAGCCCGCATACGCCGTGACCGCTGGTGCAGCCGCTGCCGAGACCGGTGCCCACGCCCACCAGCAGCCCCGCCACCAGCATCAGTCCCACCCCGCCGGCGGGTGGTCCGACCACCTCTCCGGGAGCGCCGGCCACGTTGCCCAGCCCACCGCCCAGCAGCATGAGCAGCAGCGGGCCGCTGATCAGGCCCAGCACGAAGGCCACGCGCCAGGCGCTGTCTCCCTTCGGCAGGGCCGTCACCAGGCTACCGACGATGCCGCTGATGCCGGCGATGCGGCCCAGCGTTGCCATCAGCCATACGGCCGAGAGGCCGATCAATATTCCACCTGCCAGCCCTTGCAGGCTTGCCGTCCAGTCCACGTTCACCTCCTTCGTTTGTCAGTCGTTCATCAACAGCCCGAAGGCCCGGCACTCACCGGGCCGGTAGCACCACAGGTATGCCCCGTTGCGGAGCGTCGCCACGCAGCGAGCGCCAGGCGTCAAAAGTGCTCAGAAATACCTTTCCGGTCAGCTCGCGGCAGAAGCGGGTGTGCTGCAGCCGATCCATCACCGGCCCCTTTACCTCCGCCAGGTGCAGCTTGACCTGGGCATCGCGCAGGCGGGCATTGATCACCTCGAGACTTTCCAGCGCCGAGGCGTCGATGACGTTCACTGCCTGACAGGCCAGCACGATATGCCGCAGCCCGGGCTGGCGCGCCGCCAGTGCCATGACGGTATCTTCGAGGTAGCGCGAATTGGCAAAATAAAGGCTCTCGTCGACGCGCAGGATGGCCAGCGCCGGATCGGTCTCGACCTGATGCCGCTCCACGTTGCGGAAGTGCTCGGTACCCGGAACGCGGCCCACCACGGCACTGTGCGGGCGGCTGGTGTTGTAAAGGTGCAGGGCCAATGACAACCCCACGCCGGCCAGGATGCCCGTCTCCACCCCGACGGCGAGCGTCACGCCGATGGTGACGAACATGGCCATGGCGTCGCAGCGGGAGTACTCCCAGGTCCTGCGAATGGCGGAGATATCCACCAGCGACAGCACCGCCACGATGATGGTGGCCGCCAGGGTCGCCACGGGCAGATAGGCGATCAGCGGGGTCAACAGCAGCGCCGCCCCGGCAATGCCGACTGCCGTGAAGGCACCTGCCGCCGGCGTCTGGGCGCCGGCATCGAAATTCACCACCGAGCGGGCGAAGCCACCGGTGACCGGCATGCCGCCGGTAAAGGAAGCGGCGATATTCGAGGTGCCCAGACCCACCAGTTCCTGATCGGGATCGATACGCTGTCGTCGCTTGGCGGCCAGGGTCTGGCCGACCGAGACCGACTCCACGAAGCCGATGATGCTGATCAGCAGCGCCGCCACGAACAGCTGGCTCCACAGGCCGCTATCGAAGCCTGGCAGGGTCAGCGGCGGTAGCCCCGCAGGTACCGTGCCCACCACGGCCACGCCCTTGGCATCCAACCCCAGCCACCAGGTCGCCAGGGTGGTCACGGCCACGGCGAGGATCGGCGCGGCCTTGGTCAGCATCTCCGCCGGTCGCGGCGGCACGCCTGCGCGCTCCAGGGCCGGCTTGAGCCAACGCCTGGTGGCATACAGGAACGCCAGCACGCCGAGCCCGATGCCCATGGTCGCCAGATGCACCCCACCCAGACCAAGGGCTAGACTGCCCAGCAACTCGAACAGGTTGTGTCCGGTGGCGTCTATGCCCAGCACGTGCCTGAGCTGACTGGCGGCAATGATCAGTCCTGAGGCAGTGATGAACCCCGAGATCACCGGATGGCTCAGGAAGTTGGCCAGAAAACCCAGCCGCGCCACCCCCATCAGGGTCAGTATGAGTCCCGACATCAGCGCCAGCACCAGCGCCGCGCCGAGATATTCCGGCGTGCCCTGGGGAGCCACCTGCCCCACCGCGGCCGCCGTCATCAGCGACACTACCGCAACAGGACCCACCGCCAAGGTGCGACTGGTGCCGAAGATGGCGTAGATCACCAGCGGTGCGATGCTGGCATAGAGCCCCACCTCGGGCGGCAGCCCGGCCAGCAGAGCGTAGGCCAACGATTGCGGAATCAGCATGACGGTGACGATCACCGCCGCCAGCAGGTCGCTGCCCAGGGTGACCCGGCTGTAGCCGGGCAGCCACTGGAGAATGGGGAAATAGCGTTTGGGGCTCACGCGGCGCGCCTCAGAACCGGTTGATCGGCACCTTGAGATAGACCTGACCGTTGTCTTCCGGCGGTGGCATGTGGCCGGCACGCATGTTGACCTGTACCGAAGGCAGGATCAGACGCGGCATGTCGAGGGTGGCGTCGCGCTCGGTACGCATGTGGACGAACTCCTCCTCGCTGATGCCGTCGTGAACATGCACGTTGTGCGCGCGCTGCTCGGCCACGCTGGTCTCGTGCTGATACTCCTCGCGCTCCGGTGCCTTGTAATCATGGCAAAGGAAGAGTCGGGTTTCGCCCGGCAGCGCCAGCACTTTCTGGATGGAGCGATAGAGCGTACGCGCATCGCCGCCAGGGAAGTCGCACCGCGCGGTGCCATAGTCGGGCATGAACAGGGTATCGCCGACGAAGGCCGCATCGCCGATCACATAGGTCAGGCAGGCCGGCGTATGCCCCGGCGTATGTAGCACCCGTCCTTCCATTTTGCCGATGGCGAAGGTATCGCCTTCCTCGAAGAGGCGGTCGAACTGACTGCCGTCGCGGGCGAACTCGGTGCCCGCATTGAAGGCCTTGCCGAAGACCTCCTGCACCACGGTGATCCTCGCGCCGATGCCGGTCTTGCCACCCAGTTTTTCATGGAGATAGGGGGCCGCGGATAGGTGGTCGGCGTGAACGTGGGTCTCGAGGATCCACTCGACGGAGAGCCCTTCGCGTCGGATGAACGCAATGATATCGTCCGCCAAGCGGGTATCGGTGCGTCCCGCGGCGTAGTCGAAGTCGAGCACGGAATCGATGATGGCACAGGCCCTGCTGCCCGGATCCCGTACCACGTAGCTGAAGGTGTTGGTGGGCTCGTCGAAGAAGTGGGTCACGATCGGCTGGGACATGGTCATGGACCTCCGTCGGTGTGGCTGCAAGCGTCTAATAGGCTTATTTCTTGGGTAGCTTGCAGGTATTGATGCCAAGCAGCTGATAAGCCGGACAGAAATTGATCAACCCAGTAGCCAGCGGCAGCACACCGATCCAGCCCCAGACGCCAATCACGCCGGTGATGGTCAGGCCGATCAATACCGCTCCGACCACGATCCGCAGAATTTTGTCGATACCGCCTACGTTGCTCTTCATGGTTTCACCTTGAGGTTGGAGATCAGAAGCTCGAGATGGACAAATAACATAATGATCTATGCTAATAACAAAACTCAACACTAAGAATAGCTCAGAATCCCGGTGCAGAGAAGAAACCCTGTCGAACATTGACCTGCATCAAGTTGTCGCAGCCCGTCACAGCAGGAGCATGTACCGCCGGGCGCAAAAAGCGGCCCGCGGAGCGTTGCAGTGAATGCAGCGGAGAGACAGGCTTAGGGAAACACTGCACAAATGCCTGCGCGAGCGAATCGCTGCGTTGCGCGGTGCCGAAGCGTCGGACCGTCGGAATCCTCACATATACCCCATATGCTCCGGGTCCTGTGCTCCGTGCGCCTTGTGCTCCATCTCGCTCGTCGATTTGTTCAGCGCTTCCCTAGAGCTGGATACGGCCGCCGTAGACCGGGATTTCCGCTTCGATTCCGCTCTCGGCCAGCGCCCCCTTGAGCACCTGCTGGGTTTCCGGCTCGCCGTGAACCAGGTAGAAGCGCGGCGTGTCGCGGAAGGCACCGGCCCAACCGATCAGCTGGCTCTGCCCGGCATGGGCGGAGAAGCCACCGATGGTATGCACCTTCGCCTTCACCGCCAGCTCCTGGCCGAGCACGCGCACCTTCTCGGCGCCATCGACGAGCTGACGGCCCAGCGTGCCGGCCGCCTGGAAACCGACGATCACCAGGCGGGTATTGGGTTTCTCGAGGTTGTAGCGGAAGTGGTGGACGATACGTCCACCGGTGCACATGCCCGCCCCGGCAATGATGATCGCCCCGCCGTGGATGCGATTGATCGCCATGGACTCTTCCACCGTGCGCGTCATGCGCAGGATCGGCAGGTAGCGGCCGGTATCGCCGCTGGCGGCAATGTTGAGCACTTTCAGGTCTTCGGCATCCAGGCTCTTGCGAGCACGGTGATAGAGCTCGGTGACCTTGATCGCCATGGGGCTGTCGAGAAAGACCATTTGCTGAGACAGTCGCCCCTCGTGATAGAGCACGCTCAGGTGGTAGAGGATCTCCTGGGTGCGCCCCACGGCGAAGGCGGGAATCAGCACGTTACCGCCACTGGCGTGGGCTTCCGCCAGTACCTGGGCAAACTCCTCCAGGGTCTCGTCCAGGGGCCGATGGTCACGGTCGCCGTAGGTGCTCTCCATCAGCACCACGTCGGCTTCGAAGAGCTTCTCCGGCTCCTTCATCAGTACCGAGCTCGGATTGCCCAGGTCGCCGGAAAAGACGATCCGCTTCGTCTGCCCGCCGGATGGCACCGCCAGCTCGACGATTCCCGAACCGAGGATATGGCCGGCATCGCGGAATACCAGTGTCACTCCCCCGGGAAGCTTGACGGGCTGGCCGTAGCCATGGGACTTGCACAGCCTCAGCGTGCGCTCCACGTCCGCCAGCTCGTACAGGGGCTCGATCAAGGGCTTGTCGTGGCGCTTGCGCCACTTGTTCTCCCATTCGACGTCCTTGGCCTGAATGAAGGCCGCGTCCTCGAGCATGATCTCGAGCAGATCCCGGGTACCGCGGGTGCAGTGAATCGGGCCGCTGTAGCCTTCCCGCACCAGCTTGGGCAGCAGCCCGGCATGATCCAGATGACCGTGCGAAATGACCACCGCATCGAGCTGCCTGGCCAAGGCACCGAAAGGCCTGGCGTTGGCCTCGTCGGCTCCCTTTCCGCCCTGGTGCAAGCCGCACTCCAGCAGCACCCGATAGGTACGATCCGCCCCCTCCACCTCGATGAGATAACGGGAGCCGGTGACTTCACCGACTGCCCCTTGAAACGTCAACGTCGACATAAGCTCATGGTCCGCCAGGTTTCCTCGTTGCTTTCAGCATAACGGAAGGTGAGCCCGGCGGCTGAGCCGAAATACCGGCCCGGGTCAGGTTCCACGCGCGACCTTCCACTTGACCTCGGGCAATTCAGGCGCTGGAGCACAGATGGGTTTAGTGCGACTCCTCTGGCCCTTGGCATCAAGACACAGGCCTGCCCGGCTGACATACACCTGTTCAAATGTCCAGCCGCCTCATACCTATAGACTTTCACATATCAAAACAAAATAGCAAAAATTAATTGCATAAGACTACTTTTAGACAAGAATTCAGTTTAAGCCTGTCGTCCGCAGGGACTACTCCTTCCAGACGCTGTGCTTAGCGCCATCAGTACCGCCAAACCTGTAGCGATGCAGGGACGGAAAGCCACGGGTCTCATCTCCTGAGACAGCCGGGCCGCCTGAACCGGGCGCCTTGAGAAGTAGAAGAACAATCGACAAGGCGGCGGAGGGTGGCCGCGCACCGCAGACCGACACGGTGTCGCCCGCTCCTCCAGGTAACGGTAGGTAGATGAGGGTAGAACAATGAGCACATCCTTTACGGACTTCCTAGATGGCAAGGGGCTAGAGACCGATCCCAACAATTGGAGCCAGAGCTTCTTTTCCAAGCACTATACGATGTGGCTGGCCGATGTCGTGCTTCAGGCTGACGCTGTCAAGGCTTGGCTGGCGGCCAAACTCGACGAGCAAGGGCTCTCGGGAGACTACGAGATCAAGCTTAACCAGAATAGCGATGATGGTGCCCCCTATCTGGATTTCGGAGATGGCGCAGCCCCCTTCTATCTGACGGATCTATTCACGGGCGGCAAGGACTTCTTCAACTGGATGCAAGGGCGAGCCGAGCAGACTCGATGGTATTTTGATGAGTATACGGCGCCAGGCTCACCAGAAAATCAGCCGCCAACTGATATAAGGATCCTTATAAGCTAAGAGCTGGCTGAAGCCGTACACGGGATTGGCCCTCCAGCAACAGCAGACCAGCCTGCAAACACCACAACTGGTCAAGGAACAGTGATCGGTACCTTATCAGCGGTGGACCCCGACGAGGGCGACACCCATGAGTTCGAAATCGCCAATGACCCTACTGATCGATTCAAAATCGACGGCACCACCCTAAAACTACAAGATGGAAAGGAAATAAAGGAGGGTGATGGCATTTTCACCCTCACCATAAAGGTGACTGACAGTGCCGGCAACGAGTTCTATGAAATCTTCACCTTCAATGCTGGAACAAGTGGGAATGATCAGAACAGCAATGCATTGCTAGGCACCGAGTCTTCCGGTACCGGAACGGAAGCGGACCCAAAGATTGGAGACGATATCATCTTCGGATTCCGGGGTAACGATACGCTCAACTACTCTCTGGATGATGATAACGTAGTACTATGGGGTACCAGTGGTGATGACGCTCTCTTTGGCGGCCGTGGCAACGATACCCTCTATGGGGGCGAAGGGGATGATCAGCTTTTCGGTGGTGCAGGTCAAGATACGCTGATTGGTGGCCCCGGCGCCGACATCCTTGCCGGGGGTGACGGGAACGACACCTTCAAATGGCTCGCCGGCGACATGGCAGGCACTGCTGACGAGCACTTTGACACAATCCTCGACTGGTCCAATGGCAGTAACAAATTGGATATCACGGAGCTGCTGAGCGATTTTGGCTTCAATTCCCAGGATCATGACCTTGCCGACTGGGTTCAGGTCACCAATGACGGCACTGATACCACCATTGCCGTGGCCACCAGCGTTGCCGATGCCGAGGCGGGCAGTCATTCCAATCTGGTACTGTTGGAAGGCGTGGTCACCGACTTCGATGGCCTTGTCGGCAAACTGATCGTCGACTAAGTCGGCAGCACAGCTCTGAAAGCCAACGCCCCGCACCGTCTGCACGGTGCGGGGCGTCGACTTTCAGGTGGCGCAGGCGTCGCGGCTCAACGATAGACCGGGAAGCGCGCGCAGACGGCCTCGACCTTGTCCTTCACCTCGGCTTCGATGGCGGCGGTATCCTCACCCTTGGCCATGACGTCGAGGATGTCGCAGATCCAGCCGGCCAGCTCGCGACACTCGCCTTCACCGAAACCGCGGGTGGTCACGGCCGGGGTGCCGATGCGCAGGCCGGAAGTGACGAACGGGCTCTGCGGATCGCCGGGTACGGCGTTCTTGTTGACGGTGATGTGGGCGCGGCCCAGGGCGGCATCCGCGTCCTTGCCGGTCAGGCCCTGCTTGATCAGCGAGAGCAGGAACAGGTGATCCTCGGTGCCACCGGAAACGATGTCGTAGCCGCGCTCGATGAACACGCCGGCCATGGTCTGGGCGTTCTTGACCACCTGCTGCTGGTAGCTCTTGAAGCCGGGCTCCATGGCCTCCTTGAAGCACACCGCCTTGGCGGCGATGACGTGCTCCAGCGGGCCGCCCTGGCCGCCGGGGAACACGGCGGACTGCAGCTTCTTCTCGATCTCTTCGTTGCCTTCGGCGGAAAGGATCAGGCCACCGCGCGGGCCGCGCAGGGTCTTGTGAGTGGTGGTGGTCACCACGTGAGCGTGGGGCAGCGGGCTCGGATAGACCCCGGCAGCCACTAGGCCGGCGATGTGGGCCATGTCGACCAGCAGGTAGGCACCTACTTCATCGGCAATCTCGCGGAACCTGGCCCAGTCGATGATCTGGGAGTAGGCGGAGAAGCCGGCGATGATCATCTTGGGCTGATGCTCGCGAGCCAGCCGCGCCACTTCCTCGTAATCGATGCGTCCGTTGCCGTCGATGCCGTACTGCACGGCATTGTAGTGCTTGCCGGAGAAGTTCGGCTTGGCGCCGTGGGTCAGGTGACCGCCGGCATCGAGGCTCATGCCCAGCACGGTGTCGCCCGGCTTGACCAGCGCCTGGAACACGGCACTGTTGGCCTGGGAGCCGGAGTGAGGCTGAACGTTGGCGTAGCTGGCAGCGAACAGCTGCTTGGCGTAGTCGATGGCCAGTTGCTCGACGATGTCGACATACTCGCAGCCGCCGTAGTAGCGCTTGCCGGGGTAGCCTTCCGCGTACTTGTTGGTCAGCTGGCTGCCCTGGGCTTCGAGAACGCGCGGGCTGGCGTAGTTCTCGGAGGCGATCAGCTCGATGTGCGCTTCCTGGCGGGCGACTTCCTTCTGCATCGCATCGAACAGGGCATCATCGAAACCGGCAATCGTCATGTCACGGCTGAACATCGGCGGGAAACCTCGCATACGGGGAGAATCGGGATGCGCCATGATACCCCAGCCCATGGCGGCTTTCACTTGAAAGGCCGTCATGGGCGGGTGCAGAAATACTCATGCTGCGTTTAGCTGCAGCAAGGGAACGCTAAACAAATCGACGAGCGAGATGCGGCGTAAGGCGCACGGTTCCTGGCGCAGCGATCACCCTTTAGCGGGTCTCGACCTTGACGCTGAGCTTCCCCGGCACCCCCAGCGGGTCGCTCATGTAGGTGGTCACGTTGCTTTGCGCCGGCAGCGTCACACGCACGTCGAGGTGCTGCGCACTGCCTTCCAGCAGGTCGACCAATCCCACCAGGACGGCCTGAATCTCGGGGCCGAACATCATGCCGAAGCCCTGGGCCTGGGTGCGCACCTGCTCGACGTACAGCGCCTCCGTCACCCCCTCCATCGCCGCTCCCAGCGTGGCCAGGCGCGAGAACAGCCCTTGGTTGGCCAGGCTCAAGTGAATGTCGCCGCCCAGCAGGGTGGCGTCCTCGAGCCAATCCATGTTGCCGAAGGCATCACTGGGAGTCACATCGTGCGGCAGCAGCAGCGGCAAATTGATGTCGAGCAGCAGGCTCAAGGCATCGTGGATGTCGATCTGGCTGTCGCTGATCAGCACGCTGTGCTCGTCCTTCTCCTGCCAGCTGCCGAGCAGGGCGGCATCGAGGCGCAGCTCGCCGCTGCCGCCGGTCAGTACGTTGCTGACCATGCGCAGTTGGGTGCGCTCATCCTCGGGAGCGAGCTCGATCATGCGCGCCAGGTCCATGTGCAACCCCTCGAGACGCACTCCCCCCTTGCCGTCGTCGAAGTTGCCGTCGAGATCGATCAGGGCCAGACGAGCGACCAGCTCGGGAGACTCCACGGCCAGGTCACGCAGCACCAGCGAGGCCAGCTTCTCCTCGCCCTCTTTATCGATGCCGGTCAGCCCCTCCAGGCGCAGCGAACGCAGCGTGAACGACCCGGAACCGAGCTCGTCCAGTTCATCGAAAACGCCGGCCATTCCGGAAATCTCCAGCATGCCGATCGCCTCGTGGGAGAGCGACTCGCCGCGCAGCTTGTCGATGGTCATGCGGCCATGGCCGCTGCTGAACGGTGTATCGAAGAAGATCTCCTCGGCAAGCTCCGAGGCCAGCTCGATCACGATGCCGTCGATGGCAAGGCTACCCAGGCGCACCTGCTCGGGCGTCAGCGCATCATCATGCAGCGGGAATACCGCCTGCGACGGCTCGCCGAGCACGATGCGCTCGACGCTCATCAGGGTCAGCTCGGTGAGACTGTCCTCGATGCGCAGGCCTTCGAGCGTGACTTCGGCAGGGGCGTCGTAATCGCCGCTGACGATGTAACGATCGATCAGCAGGCGCTCGCCCTCGTCGGCCTCGAAGACGATATCTTCGGCGGTGAGCCGTGAGCGCAGCATGGCGCTCGAGACGTCGCCGATGGAAAGCGTTCCACCCTCGCTGAACAGCGCCCGCAGGTCGGCTTCGAAGCGCTCTGCGTCCGCCATCGCAGCCCCATGGACGCCAAAGAGAGCGATGCAGACAAGGGTCTGCTTCAGGTTGATTGATCGGGGTCGGTAAATCTTCATCGATGCCACCTCCTGTGCACTGCATCGGTCGGATAGGAAGGTGGCAAGGCACGCCGCACCACATTCGCAATTACATAGTGTAACCGCATTCATGCAGTGCAGCGCTGCAACATCGCCTGCGGGCGTTTCAACGTCGCGGTGGACGAATCAGGCCTCTCCCAGCAGCCCCAGGCTTGCCGCCGGGGCCTGCTTGCGCAGGCCCCGCGACAGGACATGACCGATGGCACCGATCAACACCGCGCCACCCAGGGGCAGCACGACCCAAAGCCATAGGTGAAGGCGTGGCGCCAGGTCGAACCAGGCGATATAGATGCCGGCGGTGGCCAGCTCGGCCAACAGCGCGCCCATCAGGCCGCTGGCCAGGCCGAGGATGGCGAACTCGGCTCCCTGCACGCGGGAAATCAGGCTCTGGCCGGCGCCGAACACCCGCAGCAGGCCGCTCTCGTGAGCACGTGCCGGACGACTCGCTGTCAAGGAGGCATACAGCACGCTCACCCCGGCCAGCAGCACGAAGGCCAGCACCAGCTCCACGGCACGCGTCACCTGAGCCACGACGTCACGCACCTGGGCCAGTATGGCGTCGATGTTGAGCAGCGACACCCCGGGGAAGCGCTGTACCAGCTGGCGCAGCGTATCGCCCTGCCCGCCGTCCAGGTGGAAGGCGGTGATGAAACTATGGCCGAAACGCTCCAGCACCCCGGGCGGGAAGATGACGAAGAAATTGGGTCGGAAGCTGTCCCAGTCCAGGTTGCGCAGGCTGGCCACCTCACCGACGATCTCCTCGCCGCCGATGGTGAAGGTCAGACGATCGCCCAGCGACAGGCCCAGGCGCTCGGCCAGCCCATCCTCCAGCGAGATCGGCACCACGCTCTGCGCCGGCTCGGCATCCACCTCGCCCAGCCAGCCGTTGGGCGGGGCCTGCTCCAGCGCATCGAACCACTGGCCGGCTACCACCCGGTTGCCCTCGGGGAGCTCGGCCTGCCAGGTGAGATTGAGCTCGCGGCGCAGCGAGCCGTCGCCGCGGGATTCCACCGGCACGGCGTCCCGGGCCGGCTCACCGTTGATCTCGGTGAGTCGCCCACGCACCATCGGGTAGAGCGCGGTGCGGTCGTCGGCACTGGCCTCCAGCGCCTCGATGAACGCTTCGCGCTCGGCGGGCTGGATGTTGATGGCAAAGTAATTAGGCGCATCCTCGGGCAGTTGGTCCTGCCAGGTAGTGAGCAGGTCGCCGCGCACCATGGCGATCATGGCCATGGCGAAGAAGGTCACCGAGAAGGCGAGCAGTTGCCCCAGGCTGGCGGAGCGCCGCCGCGCCAGCTGGCGCCCGCCCAGGCGCAGGGCCTGGCTCAGCTCCGCACCCTTGCCACCGCCTTGAGGCAGACGCGCGGCAACGCGCAGCACCAGGCCGAGCAACAGCCCCCCCAGCCCCCACAGCACCACCAGCATGATCAGCCCGCCCACCAGCAGCGAGGCTGCCAGGCCGAAGTCGCCGGAGTAGAGCCATAGCAAGCCGCCGAATACCAGGCTGGCCACCAGCACCACCAGCCAGGCCGCGGCCGGCAGCGGGTCGAGTTCGCGGCGCAGCACCTTGAGCGCACTGACCCGCTTCAAACGCAGCAGCGTGGGGCCGGCAAAGCCGACCAGCACCGCCAGCGCCGTCAGCACCCCCAGCCACAGCGGCAACCAGCCCGGCGGCGGCAGGGTCAACGGCAGGAAGGCCGTGAGCAGCGCCAGCAATGCGGCCTGACCGACCAACCCCAGCAGCGCCCCGAGCAGCGACGCCGCCAGCGCCAGCCACAGCAGCTGCAGGGCGAACAGCCAGGTCAGATCGCGCTGAGTGGCGCCGAAGCAACGCAGCAGCGCCGCGGTATCCAGATGTCGCTCGACGTAGCGTCGCGTGGCCATGGCCACCGCCACCCCGGCCAGCAGCACGGCGGCAAGCCCGGCCAGGCTCAGATAGCGCTCGGCACGCTCCAGGGCGTTGCCGAGCCCCGGTCGGTCGCGGCGCACGTCGCGCACCTCGACGCCGTCACGCCGCAGGCGCTCGAGCAGCGGTGCCAGCTGGTCCAGCGCCTGCGGCGGGCCGGCGGCGAGCAGCTCGAACTCCACCCGTGCGCCGGGCTGTACCAGGTTGGTAGCTTCGAGATCGTCGAGATGAATCATCAGACGCGGGTTGAAGTTGCCGAAGCCGGCGGACTGATCCGGCTCGCGCTCGACCAGTCCGGTCAGCGTCAGCTCGCCCTCGCCCACCTGAATGCGGTCGCCCAGCTCTGCCTCCAGCAGCAGCGCCAGGCGCGGTGCCACCCAGGCCTCACCCGGAGCGGGGCCGTGACTGACCGTCTCGAGGCCCTCGCCGCGGTCGACGTAGACCTCGCCGTAGTGGGGATAGACGCTGTCCACGGCCTTGAGGCTGGCCGGCTGGAAGGCATCGCCGAAGCTGACCATGGTCACCATGTCGACCTGGTCGCTCAGCGTCATGCCGGCCTCTTCCAGAGTCTGGCGCAGCTCCTGGCTGAAGGGGCGGCCCTGTTCGAGCACCAGGTCGCCGCCGAGCAGCTGGCCGGCCTGGCGGGTCAGGCCACGGTCGAGACGGTCGAGGAAGAAGCCGATCATGGTCGAGGCGGCCACCGCCAGCGCCAGGGCGACGAACAGCGCACGCACGTCGCTGGCGCGCAGATCGCGCAGCAGGCCGCGGGCGGAGAGGCGCAGCAGATTGGCACCCTCGGCCCGGGTAGAGGCTCGGCTCATGCGCTCACCTCATCGCGCACGAGTTCGATCAGCCGCCCCTCCTCCAGGCGCAGGCTGCGGTCGCAGCGCGCCGCCAGCGCCTGGTCGTGGGTCACCAGCACCAGGGTGGTGCCGGCTTCGCGGTTGAGCTGGAACAGCAGATCGATGATGCGCGCCCCGGTGGCTTGATCCAGGTTGCCGGTGGGCTCGTCGGCGAACACCAGCTCGGCGCCGGTGACGAAGGCCCTGGCCAACGCGACCCGCTGCTGTTCGCCACCGGAGAGCTGCTTGGGCAGATGCTCCAGGCGCTCACCGAGGCCGACCCGGGTCAGCCAGTCGCGGGCACGCGACTGGCTATCGGGCAGCGGCGAGAGCTCCAGCGGCAGCAGCACGTTCTCCAGTGCCGTCAGAGTCGGCAGCAGCTGGAAATTCTGGAACACGAAGCCGACCCGACCGGCACGCAGCCGGGCGCGGCCATCTTCATCGAGCTTGCCGAGCGTTTCGCCGAACAGCTCCAGCTCGCCGCCGCTCGGCTCGTCCAGCCCTGCCAGCAGGCCGAGCAGGGTCGACTTGCCTGCGCCACTCTGGCCGAGGATCGCCACGCTCTCGCCGGGGAACACTTCGAGCTCCAGACCACTCAGAATGGTGAGCCGCCGCTCGCCGCTCGTCACCTGCTTGCTCAGCTGACGAGCATGTAGAATCGGTTTGACGTCACGCCCGGAAGCGGCGGCAAGCGAAACAGCATCTCGAGTCAAGGAGTCGGTCATGGTGAAAGTCTTTCCCTTTGGTCTGGTAGGCGTCTGGCTGGCGCGCTGGCGTTCCTGCGGCGCCGGCCTTGCCGGGAGCGCGCTGTTCGCCCTGGCCCTGGTCACCGCTCCGGCCCTGGCAGCCGAGCGTCCGATACTGCTGGTGGTAGGCGACAGCCTGAGCACCGCCTACGGCTTCGAGCAGGAGGCCGGCTGGGTCACCCTGCTCGAGGAGCGGCTCGACGGCAGCGCCCGGGTCGTCAATGCCAGCATCAGCGGAGAGACCAGCGGCGGCGGTGCCAGCCGACTCCCCGAGCTACTCGGACAGCACGACCCCGACATCGTTCTGCTCGAACTGGGCGGCAACGACGGTCTACGCGGCCTGCCGCCGACCCAGATGGAGGCCAATCTGGCCGGCATGATCGAGGCCAGCCAGGCCGCCGGCGCCGAAGTGCTGCTGCTCGGAATCGACATTCCGCCCAACTACGGGCAGGCCTACCGCCGCGCCTTCACCGACGTCTTCACCCGTCTGGCCGAGACCTACGATACCCCACTGGTGCCGTTCCTGCTGGAAGGCGTGGCGCTGGAAGAAGGCCTGATGCAGGACGACGGCATCCACCCCACCGCCGAGGCCCAACCCATCATACTCGACAACGTCTGGCCGGCGCTCGAGCCGCTGCTGGAGAGCAACGGCGTGCAGCTGGCCGAACTCGCAGCGGAATGAGTGGCTAGCCAGCGGTCCATTTGCGGACTATTCTTGGACCACCGGCATGTTATCAGGAGTGCACTCATGCGTACCGAGACCATCAGCTACCTCAAGCAGAATGCGGCCACACTCGATGTGGAGGAGCCCTTGGTCATCACGCAAAAGGGCAAGCCTACCTACGTGGTTGAATCGTATGCCGCCCACGAGCGCCGCGAACAGGCCATCGCCCTGCTCAAGCTGCTGAGCCTGGGAGAGAAGAGCCGTGAAGAAGGCAAGACCATGAGCGCCGAGGAGTTCATGGCCCGACTCGAGACCAGGCACGAGGCACGCCGCGGCGAATCATCATGACCCCTCCGCTGCGAGTGGTCTTCGAAACTACGGCAGAGCTCTCCCTGGAATCCTGCGAGAACTTCCTGCTCGACCAGCTCCAACTCCCGCTGCCCCATGTCGAGAAGATCTCACGGGGTCTCGTCACGACCAGTCTCGAGCGGCTCACGGCCCACCCCCATACCTATCCTGTCTGCCGGCTGGCCCTGGAGCTGGGCATCGGCCACTACCGTGAGCTGCTGATCGACGGCTACCGGGTCATCTATCGCTTCTGGCCCGAGCGGGAGCAGGTTTCAGTCTATCTCTTCGCCCATCAGCGCCAGGACTTCAAGCAACTGCTGTTCGAATATCAGCTGCTCTCCTGAACCGCTGCTCTCGGCGCCTTCTGCCACTGCTGCAGCCCCAGGCCGCCGAGGATGAGTACTAGCCCGACCAGGGTGGAGAGCAGGATCGGCTCGCCCACCACCAGGTAGAGCAGCAGTAGCGAGACCGGCGGCGACAGGAAGATCAGGTTGGACACCCGCGCCGTGCGCGACACCCGATGCACGGCCAGCTGCCACAGCACGAAGGCGATGCCCATCTCGAACAGGCCGACGTAGACCCCGGCCCCCAACGCCGCCCAGCCGTGCCAGCTGAAACCGGGCCCCAGCAGCATCAGCAGCGTGAGCACCGGCAGACCGACGCTGAAGTTCTGCCACTGGGCCACCAGCGGCGGGCGGGCGTCGCGCACGTTGAGCAGCCAGTAGAGCGCCCATAGCAGCGTCGAGGCCAGCGCCAGCCCTACCCCAAGAGGGTCGGCAAAGGCCACGTCGAGCACCTGCCCCCGGGTGGCGATCACCCACACCCCGGAATAGGCGATCAACCCTGCCACCACGTCGGTGCGGGTCAGCCGCTGGCCGAGGATCGGCACGGCGAGAAAGGCCATGGCCAGCGCCCAGGTGTAGTTGAGGGCCATGGCCTCCTGCCCCGGCAGGCGGGCATAGGCGCCGAACAGCACCAGATAGTAGGCTACCGGGTTCATCAGCCCGGCCCAGACGGCGGTGCGCCAGCCGCGGCGCAAGGCCTGGCCGAGCAGCCCCTGACGCATCACCAGCACACCCATCAGCAGCCACGACACTGCAGATGCCAGCCACATCAGCTCCAACGGCGACATGTAGCCCAGCGCCACCTTGAAGGCGGTGGCCACCGTGGACCACAGCGCCACGGCTCCCAGGCCGAACAGAATCGCCTGGCGGTCCTGATTCGGCATTGCCGCACTGGTCATGGTTTTCATCGATCGATATGCCCCAGATCCCGCCCGGGGTCGAGCCGGTCGCGCACCCGCTGCTTGAGCTGCTTGCTGTCGGGAAAGCCGCCGTCGCGCTTGCGCTCCCACAGCGACTCGTCGTCGTAGAAGATCTCGAAATAGCCCCCGTGGGAGGGCACCAGCGCGACCTCCTCCAGCTCCTCACCGAAGGTGGAGAGCAGCTCCTGGGCCAGCCAGGCGCTGCGCAGCAGCCACTGACACTGGGTACAGTAATGGATGCGGATGCGTGACATGTCGGCAACTCTGTCGCAACAATGGAACGGGAATGATAGCAGCCAAGGAGCCGGGATGAGCGAGCGCGAGATCAGCCAGTCGCGACTGTACGAGTGGCTGACGGGCGATGAAGACAGCCGCATGTGCAAGGACATCGCCGACGAGGCCTGTAACGAGCAGCCACGCAACTTTTTCCTGCACCTGTTCGCCGCGCTGGGCAACAAGCTGGCCGACGAACTCTCCAGCGCCCGCCTGGTGCTGCCCTGGCTGCTCGGCGTGATCGGCGCCCCGCTGTGGATGGTCGGCCTGCTGGTGCCGATCCGCGAGGCGGGGGCCCTGCTGCCGCAGCTGTTCGTCGCCGGCTTCATTCGTCTCAAGCCGCAGCGCAAGTGGGCCTGGGTCGTCGGCGGCTGTCTCCAGGCCGTGGCAGCGTTGGCACTCGCCCTGCTCGCGCTGTTCGGCCAGGGCGGGCTCGGCGGTGGCCTGGTGCTGATCACGCTGGTGGCGCTTTCGCTGGCCCGCGGGCTCTCTTCCATCGCTACCAAGGACGTGCTGGGCAAGACCATCGCCAAACAGCGCCGCGGCAACCTGCTGGGCTGGAGCGGCAGCGTGGCCGGGGCCGTCACCCTGGCGGCCGGCGGCGTGCTGATGCTGTTCGACGATCGCCCCGGCGAACTGGCTCTGGCGGCGCTGCTCGGCGTCGCCGCCCTGGGCTGGACCGTCAATGCACTGTGCGCAGCACGCATCGCCGAAGTGCCGGGTGCCGTGGAGGGCGGTGAGAACGCCTGGAGCAGCATCAAACTGGGACTGCGCCTGCTGCGTGAGGATCGCAACTTTCTGCACTTCAATCTCTCACGTGCGCTGCTGTTGGCCAGCGCCCTGGCACTGCCCTACGTGGCACTGCTCGGCCAGCAGCAGAGCGGCGCCGAGCTTGGTGGGCTGGGCCTGTTGATCGTCGTATCGGGCCTCGCCGGCATGGTGGCAAGCCCGGTGTGGGGCAAGCGCTCCGACGCTTCCAGCCGCAGCGTGCTGCGCGACACCGGCCTGGGCGCTGCGGCCTGCTGCCTGCTCGGCGCCGGTATTGCCTGGCTGCCGGGCGAGTGGACCGCGCAGGTATGGCCCTATGCCCTGGTTTATGCTCTGCTGGTCATCGTCCACGCCGGGGTGCGCCTGGGCCGCAAGACCTACCTGGTCGACATGGCGGGTCAGGACAAGCGCGCCCTCTACGTCGCGCTTTCCAACACCCTCACCGGCGTGCTGATGCTCGTGGTAGGCGGCATGACGGGCGTGCTGGCCCAGTGGCTGGGTACCGACTGGCTGCTGGTGGTACTGGCCGTGATGGCACTGGGAGCCGCCGCCTCTGCAGCGCGTCTGCCGGATGTCGAGTAGGGATCGGACGGCGTTGTCAACCTGGCGCCGGCTGGCCATGATGTAGCATAGTGACATTCGGTAATAGTCACGATCGGTAACCGCCAAGCCCGAGACAGGAATGCCTGGAATGAAACGAACCCCATTGATCAGCCCCGAACTGCTCGAGCGCATCGTCGACGCCTCCGAGGACGGCATCGTGGTCGCCGAACAGGAAGGTGACGAAAACATCCTCATCTACGTCAACAAGGGCTTCGAGCGGCTCACCGGCTACAGCGCGGACGAGATCCTCTACCAGGACTGCCGCTTCCTGCAGAATGACGACCGCGACCAGGCGCCACTGGACAACATCCGCAAGGCGCTGGCCGAGGGCCGGCCGTGCCGGGAGGTGCTGCGCAACTACCGCAAGGACGGCACCCTGTTCTGGAACGAGCTGTCGATCACCCCCGTCTACGATGCCAACGACAACCTCACCTACTACATCGGCGTACAGAAGGACGTCACGGAGCGCGTCGAGGCGCAGCGGGAGTTGGAGCGGCTCAAGGCCGAGCACGGTATTCCCTGACCTGTCCCTGACCTGTAGGCGCGAAGAAAAAAATCGCGATTAAGCTTGCTCTCGGCTCATTCCGGATATATATAGCCGTCAGGTGCCGACCTTATGGGCACCGATGGCGCTTCAGGTCCGTCGCTTCGGACGCGAAGCGGTTGTGCGACACGTCGATCGCAGCGCGGTCGACACCGGGCCATGGGAGGATTTCGCATGAGCCATGAACCCCTTGTCAACGACACTCACGACGACGACGACTTCCTCGAAGCGGTGAACGACGACGACTACGTGCGTCCTCGCGCCTCCAGCCGTGCCGATACCCTGCGTGCCCGACGCCGCGTCGAGGCCCTGCTGGAAGAGCGCCGCCTCAAGCGCGCCATCGAAGACGACTGGATGATGCTCGACGAGGAAGAAGAAGAGTAAACGCCCCCATCGCGGCGACACTGGCCTTTGCCCTGCCCGACCACTATCATCGTGGCCACTGAACCCCTCAACTCCAGTGGAATTCCATGGCGCAATACGTCTTCACCATGAATCGGGTGGGCAAGGTCGTTCCGCCCAAGAAGCAGATTCTCAAGGACATCTCCCTATCCTTCTTCCCGGGCGCCAAGATCGGCGTGCTGGGCCTGAACGGTGCCGGCAAGTCGACCCTGCTGCGCATCATGGCCGGCGTCGACAAGGAGCATGAAGGCGAGGCGCGCCCCATGCCCGGCATCAACATCGGCTATCTGCCCCAGGAGCCGCAGCTCGACGACGAGAAGAGCGTGCGCGAGACCGTGGAGGAAGCCCTGGGTGAGATCAAGGAAGCGCAGACCAAGCTGGACGCCGTCTACGCCGCCTACGCCGAGCCGGACGCCGACTTCGATGCCCTGGCCGCCGAGCAGGCGCGCCTGGAGAACATCATCGAGGCCGCCGATGCCCACAACCTCGAGCGCAAGCTGGAAGTCGCCGCCGAGGCGCTGCGCCTGCCACCCTGGGACGCCCGTGTCGGCCACCTCTCCGGTGGCGAGCGCCGCCGCGTGGCCCTGTGCCGGCTGCTGCTCTCCAGCCCCGACATGCTGCTGCTCGACGAGCCCACCAACCACCTGGACGCCGAATCGGTGGCCTGGCTCGAGCGCTTCCTGCACGACTATCCCGGCACCGTGGTAGCCATCACCCACGACCGCTACTTCCTCGACAACGTGGCCGGCTGGATCCTCGAACTCGACCGCGGCCACGGCATCCCCTTCGAGGGTAACTACTCCCAGTGGCTGGAATCGAAGGAGAAGCGACTGGAGCAGGAGGCCAAGCAGGAAGCCTCGCGCCAGAAGGCGATCAAGCACGAGCTGGAGTGGGTGCGCAGCAACGCCAAGGGGCGTCAGGCCAAGAGCAAGGCGCGCCTCAACCGCTTCGAGGAGATGCAGTCGGGCGACTTCCAGAAGCGCAACGAGACCAACGAGATCTACATTCCGCCCGGCCCGCGCCTGGGCGACAAGGTGATCGAGTTCCACGGCGTGTCCAAGCGCTTCGAGGACAAGCTGCTCTACGAGGATCTCTCCTTTACCGTGCCCAAGGGGGCCATCATCGGCATCATCGGCGGCAACGGCGCCGGCAAGTCGACCCTGTTCAAGCTGATCACCGGCAAGGAGCAGCCCGACAGCGGTGAGGTGGTGATCGGCGAGACCGTCGACATCGCCTACGTGGAGCAGCTGCGCGACGCCCTCGAGGATAAGCAGACGGTGTGGGAAGCGGTCTCCGACGGCCAGGACATCCTCAACATCAATGGCTACGAGGTCTCCTCACGCGCCTATGTCGGCCGCTTCAACTTCAAGGGCAACGACCAGCAGAAGTTCCTCAAGGACCTCTCCGGCGGTGAGCGCGGCCGCCTGCAGCTGGCCCAGACCCTGAAGCAGGGCGCCAACGTGCTGCTGCTCGACGAACCGTCCAACGACCTCGACATCGAGACCCTGCGCGCGCTGGAAGAGGCGCTGCTCGCCTTCCCCGGCTGCGCTCTGGTGATTTCCCACGATCGCTGGTTCCTCGACCGTATCGCCACCCATATCCTGGCGTTCGAGGGCGACTCCCACGTGGAGTTCTTCGAGGGCAACTACACCGACTACGAAGCGGATCACCGCAAGCGGGTCGGCAACGACACGCCGCACCGGATGAAGTACAAGCGCATCGACGCCTGATCTCGCAGGATGTCGCAAACGACGAGGCCCCGCCATGCGGGGCCTCGTTGCGTTCGCCTTGGAAACGCTAGGGCTTCCTTCGTCCAGTGATCAGCGAGACGATGAACAGCACGATGAACAGGAAGAACAGGATCTGGGCGATGGTCGTCGCCGCACCGGCGATGCCGGTGAAACCCAGCACCCCCGCAATGATGGCGATGATCAGAAACAGCATGGCATTGCCGAGCATATGGACCTCCTTGACACGTTTAGCGCCAACTTCCTTCGGCGCAGTTTCCCTATCAGGTGCCCTTAAGCCTTGCGTGAACTCCTCGAAGCGTCAAGTTACTACCGGTGACGCCTTGTTATAGCTCTGCTACACCACGGTACGAAACTGCCACTTCCCGGCTCGAGCCTGCCGGGCTCAGTAGAGCTCCGGCTCGCCCTCGGGGCGCGTCTTGAAGCGCCGATGGAGCCACATGTACTGCTCCGGGTACTTGCCGATCGCCCGCTCGATGAAGGCGTTGACCTGCCTGGCATCGCTCACCTCATCGCCACTCGGGAAGTCCTCCAGCGCGGGGTGGCACTCGATGGTATAGGTGCGATCGTCCGGGTTGCGATGAAACATCAGCGGCACTACCGGCGCCCCGGTCATCCGCGCGATCTTGGCGGTCAGGCGAATGGTCGCCGCCTCGATGCCGAACAGCGGAGCGAAGACGCTGACGTCGCGGCCGAAATCCTGGTCCGGCGAATACCATACGATGTGCCCCGCCTTGATGCGCCGCACCACCCCGCGCAGGTCGTGACGGTCGATGGCCTCGCCGAAGATGCGACTGCGCGCCCGGGTCATGAAACGGTCGAACAGCGGATTGTTGTGCGGCCGGTAGACCACGTCGGAAGGGAAGTAGAGCGAGTGCAACGCACCGCCCAGGTCCAGCGTCGAGAAGTGGATGCCCACCACCAGCACGCCCTTGCCCTGGGCGTAGGCCGCATCCAGATGATGACGGCCCTTGTAGGTGACGCGATGGCGCAGGTGCCTGGGATCGCGACACCAGCCCGTTGCGGTCTCTAGAATACCGATGCCATTGGCCTCGAAGGTCTCGCGCACCAGCTTGGCGCGCTCGGCGTCGCCGAGCTGGGGAAAGCAGAGCCTCAGGTTGGTGTCGACGATATGGCGGCGGCGCGGCACCGCCGCCCAGGCCAGCAGACCGAGGCCGCGCCCAATGGCGAGCCTGAGGCGCCACGGCAGCCAGGCGCCAAGCCGCATGGCGCCGATGGCCAGCCAGGCCGGCCAGAAGCGAGGATGGGCGTAGGAGTCGGGCCAGTTGCGTTTGGACATGCAGAATTCCGTTCAGATCGGTTCGGGAGCGGGAGGACCCACGCTCAGTCGAGCCGCGAATAACGCCGGGGAACTCGCGGCAGAATACCGGTCAACAGCGTATAGCTGATGGTATCGCAGTAGCGGGCCACCTCATCGACGCTGAGCACCGCGCCATGACGGGAGCGTCCCCACAGCACCACCTCGCTGCCGATGTCGGCCTCGGGGATGTCGGTCACGTCCACTGTCAGCATGTCCATCGACACCTTGCCGGCAATCGTCGTGCGCTGTCCGGCCACCAGCACCGGCGTACCGTCGACAGCATGCCGATCGTAACCGTCGCCATAGCCGCAGGCCACCACCGCGATGCGCGACGGCCGCGGTGCCCGCCAACGCCCGGCATAGCCCACCGGCTCCCCCACGGCCAGGTCGCGCATGGCGATGATCTCGGAGCGCAGCGTCATCACCGGCTGCAGGCGGCGGCTGGCAGCGCTGGGTCGTTCCAGCGGGTCGCTGCCGTACAGCATGACCCCGGGGCGAACCCAACTGCCATGGGACTGCGGCCAGGCCAGGGTGGCCGGGGAGTTGGCCAGACACAGCGGGGCCTGCAAGCGCTGCGCCAGGTCGCGCATGCGTTGCAGTTGAGTCTCGAAGTAACCGGCATCGACGGCATCGGCGGTGGCGAAATGGCTCATCAGCTGCAGGCCGGTGGCGCACTCGGGGGCTGCCGACAGACGCTGCCACACCGACTCCACCTGCTCGGGGGCAAAACCCAGCCGGTGCATGCCGGAGTCGACCTTGACCCAGACCGGGATCGGTCGGGCCGGGCGATGCGCCAGCAAGGCCTGGAGCTGCCACTCGCTGTGCACCGCCATCCACAGCCCGAGCGCCTCGACACGGGCCAGCTCCGCCGCCTCGAAAATGCCTTCCAGCAGCACGATGGGCGACGCGATGCCCCCCAGGCGCAGAGCCTCGGCCTCCTCCAGGCAGGCCACGGCAAAGGCGGGCGGGCGCTTGCCTTCGGGCAGCGACTCGAGAGCCAGTGCACACGCCACGGCACCGTGCCCGTAGGCATCGGCCTTGATCACGGCCAGAGCCCGGCTCTCCCCGGCCAGCTCACGCGCCAGGGCATAATTGTGACGCAGGGCGTCAAGATCGATGTCTGCAACCAGGGGCCTGGCCATGGCAACCTCCGCTGATGGGTAACAGCGCAGTATTATCTTTCATAACTCAAGCCGCTTCACGAAAGAAACCACCGATTACTCGGTGGCTCATGTGATTATCTACGCTTTTTAGCGGCGATTTCGTAATTTTTCACGAAGGCGCCCGAGGCCGCTCACCGATGTTCATGACCGGATTGTCGTTGGCCTCATCCGGCAGCTCCAGCGAGACCCGTTCCTCGTCGGACAGCCAGGCGTTGACTGCCTGAATGGAGTCCGCTCCGAGTATGCCTGCCTGCAGCTGCAGCTGCAGCAGCCCCAGCACGTAGTCGTAGCGCGCCTCGGCATGCTCGGCGATGGCATTGAACAGGTTCTGCTCGGCGTTGAGCACGTCGACGATGTTGCGCGTACCCACCTCGTAGCCCGAACGCGTCGCTTCCAGCGCGCTCTGGTTGGAGATGATCGCCTGGCGACGCGCCTCGACGGTCTCGACGTCGTTGTTCACCCGGGTGAACAGCGAACGGACCTGCTGGATGGTGTCGCGTCGCTGCGCCTCGAAGTCGTACTGCGTGGCCTCGAGCAGGAAGCCGCTCTGACGAATCTGCGCCTGGGTCGAACCGCCGGTGTAGAGCGGCAGGCTGGCACGCAGCCCGACCTGGCTCTCCGACTGATGCGCCGTACCGCTGCGATCGGTGTCCGCCCAACCGTAGTTGGCGAATGCCGACACCACCGGACGCTGGCCGGCCCGGGAGACCTCGAGGGTGCTTCTCGCCACCTCGATACCCGCTTCGGCCATCAGCACCATCGGGCTGTTGGCCATGGCCAGCGCCACCCACTCCTCGCGGTCGGCCGGCTGCGGCGAGGCAATGGGCACCTCTTCGTCAAGGGCATCGATACTGTCGTAGCGGTGGCCGGTCAGCCGCTCCAGCGCCTCGAAGCTGACCTGCATGGCTCCTTCCGCCGCGATGCGCTGAGCCCGCGCCAGGTCGAAGCGAGCCTGGGCCTCATGCACGTCGGTAATGGCGATCAAGCCGACTTCGAAGCGCTCCCGCGCCTGCTCGAGCTGGCGACTGATGGCGGTTTCCTGGGCACGACGGGCACTGAGGATGTCGTGCGCTCGCAGTATCTCGAAGTAGGCGTTGGCCACGTTGAAGAGCAGCTGCTGCTGGGTCGCTTCCAGGCCCAGCGCGTCACGATCTATCTCCCTCTCGGCACGCTGCAGTTGGGCACGTCGGGTCGGGTCGTAGAGCGCCTGCTCGGCATCGAGACTGATGCCGACACTGTTCACCGTATCGTCCTGGTCGAAGGCAGGAGCACCGGCCCCCAGTTCCTCGGCGCCCTCCTGGACCCGGCCGGCCGCTCCCTGAGCGGGGCTCGAGTAGGTTCGCGTATGGCTGACGCTGCCGCCGATGCCGATCTGCGGCAGCAAGGTGCCGCGCTGTACGTCCCGCGCCGCCTCGGTGGCCTGGAAGCCGGAGCGGGTCGAAGCCAGCTCGGCATCGTTGGCCAGCGCATCCTGGGCGATGGTCCACAGGTCGGCAGCCTGCACGTTGCCTGCCATGGCGAGGCCCACGATTGCCGCAAGGCCACGGCGCTGGAAGCGCCTCGTGAATGGTGAGCGATGCATTGATCGTTTCCTTGTTCATCCCTGCATGATGAGGATGCTAATGATAACGCATCAGCATGCAGAAAATATGCAGCCGACCCGAAGGTCGGCCGCTTCTGCTCGATCTGCCGTTACTCGTTGAAGATGTTGTCCATCGAGAGGCCCTGCTTCTCGAGTACGCGACGCAGCTTCTTGAGTGCCTCGACCTGGATCTGGCGTACCCGCTCGCGGGTCAGGCCGATTTCGTCACCGACCTCTTCCAGGGTCGCCGCCTCGTGCCCGCGCAGGCCGAAACGGCGGATGACCACTTCCATCTGCTTCTCGGTCAGCTCCGCCAGCCACTCATCGACATGCTGCTTGACGTCGATGTCGACCAGCGACGACTCGGGCCCCTGCTCGTTGTCGTCGGCCAGGGTCTCGATCAGCGGCTTGTCGCTCTCGCCGCCCATGGGGTAGTCCACCGAGGAGACGCGCTCGTTGAGCCCCATCATCTTCTTCACCGACTCGACCGGCTTGTCGAGATAGTCGGCGATCTCCTCCGGCGTGGCCTCGTGATCCAGCTTCTGGGTCAGCTCGCGAGCCGCACGCAGGTAGATGTTGAGTTCCTTGACCACGTGGATCGGCAGACGGATGGTGCGGGTCTGGTTCATCAGCGCCCGCTCGATGGTCTGGCGAATCCACCAGGTGGCATAGGTGGAGAAGCGGAAGCCACGCTCGGGATCGAACTTCTCCACCGCCCGGATCAGTCCGAGGTTGCCCTCTTCGATCAGGTCGAGCAGCGTCAGGCCGCGATTGAGATAGCGACGGGCGATCTTGACCACCAGCCGCAGGTTGGATTCGATCATTCTCGCCCGGCCTGCCGGATCGCCCTTCTGGGCCAGGCGGCCGTAGTAGACCTCCTCTTCCGGTGTCAGCAGGGGCGAGAAGCCGATCTCGTTGAGATAGATCTGGGTGGCGTCGAGACTATGGTGATAGTGCTTGTCTTCGCGACTGAGCGCCTTTTCGAAGGCGGTATCGTCGTCGCTGTCGCTGGCCGAGCTGTCCGACTCCGTACCGAGGTCCTCATCGGCCTCGGTGACGTCGTCGAGATCAACATCCTGAAGGTCCCGTTCAAGCATGCTCATCGGTTGCTACCCCGTGGTTTCGTCCTGAAATGCCGTTTTCTCTTGCATGCTTACCGCATGCAGAGCTCTATTGTTATTGACTCCTCAGCGGCGCCGGTAAGCGCCGATGACCACCTTGCCAACCCGGCGACAGCCACACTGGCGACTATCGCTCCGGCAGGTATTTCAGAGGGTCTTGAGGCTGGCCATCCTTGCGCACCTCGAAATGCAGCCTGACGCTCTCGGCATCGCTGTCGCCCATGGTGGCGATCACCTGACCGGCCTCGACCACATCGTTCTCCGTCACGCGAAGGCTGTCGTTGTGGGCATAGGCGCTCAGGTACTGGTCATTGTGCTTGAGCAGGATCAGGTTGCCGTAACCCCGTACCCCGCTGCCGGCATAGACCACGATACCGGGACCGGCTGCTCTGACAGGTTGCCCCTTTTGTCCGGCAATATCAATGCCGGCCGTTATGCTTCCGCCTTCACCGAAACGGCCGATCAGCTCACCGTCCGCGGGCCACTGCCAGGGCACCTCATCTACCGGTGTATAGGTACGACCAGCACTTGCGGGCTGGCGTTCCGGCTCACCCGCCACTTGTGTGCCGGCATCCGGTTCGGGCTGTGCCGCCGGCTGCGGTTCGGGTTCGGGTTCGGGCTGGGGCTCTGGCTGCTGCTGGGGTTCCGGCTGCTGCTGTGTGGCAACGGCCGCTTCGGCATCCACCCGGGGCTCGGGCGTGCGCTCCGGCTCTGCTGAGGGAGCCGGTCCGGCGACCTGCTCCGCACTGGCCACCGCCGTCTCGCTGGGGGCACTCGCCTCCCCGTCGAGAGGCTCGACAGTGAGGCGCCGGTTACGCTCGATGCGCTCTTCATCGGGTAGCAGCCAATCGCTGTCGCCGGCCTGGGCTACGGTGCCGCCGCCCAGTGCGGTCGCCGTCGCCACCTGGGAGTCGCCCAGCTCACGCGAGGGTTCCTGGCGCGCCGGCGCGCCGGCGCCATCGCTCAGGCGCAACTGCTGGCCGGGCTGGATGCGATATGGCGGCCCGATCTGGTTGAGTCGCGCCAGGTCGCGATAATCCATGTCATGCCGCCAGGCGATGCCGTACAGGGTATCGCCCTGCTCGACCGTGTAGTGGCTGGCCGGAGCACGCTCGCGACTCACCGAGAGATCGCGAACCTGAGGAGCGCCATAATCCTGCTGTGCGGCACAGCCGGCCACGGCCAGAGCGATGGCCGAGACGAGAAAAACCTTACGCATTGGAGCCCTCCTTGTCAGGCGAATTGTGAGAGCCGTTTCCCGCCCGGCCGGGCGCGCTGCCGCCCGAGCCGCGAGCCAGCCCGAGCACCAGCGCCGCCCCGAACAGCATGGCAATCAGCACGGGCAGCATCAGGCCGGATTCTCCGGTCAGAATGGCGTAATCGCCAGGGGTCAGGTAGCGGTAGTCGAGCGGAATCATCTGCCCCTCGGGACCGAGCTGGTAGCGAACGAGTTCGCGCCAGGGCCAGAGCACGGGCAGCGAGCCGACGATGAAACCGATCAACAGCTGCAGTGTGGCCGTATGATAACGGCGAAGCAGCCAGGAGAGCAGCCGTGAAAAGCCGAACAGGCCGATCAGGCAGCCTACCGCGAAAGTCGAGAGCAGCGATACGTCGAAGCTGCGTATGCCCTGCATCACGGTGCCGTAGAGCCCCATGGTCAACAGCAGGAAGCTGCCGGAGACACCGGGCAGCAACAGTGCACTGATGGCGATGGCGCCGCCCACGATCAGCACCAGCGAAGGGATGCCCAGTTGGGTGACCAGCGGCATCAGCGACGGTAGCCCATGCGCCAGCAGCAGACCGACGATCAACGGCACGAGATGCCACAGCTTCCAATCGGCGGGATGCCGGCTGACCACGATGGCAGACGCCGCCACCAGGCCGAAGAAGAAGCCGTTGAGCAGCAGCGGATGGTCGTCCATGAGCCACACCACCAGGTGCGCTACGCTGACCAGACTGACGCCGATGCCCAGCAGCAGCGGCAAGGCGAAGGCCAGGTTGAGATGATGGTAGAGCCCGGCCAGCCCGCCGCGTCGCCATGCCGGGTAGGCACTGGGGCCGAACTGCTTGATGGTATGGATCAGTTCCTCGTAGATGCCGGTGACGAAGGCAATGGTGCCGCCGGAAACTCCGGGCACGGCATCGGCCGCTCCCATACCGGCCCCCTTGAGGAAGACACTGAGTTGTCGCTTCAACGAATCACTCCTTGCAGCAACGGCACGAAGCGAACGCGCTCGAGCCGCTGTACCTCTGTTTGATGGCCCACGCGGCGTACCCGGGTCAGCCACTGGTCGCCGCCCGGATCGGCCAAGGGCAGTATCATCACGCCGCCTTCGGCGAGCTGGTCGATCAGCACCTGAGGCAGCTCGTGCGCGCAGGCGGTAAGCAATACCACGTCGAACGGCGCCGCCTCCTGCCAGCCGTGACCGCCATCCGCCAGGCGCAGGCGAACGTTGTGCGCCCGCAGCAGGCGCAGCCGCTTCGCTGCCCGGTGATGCAAGGCATTGATCCGCTCCACCGACCAGAGTTCCGGCACCAGGCGCGAGAGAATCAACGTTTGATAGCCGGAACCGGTACCGATCTCCAGCACACGCTGCGGCGCCTCCTGCATCACCAGCTCGGTCATGCGCGCGACCATCCACGGCTGCGACAGGGTCTGACCGTGGCCGATGGGCAGCGAGGTGTCCTCATAGGCACGATGGGCCAGCGCCTCGTCGAGGAAGAGATGACGCGGCTCTTCGGCCATCACCCGCAGCACCCGCTCATCGACGATGCCCTGTGCGGCCAGACGCGCCGCCATGCGGTCTCGGGTACGCTGCGACGTCATGCCGACGCCGCGCAGCAGTTCCGGCAATCGTTCAGGTGAATGCATCCAACCAGCCTTGCACATCGTCGAGCGCTGCATGCCGGGTGAGGTCGGTCTGCAGCGGCGTTATCGATACATAGCCCGCCTCGATGGCGGCAAAATCGGTGTCATCGCCATCATCGGCGCTCTGCCCCACGGCCGCAATCCAGTAGCGTAAACGGCCGCGGGGGTCACGCACCTCCATCGGCCGCTCCGCCGGCCCACGATAGCCCATGCGAGTCACACGGAACCCTCGGATCTCCTCCCAGGGCAGGTCCGGCACGTTGACGTTGAGCAGGCTGCGGGGCGGCAGCGAGAGCCGATCGGCGGCACCGACCAGGCTGGCCGCCACCCGACCGGCGGTGTCGAAGTGGCGCGAGCCCACCAGCGACATGGCAATGGCCGGCATGCCAAGGTTGCGCCCCTCCATGGCCGCGGCCACGGTGCCCGAGTAGAGCACGTCGTCGCCCAGGTTGCCGCCGTGGTTGATGCCGGATATCACCAGATCGGGGCGCTCGTCCCAGATGCCGTTCACACCCAGGTAGACACAGTCGGCGGGCGTGCCGTCGACACAATGAAAGCCGTTGTCCAGCGCCGTCAAGGCCAGGGGACGATTGAGGGTCAAGGAGTTGCTGGCGCCGCTGCGGTCGCGGTCGGGCGCCACCACGCGCAGCCGGGCATGGGGCTCCAGGGCGTCGTAGAGGGCACGCAGGCCCGGCGCATGCACACCGTCGTCGTTGGAGAGCAGCAGTCTGCGCATTCGATAAGGCCTCCAGATTCAGCCGGGCTCACGCCCAGGCGTCGTGCGTTGGGCGAAAGAGGTCAAGGTGGGATGGTCGAGCAGCTCGCGCAGCACCGCCGTGGCAAAGCCGCCGCGTGGCAGATGAAAGCCGAGCCGCGCCACGTCCGCCGTCACCTCGAGCTGGGGCTGGTCCAGGCGCATGCGCAGGGCGCGGCGCGCCATGCGCACGCCGGCACGCTCCAACCCCTGGCACAGCGCGGCATGACGTTCGCTCAGCGTCTGTTCGAAGGCCACCGCCTCGCCTCCGGCCATGGAATTGCCTACTCCCCACAGCACTCCGCTGGGGTGCAGGTCGAGCCGCTCGGCGCGCTCTGCCAGCTCGGCGTCGAGCGCTTCCACGACGAACTGACTGGCGCTGCCGTCGAGTATCGCCACGTCGCCGGTCAGCAGTCGCTGCCAGCTGCCATCGGCCAGGCGCATGGCGAGCAGCTCGTTGAACAGGTAGCTGCGCGCGGCGGAGAGCAGCATACCCTCCTTGTCGTCGCGCTTGCGCCAGCCGCGGTCCAGCACCGCCCGGGCCCGGGCCAGGTTGCGCCCTTCGGGTCCGAAGCGCTGCGGGCCGAACAGGTTGGGTACGCCATGGCGGCAGAGCCAGGCCCAGCGCGCCTCGAGCTGCGCATTCACCGTCGCCCCGGTGATGCGCAGCGTGAAGCGATTGGCCCGGTGCACGCCGCGCTTGAGCTTGCGCGGATGGCGCGCCTGCTCGAGCACGCGCACTCCGCAGGCTGCCAGCCGCTCGATCAGGTCGTCCGGCGCCGGCTGCCCCGGCAGTTGCACGGAGAGCCACTGCCGGGTCACGGCAATTCTGTCCTTCATGCCGGAGTAGCCCACCGCCCGCGGCGACACCTGACACTCACGCGCTACGTGCCGCACCGCATCCAGCGTGGTGAGGCCACGCTTCTCGATCCACAGCCAGAGATGCTCGCCGTGGCCCTCGGGCGCAAAGCCGAGCACCTCCTCGACCACGAAGTCCTCCGGCGCGGCACGGTAGTCGCCGGCCAGCGGCGGGCCGAATTCGGCGTCGGTGGCGCGGGGCCAGTCGCCCGGCCGTCGTGTCTCAGACACTCGTCGCTCCCTCACGGGTCAGCAGCACCACGGCCTCGGCGGCAATGCCTTCACCGCGGCCGGTGAAGCCCAAGCGCTCGCTGGTGGTGGCCTTGACGTTCACCGCATCCAGGGCGAGTTCGAGATCCTCGGCGACATGCGCGCACATGGCGGCGACATGAGGCGCCAGCTTGGGCGCCTGGGCGATCACCGTGGCATCCACGTTGCCGACCCGGTAGCCCGCCTCGCGCACCAGGCCATACACGTGGCGCAGCAGGGCACGACTGTCGGCACCGGCCCAGGCCGCATCGGTATCGGGAAAATGGCGGCCGATGTCGCCCAGCGCACAGGCCCCCAGCAGCGCATCGCTGATGGCGTGCAGCAGGACATCGCCATCGGAATGAGCGACGAAGCCGTGATCGAATGGAATGGCGACGCCGCCGATCATGAGGTGATCGCCCTCGCCGAAGCGGTGGACGTCGAAGCCGTGGCCGATCCGTAGCATTCAGTCAGTCTCCTTTTGAAGCATGGTTGGCATGCCCGGCGCCGGCATGCGGTGCGCCCTCTTCCCGCTGGGCGGCCAGCACATGCGCGGCCAGGGCCAGATCCTCGGGGTGCGTGATCTTGAGGTTGTCGCGCCGGCCGGGCACCAGCCGCGGCGAGAGCCCCAGCGCCTCCACCGCCGAGGCCTCGTCGGTCACCCCGACGCCACCGGCCGCGGCCCGCTCCAGCGCGCGGCGCAGCAGGCCGTAGCGGAAACCCTGAGGCGTCTGGGCCTGCCACAGGCCGTCTCTGGGTTCGGTGCGAGCGATGCGCCCCTGGCCGTCGTCGCGCTTGACGGTGTCAGCGACCGGCGTGGCCAGCAGCGCCCCCACGGGGTCTTCGCGCAGCGCGCTCAGCAGGGTCGTGAGATCCGCCACGGTGACGCAGGGTCGCGCCACGTCGTGCACCAGCACCAGATCGTCGTCGCCGGCCTCGTCGGCCAGCGCTGCCAGGGCCTGACGCACCGAGTCGGCCCGCTCGGCCCCACCGGGGCTGCGCCGCCACCCGGCAAAGGGCACCCAGGCCGGATCGAAGCGGTCGTCGTCGGGGTCGAGGCACAGACACAGCTGCGCCTGTGGAAAGGCCTGGTGCAGCCGCGCCAGCGTATGCGCCAGCACCGGGCGTCCTGCCAGGGTCAGGTACTGCTTGGGTCGATCGGCACCCATGCGCCGCCCGCGGCCCGCGGCGGGAACCACCAGCCACAGCCGTCCGGTGGCACCGGCCTCACTCATCGGTCGCTCCCGCCCGTGGGCTGCCCGCCGTCGGCTCCGGATTGCCGACAGGGCCGACGCTGGCCTCGATCACCACGCCGGGTACCCAGTAGAACTGCTCGTCGGTACGCACCATGCCGATGTCGCTGCGAGCCCGCTCCTCGATGGCATCGAGGCCGGTCTGGAGATCGATGACCTCGGCAGCGAGGCGCTGGTTGCGGTCGCGCAGCGGCTTGTTGTCGGCGTCGAACATGGCCACGCGCTCGCGAATCTCGCGCAATTCATGAATACCGCCGTCACCGAGCCACAGGCGATACTGCAGCAACGCCAGCAACAGCAGCAAGGCGATGGCGAGCCACTTGAGCATCGGTAGTTGACCTCATGGTTCTGAATGGCCGGCATTATGCCACCAACGACCGCCCGGCTCACGCCCTGAAAAACTCACTCCTTGAAGGGCAGCGCCTCATCGGCGGCACGACAGTAGGCCTCGACGTGGCGCCGCTCCTCGTCGCAGAAGCGCGCCACGGCGGCGCGCAGCCCGGGGTCGGCCAGATGATGCAGCGAACGCA
This sequence comes from Billgrantia desiderata, assembly GCF_900108215.1. Classification (NCBI taxonomy): domain Bacteria; kingdom Pseudomonadati; phylum Pseudomonadota; class Gammaproteobacteria; order Oceanospirillales; family Halomonadaceae; genus Billgrantia; species Billgrantia desiderata. The sequence goes on along the minus strand of NZ_FNVC01000003.1, from coordinate 14,366 downwards.
GCCGCCTGGGGGCGAACCCTCTCGTCAGCTTGTGCTCGCCCTGGGTACCGGGATCGAAGCAGGTCAGCCCATTGGCCAGGCAGTGCTCGATGCCCTGGTAGTAGCACGCCTCGAAGTGCAGACAGTCGGCCAGCACCTCACTGCCCCAATAGCGGCCGTAGAGCGTACGGCTGCCCTGCAGGCAGAGCGCAGCGGCCACCGGCTGCCCGTCGAGTCGCACCTGAATGAGCAGCAGCGCCTCGGGCATGCTGCGTCGCAGCCGGCGGAAGAAATCGAGATTGAGATAGCCGTGACGACCGCGCTCGAGATAGGTGATCTCGTAACAGCGGAAGAAGTGCTCGAGCTCGCGCTCGCCGATCTGCTCACCGCTGAGACGGTGCAAAGTAAGCCCCTGCTCGCTGACAAGGCGACGTTCGCGACGAATCGTCTTGCGTCGCTTCGACGTCATGGCCGCCAGGTAGCCTTCGAAGTCGCCATACCCGCGGTCGCGCCACTGGAACTGCACGCCGTGGCGCACCAACAGCTCGGGCCTGGCCTCGAGCCAGGCGTCGACCTCCTCGTCGGCGGCAAACAGCAGATGCCAGCTCGACAGCCCGCCCTCCTCCCAGGCCCCGGCCAACAGGTCCCGTGCCGCGAGCGGATCGACATCGGCCGCCAAGGCCAGCCGCGGCCCCGGCACGGGAGAAAAGGGAATCGCCGTGAGCCCCTTCGGATAGTAGCGCCCGCCGGCACGCTCCCAGGCATCGGCCCAGCTCCAGTCGAACACGTACTCGCCGTAGGAGTGGAACTTGCGATAGTGAGGCATCACGCCGACCAGAGACTCGCCGCGCCACAGCGTGAGGTGATCCGGCACCCAGCCGGTGGAACGGCTGGCCGCCCCGCTCGCCTCCAGCGCGTGCAGGAACTCATGGCGCAAAAAGGGGTGATCGTCGCCGATCAGTGCATTCCATTGCGTCGCTGCCACCGCCTCGATGGCGGGCAGTTGCTTGAGGATCAGCTCGGACATGGGGTTCCTGCCAGGGAAGTGACCGATGCGCCGGCTGACAACGGGCCGACGCCCGCCTACATTGTGCGCAGACCGTTCGACCTTTTCCATCGCTGTAATAAAACTACATACTTTTGGCCAAGCACCTTCAATTTTGCCAAGCGATGGGAGACAATTGTGTAAATTTACATTCCTCAACGACGCGAGGTGCTTCCATGGCTCGCCCCACCGCACTGAATTCCACTGTCGAACAGGTGACCGAGCGCATCCGCGAGCGTTCACGCGGGCGCCGCAAGCTCTATGAAGCGCACATGGCCGCACAGCACCAACAGGGCGTGCACCGCGGCGAGCTCTCCTGCGGCAACCTGGCCCACGGCTTCGCCGGCTGCGACCATGCCGGCGACAAGGATCGGCTCAAGCTGACCAACAGCGCCAACCTGGCCATCGTTTCGTCATATAACGACATGCTCTCGGCCCATCGGCCCTTCGAGAGCTACCCCGAGGTCATCAAGCAGGCCGCCCGCGGCATGGGCAGCACCGCCCAGTTCGCCGGCGGCGTACCGGCCATGTGCGACGGTGTCACTCAGGGCATGCCGGGCATGGAGCTGTCGCTGTTCTCCCGCGACGTGATCGCCATGGCCACCGCCGTGGCGCTGTCCCACAACATGTTCGATGCCGCCCTCTACCTGGGCATCTGCGACAAGATCGTGCCGGGGCTGTTCATCGGGGCGGCGCGCTTCGGCCACCTGCCGGCGGTGTTCGTGCCCGGCGGGCCCATGCCCAGCGGCCTGCCCAACGACGAGAAGGCCCGCATCCGCCAGCTCTACGCCGAGGGCAAGGTGGGCCGCGAAGAGCTGCTCGAGGCGGAATCGCGCTCCTACCACAGCCCCGGCACCTGCACCTTCTACGGCACCGCCAACTCCAACCAGTTGATGATGGAGATGATGGGCCTGCACCTGCCGGGCGCTTCCTTCGTCAACCCGGGCACCCCGCTGCGCGAGGCGCTGACCCGCTACGCCACCGAGCAGGCCATCCGCAACACCGAGCAGAGCGGCAACTACCGGCCCTTCTACCGCCAGATCGACGAGCGCGCCATCGTCAATGCCATGGTCGGCTTGCTGGCCTCGGGCGGCTCGACCAACCATACCCTGCACCTGGTGGCGATGGCCGCCGCCGCCGGCATCACCATCGACTGGAACGACTTCAACGACCTCTCGGCGGCGGTGCCGAGCCTGACCCGGATCTACCCCAACGGCAGCGCCGACGTGAACCACTTCCAGGCCGCCGGGGGCATGAGCCTGCTGATCCGCGAGCTGCTCGACGCCGGCCTGATCCATGGCGACATTCCCACCGTGTTCGGCACCGACCTGACCGCCTACACCCAGGAGCCGTTCCTCGAGGACGGCAAGCTCACCTGGCGCGAGGGGCCGACGGAGAGTCTCGACAGCGACGTGCTGCGCCCGGTCTCCAACCCCTTCGCCGCCACCGGCGGCCTGGTGGTGATGGAGGGCAACCTCGGCCGCGGCGTGATCAAGATCTCGGCAGTCAAGCAGGCCAATCGCGTGGTGGAAGCCCCGGTGCGCATCTTCGACGACCAGAACCAGGTCAAGGCCGCCTTCGAGTCGGGTGAACTCGACCGCGACGTGGTGGTGGTGGTGCGCTTCCAGGGGCCCAAGGCCAACGGCATGCCCGAGCTGCACAAGCTCACCCCCTTCCTCGGCGTGCTGCAGGACCGCGGCTACAAGGTGGCGCTGGTCACCGACGGGCGCATGTCCGGCGCCTCGGGCAAGGTGCCCGCCGCCATCCACGTCACGCCGGAAGCGGTGGACCGCGGCCCGCTGGCGCGCCTGCGCGACGGCGACGTCGTGCGGGTCGACGCCGAACGCGGCGAGCTGACCGCGCTGGTCGACGCCGCCGAGTTCGCCAGCCGGGGCATCGTCGAGCCCAACCTGGAGCGTTATCACTTCGGCATGGGCCGGGAGCTGTTCGGCGGCTTCCGCCACCTGGCCGCCGGCGCCGAGCAGGGCGCCGGGGTATTCGGCGGCTTCGAGGAGGAAGTGCTCTCCCGCGAACTCGAGAAGATCTCCCAGGAGGACCAATGACGCGACCGGCCCTGATCGGCGACATCGGCGGCACCAACGCCCGCTTCGCCCTGGTCACGCCGGGCGAGCACGCCCCCCGCGAGAGCATCGCTCTACCCTGCGCCGACTATCCCGGCGTGGTGGAGGCAGTGCGCGACTACCTGGCCCGGGTCGGCCTGGCCGCCGACGACGCCCCGCGGCAAGCCTGTCTGGCCTTCGCCTGCCCCATCGACGGCGATCGGGTGGTCATGACCAACAATCACTGGTCCTTCTCTCGCCGCGAAGCGCAGACCGCACTCGGCCTGGAACGGCTCAAGGTGATCAACGACTTCACCGCCCAGGCCCTGGGCGTGCCGCACCTGGCGCCCGAGGAACTGGTCGAGGTGCAACCGGGCGTGGCGCGCGAGCACGCCACCTGTCTCGTCATCGGCCCCGGCACCGGACTCGGCGTGGCCGGCATCTTCCCCGGCCGCCATGCCTGGATTCCGCTGCCCACCGAGGGCGGACACGTCACCTATGCGCCTACCGACGAGCGCGAGCAGAACCTGCTGCGGCATTTCCGCAACCGCTATGGCCGGGTCTCCGTGGAACGCATCCTGTGCGGCCAGGGGCTGCTCGATCTCTATCTGGCCCACTGCTCGCTGAAAGGCACCAATCCCAGCTGCCAGACCCCGCCCGAGGTGACGGCCGCCGCCGCGGGCGGTGACGCCATCGCTCGTGATACCCTGCTGCGGTTTCTCAAGATCCTCGGCGACGTCTGCGGCGACGCTGCCCTGACCATGGGCGCCCGCGGCGGGGTCTATCTGTGCGGCGGCATCCTGCCGCGGCTGCTGGACTGGCTGCCCCAGAGCCGCTTCGTCGAAGCCTTTACCGCCAAGGGCCGCATGAGCGACTACAACCGCGCCATCCCGGTGCGGGTTGTCACTGCTCCCTGGCCGGGGCTGCTGGGTGCCGCCGAGGCCCTGCACAACGAAGAAGTGGAATGACGTGAAGGAGCGCGAATGATCCCGCAAAGCCTGCGAGCCCTGCTCGACGAGACCGACGGCCGCCGCGAGTGCGAGTGGGCCGACCGCCGCGTGTGGCTGGCCCGCGAAGCCTGGGGCGAACTGGCGGTCTGTCTGCAGGGCGCCCAGGTGCTTCACTTTTTACCGGCGTCCGAAGCCACGCCAGCTGAAGGCTCGCCACCTTACGCGCCCACCCCCGCACGAGCTGGCACGCCGGAAGTCATGGGCGAGGGAGAAGAGGCGCTGGTGCCCGGCGGCTGGCTGTGGGTCACGCCCACGCCCCAGGCGCTGCCCGGTGCCATTCGCGGCGGCATTCCGCTGTGCTGGCCGTGGTTCGCCGACGAGCGCGGCGCGGATGAATCGCCGGATCGCTCGGGCCCCATGCACGGCCCGGCGCGCAAGGCCCAGTGGCGTCTCGACGCAGTGGACGAACACGAGGGCGGCGTGGAGCTGCACCTCTCCCCCGCCGAGCGCCTGCACAGCCAACTGGTGCCGCGCGCGGTGATCCAGGCCAACGCCCGGCGCCTGCACGTGGAGCTGATCACCGAGCACGTCGGCGAGACCCCGGTCAAGCTCAGCGGCGCCCTGCACAGCTACCTGGCCGTGGCCGACAGCTTCGCCTGTCGCCTCACGGGACTGGCCGGCGCCCGCTATCTGGACAAGCTGGCCGGCTTCGCCGAGCGCGAACAGCAGGGCGAGCTCGCCGTGCGCGGCGGGCTCGACCGCATCTACCACAGCAACGCCGAGGTGGTGCTCGACGACGGTAACCGACGCCTGCGCGTCGCCCGCCAGGGCAGCGACTCGGCGGTGGTGTGGCACCCCGGCGAGGCACCGCCCGACGACACCTCACCCGCCGCCGCGCGACGCTTCCTCTGCGTGGAGTCAGCCAATACCCGCCTCGACCCGGTGTGGCTGGTGCCCGGCGCTCAGCACCTGCTCGGCACCACCCTATCCTGCGAGGCAGACTCGTGAAGCACGCCGCCGGGGCGCTGGAGACGCCTTTCCTGCTGGGCATGATGCGCCTGCACGAGGTGACCGACCTGCACCCGCCGGCGCGCCTGGCCGACTGGATCGAAGCCCGCCTCGACGAGGGGCTCGAATGGTTCGATCATGCCGACATCTACGGCGACACCCAGGGCGAGGCCCTGTTCGGCGCCGCCCTGCGCGCTCGCCCCGGGCTCGCGGCACGCGTCAGGGTCGTCACCAAGGCCAGCATCGTCACGCCGGAGCGCGATACCTCGCCGTTTCGCGTCAAGCACTACGACAGCTCGCCGGAGTACCTGACACGCGCCATCGACGACTCACTGGCTCGTCTCGGCGTCGAGCGTCTCGACCATTTCCTGCTGCATCGCCCGAGCCCGCTGATGGATGCCGAGGCCACCGGCCGGGCGCTGGATGACGCCATCGATGCCGGCAAGGTCGGTGCCGTCGGGGTCTCGAATTTCCTGCCTGACCAATGGCGCCGCCTGCAGGCGGCGATGCATCACCAACTGGCCACGCATCAGCTGCAGCTCTCGCTGGACCACACCCAGCCACTCTTCGACGGCACCTACGATGCACTGGTCGGCGACGGCCAGATACCGCTGGTGTGGTCGCCCCTGGGCGGCGGTCGGGTCTTCCAGGGGCCGGCCGAGCGGCGGCTGATCCGGCTCGCCGAGGAGCGCGGCCTGACACCTGCCGGGCTGGCGCTGGCCTGGCTGCGCGCCTTGCCCGGTCGCCCACGGCCGGTGATCGGCAGCCTGCGTGAAGAGCGCATCGCCGCCCTGCACGCCGATGCCCACACGGAGATGGATCGCCCCACCTGGTATGCCCTGCTGGAGTCCGCTCGGGGGCACGAGGTGGCCTGAGGTTCGCCGCTCACAAGGACAATACGAGGAATTCACATGCTATCCGTCATCGCCTTCGGCGAAGCCCTGGTCGACATGCTCTCCAGCCGCCTCGGCGACCTCGCCGGCGACGCTCCGGAAACCTTCACGCCCTATGCCGGCGGCGCCCCGGCCAACGTGGCAGTGGCCTGCGCGCGCCTGGGCGTGCCCAGCCGCTTCCTCGGCATGCTGGGAGAGGACCACTTCGGCGACTTTCTCGCCGGCGAGCTCGCCGCTCACGGGGTCGACACCAGCGGCGTGGTGCGCACCCGCGAAGCGCGTACGGCGCTGGCCTTCGTCTCTCGCGACGCCTCGGGCGAGCGTACCTTCGACTTCTATCGCCCGCCGGCAGCGGATCTGCTCTATCGGCTGGAGCATCTGCCACCCGGCGTGTTCGCCGAACCGGCCATCGTGCACTTCTGCAGCAACAGCCTGACCGAGCCGGAAATCGCCGACACCACCCTGGCCATGGCCGACATGGCCAGCCGCGCCGGCTGTCTGGTCAGCGTCGACGCCAACCTGCGCCACAACCTCTGGGCCGGCGGCAGCGCCGACATCGCCCTGGTCACTCAGCTGATCGACCGTGCCGGCCTGGTCAAGCTCTCGACGGACGAGCTCGACTACCTGCGCGCCGATCATCCCGCCGAGGCCTGGCTGGCCGAGCGGCTTGCCGCCGGCGTCCGGCTGCTGGTGATCACCGACGGCCCCGGCGAAGTGCGCGCCATCGGCGTGGGCAGGGAGTTGCGCCATGCACCGCCCAGGGTCGAGGCCGTGGACACCACCGCCGGCGGCGATGCCTTCATCGGCGGACTGCTGGCCGAGCTGGCCGACTATCTGGGCGCCACGGCCGGCGACGGCGACTGGTACAAGGACGACGACTTCCTGCGTCGCGCCCTGCGCACCGCCGCCAACTGCGGTGCTCATGCGGTGACCCGCCCCGGCGCCTATGCCGCCCTGCCCAACCGGGGCGACCTGGCTCGGCTGCGCAGCGAGAGCTAAGGAAGCGCTGAACAAATCGACGAGCGAGATGAAGCGCAAGGCGCACGGAGCACAGTACCGAGCGAAGCGACAAACAGCCGTAGGCTGGCCCCGAAGGGGCGAGAAGCCCCAGGCTTCGAGTCAACCGGAGCATATGGGGTATATGTGAGGATCCGCCGGTCCGACGCTTCGGCACCGCGCAACGCAGCGATTCGCTCGCGCAGGCATTTGTGCAGTGTTTCCCTAAGCGATACCTGCCACTCAGCCATGCCGCCCCAGCCGTGTCATAGCGGCACTCGCGCCGGCAGCCGCCAGCGCAGCGTTCGCGCCACCACCTGCTGCCCCGGGCGATAATCGCCCCGGGCGGCAGCCAGGGCAGCGGCCAGGGCGGCGTCGGCAATCCGCTCGTGATCCTGCACCGCCGAATTGACCGGCAGCGGCAGGAAGTCGAGCAGGCGGTTGTCGCCGAAAGTGGCCAGGCGCAGCGTCTGCGGCAGCCCACCCTGCTCCAGCAGCACGTCGAAGACCCCGTCGAGCAGCGTGTAGGAAGCCGTGACTAGGGCATCGGGCAGGCCATGCTCGGCAAGCAGCTCGCGCATCAGGCGCGCTCCCTCGTCTCGCTCGTAGCGCTCGGCCCCGTACATGAGCACCGTGGCGTCACTGCCGACCAGCGCCTGTCGAAACCCGCTGCGCCGCTCGTGGCTGATGGAGAGCCCCGGCACGGCATCCAGCCAGGCCACGCTTTTCACGCCTTCGCCCAGCACCGAGCGCGTCAGCCGCTCGGCGGCCTCCCTGTCGTTGCTCACTACACAGGCGAAGTGCCGGGGATCGAAGCCGCGGTCCACCGCGATCACCGGCAGGCCGTCGGCCATCAGCTCGGCATAGAAGGGATCCTCCAGGGGCAGACAGCTGGCGGTGATCAGCACCTCGCAGCGCTGGGCGCGCAGGGCCAGGGCCAGCTCACGCTCGCTCTCCGGCCGGTCGTCGGAGCCGACGATCAGCAACTGGTAGCCCTGCTCCCGTGCGCCGCGCTCGAGCCGCTTCGCCAGCCGTGCATAACTGGCATTCTCCAGATCCGGCACGATCAGACCGAGGATACGACTCGAGCCCCGCCGCAGCGCGGCGGCCTGAGCATCCACCCGGTAGCGGTGCTGGCGCACCACGGCCATGACCTTGTCGACGGTATCCTGACTGATGCGCCGCTCGGCGGCCTGTCCATTGATCACGTAGCTGGCCGTGGTGCGCGAGACACCGGCCAGGCGTGCGATTTCGGCAAGTGTCATCGCTCTCCCCCGTTAACGGCCTGTCATTCTACGCCAGTGGCTGAGCCCCACCCCCTGCCAAAGTCTAAGATCCTTGACTTGCGAAAGCAGATGAATCGATCCAGCATGAAGAATAGACAAGGTGACACGATTCAGCAAAACGTAATCGACAAGCCAGGACTCGATCCAGCGGCGTCGATCGGGGTCACCGCCAACAGGAGATTGCCCATGCTCACGCTACGCCCCGAGGACGTCCGCCTCGACTGCCAGGCGCCTGACTGGCGCGATGCGCTGGAGCAGGCCGCCGAATCGCTGCACCGGGCAGGGCTGACCGCCCCCGCCTACCGCGACGGCCTGTTCCAGCGCGAGGCGCAGTCCTCCACCTACCTCGGCAACGCCATCGCCATCCCCCACGGCACGGCGGAAAGCCGCGAGCACGTGCTGGCCACCGGCGTACGCGTACTGCAGTTTCCCGCCGGCGTCGAGTGGCACGATGGCCAGCGCGTTCACGTGCTGGTCGCCATTGCCGCCCAGAGCGACGAGCATCTGGACATCCTGCGCCAGCTCACCCACGTACTCGACGACGACCGCGTCGGCGAGCGTCTGGCCGGCGCGAGCTCGGCGGCGACCGTGGCGGCCCTGCTGTCGAAGGCCCAGGTGGAAGCGCGACTGGACACCGATACTCTGTGTCTCGGCTTTCCTGCCCGCGACGCGCGCGAACTGGCTCTGGCCGGCGCCGCCCGGCTGCGTCAGCTCGGCTGCGTGGGCAGCGGTTTCGTCGCCGAGGTCGCCGAACGCGAGCTGGCGCCGCTGGGCCAGGGGCTGTGGCTCAGCCTCGGCGAGCGCAGCGTCACGGTGCCGGCGCTGGCCCTGGCCACGCCGGATGAGCGCCTGGAGAGCGGCGGCGAAGCGGTGAAGGGGGTGTTCTGCCTGGCCGCCCAGGGGGACGCCCACCGCGGCCTGCTGGAGCGCGTTCTCACCCTGCTCGACAGCGGTGCCGCCGCCGAGCTGCCCAGTGCCGATGCCGCCACCGTACTGGCCCGCCTGGCCGGCGAATCCGCCGCGGCCCATACCCGGCTGGCCCGGGTACTCAACGCCCACGGACTGCATGCCCGCCCGGCCAAGCAGCTGGTGCAGGCGGCTCGGGAACAGGGCCTGCCGATCCAGGTGCGACTGGCCGAGGGCGGTGGCGCCGCGGTGTCCGCTTCCAGCCTGACCAAGGTGATCAACCTTGGTGCCCGCCGCGGCCAGCAGCTGCTCTTCTCCGCCGAAGGCGAGGGAGCCCAGCAGGCGCTCGACGCCGTGTGTCGCGCCGTGGCGGACGGCCTCGGCGAGCACGTGCTGCCCTTCGACGAAAGCCGTGAGCGCAGCATGCCGCAGGCGGATGCGGCCCCCGTCGAGCCGCTGCCCGACGACGTGCCGCACCCGGGGGTGGCAGCCTCCCCGGGGCTGGCCATCGCGCCGGCCTTCGTGCTGCAGACCCCGCGCTTCGACTATCCCGAGCGCGCCGCCGACCCCGCCGAGCAGCAGCGGCGCCTGCGTCAGGCCCTCGCCGATGGCGCGGCCCAGCTCGAGGCGCTGGTACGGCAGGCCCGCGGCGGCGAAGTGGCACAGATCCTGTCCATGCACGAAGAGATGCTCACCGACCCCGAGCTGTTCGAGGCCGCCCGTGAAGGCATTCAGGAGGGCCGCTCTGCGGAGTCCGCCTGGTGGGAAGCCATCGAGACTGCCGCCCATGCCCAGGAGATGCTCGCCGACCGCCTGCTGGCCGAGCGCGCCGCCGACCTGCGCGACGTCGGCCGCCGCGTACTCGGCGTGCTGTGCGAGGTGCAGCTGCCCGAACCGCCGGAGACGCCCTACATCCTGGTGACCGACGACATCGGTCCCTCCGACGTGGCGCGGCTCGACACCCAGCGGGTGCGCGGCCTGCTCACCGCCCGCGGCGGCGCCACTGCGCACAGCGCGATTCTCGCCCGCGCTCTGGGCATTCCCGCCGTGGTGGGCGCCGGCGAACGGGTGCTGACGCTGGCAGGCGGCCAGGAGCTGATTCTCGATGGCGAACGTGGCCGGGTGATTCCGGCGCCCTCCGCCGAACGCCGCGCCAGCGCCGAGCAGCGCCTGGCTGAACGCGAGCGGCGCGAGGCCGAGGCGTGGCAGGCGCGCTTCGACCCCGCCCAAACCCGTGACGGCCATCGCGTGGAGGTGGCCGCCAACCTGGGCAACACCGCCCACGCCGCCGACGCCGTGGAGCGTGGCGCCGAGGGCATCGGCCTGCTGCGCACCGAGTTCCTGTTCATGGCCCACGCCCGGGAGCCGGATCTCGCCACGCAGATCGAGGAGTACCGCGAGGCCCTGGACGCCCTGGAGGGTCGCCCGCTGGTGGCCCGCACCCTCGACGTGGGCGGCGACAAGCCGCTGCCCTACTGGCCGGTACCCAAGGAGGACAACCCCTTCCTCGGCCTGCGCGGCATCCGCCTCAGCCTGACCCGGCCCGAGGTGCTCGAAACCCAGTTGCGGGCACTGCTGATGGCGGCAGCCCCCGCCGCCGGCGAGGCGGCTGACAAGCCGCGGCCACTGCGTATCATGCTGCCGATGGTCAAGGACGTAGGCGAATTCCGCGCCGCACGCGCCATCTTCGAGCGCCTGCTCGACGAGATTCCCGCCGCCAAGCGCGCCACCGACGTGCAGCTCGGCGTCATGATCGAGGTTCCCTCGGCCGCCCTGCTGGCATCCGCCCTGGCCGCCGAGGTCGACTTCTTCTCGGTGGGCACCAACGACCTGACCCAGTACACCCTGGCCATCGACCGCGACCACCCCGAGCTCTCGGCCCAGGCCGACGGCCTGCACCCGGCGGTGCTGCGCCTGATCGAGATGACCGTGGCGGCGGCCCACGCTCACGGCAAGTGGGTCGGGGTATGCGGCGAGCTGGCCAGCGACACCCTGGCGGTGCCGGTGCTGGTCGGGCTCGGCGTCGACGAGCTCTCGGTGAGCGCGCGTCAGGTACCGCTGGTCAAGGCCAGGCTGCGCGAGTTCGATCTGGCCGAGGCCCGTGCCCAGGCCCAACTGGCCTTGGCCCAGGCCACCAGCGAGGCGGTACGCGACGCCCTGGAGGCACGCTGATGGCCCGCCTGCTCACCCTCACCCTGAACCCGGCGCTGGACCTCTCCGTGAGCCTGGAGCGGCTGGAGCCGGGCACGGTCAATCGCACCCATGAGACCCACCTGACGGCGGCCGGCAAGGGCGTCAACGTGGCGCGGGTACTGACCCAGTTGGGTCACGACGTGACGGTTTCCGGCTTTCTTGGTGCCGACAACGACGGCCCCTTCCTGCGCGCCTTCGAGGCCATGCAAGTGGAGGACGCGTTCCTGCGCGTGCCTGGCGAGACCCGCATCAACGCCAAGCTCGCCGAGGCCGACGGACGCATCACCGACATCAACGGCCCCGGCGCGGCCATCGACGAAGCGGCCTGGCAGCGCTTGCTCGACGGCCTCGACACGCGCATCGGCGACCCGCGGCGTCGCCCCGACACCGTGGTGATCGCCGGCAGCCTGCCGCCGGGGGTGACACCGGGCAATCTTGCCGAGCTGGTCATCCGGCTGCGCGAGGCCGGGCTGCCGGTGTGGGTCGATACCAGCGGCGCCGCCCTGGATCAAGCCATCGCGGCTCGCCCCACCGCAGTCAAACCCAACGAGCTCGAGCTGGCGGCCTGGGCCGGCAACGCTCTCGACACGGCGGAAGCACGCCTGACCGCGGCGCTGCGCCTGTATGCCGCCGGTATCGAGGAGGCCGTGGTCTCCGCCGGGGCTGCCGGGGTGCTGTGGGTCAGCCATCGCGGCGCCTGGCAGGCCATGCCGCCCCGGGTCAGCGTTGCCAGCACCGTAGGCGCCGGCGACACCCTGCTGGCCGCCCTGCTGCACGGGGTGGTGTGCGGCCATCCACCCGACCAGGCCCTGCGCCTGGCCACCGCACTCTCCGCCGAATCGGTTCGTCACCTGGGCGTGGGCAACCTCCACGCCGACGACTTCCCGCAACTCCAACAACAGACCCGCGTGCGTCGCCTCAACGACGTAGACGCGGGGGGAGCCCTCGCATGAACGTGATCATCGTCACCGCCTGCCCCAGCGGCATGGCCACCACCTTCCTCGCCGCTCGTCGCCTGGAGCAGGCCGCCCGTCGGCTGGGTTGGCAAGCCAGCATCGAGATGCACAGCCAGCTCGAGGCCGTCGAGCCCGTCTCGGCCGACGCCATTGCCGCAGCCGAACTCATCGTGGTCGCCGCCGACCAGATTCCTGCCGCCGAGCGCTTTGCCGGCAAGCGGCTGTTCCGCGCCGCCATCGGCGAGGCACTGCCCGATCCCGAGGCATTCCTGCAGCGCGCCCAGCGCGAGGCCGAGAGCTTCACCCCGCCCGCCCAGAGCGCAGCGGGCAATCAGCACAAGGCGCCCGGCGGCAGTAAAATCGTCGCCGTGACCGCCTGCCCCACCGGCGTGGCCCACACCTTCATGGCCGCCGAGGCGCTGAGCGAAGCGGGCAAGAGCCTGGGCCATGCGATTCGCGTCGAGACCCAGGGCTCGGTGGGCGCGCAGAACAAGCTCACCGACGAGGAGATCGCCGCGGCGGACGTGGTGATTCTCGCCTGCGACATCGAGGTCGACCCGACCCGCTTCGCCGGCAAGCGCATCTACCGCACCTCCACCGGCAACGCGCTGAAGAAACCGCGTCCCACCATCGAGGCGGCCCTCGATCAGGCCGAGGTAGAACATAGCGGCACCGCTCGCCGCAGCGATGCAAGCCGCAGCATCAAGGAGAAAGGGGTCTACAAGCACCTGCTCACCGGGGTCTCCTTCATGCTGCCCATGGTGGTGGCCGGCGGCCTGCTGATCGCACTCTCCTTCGTCTTCGGCATCGAGGCCTTCCAGGAAGAGGGCACGCTGGCCGCGGCGCTGATGCAGATCGGCGGCGGCACCGCCTTCGCCCTGATGATCCCGGTGCTGGCCGGCTACATCGCCTACTCCATCGCCGACCGGCCGGGCATCGCCCCGGGCATGATCGGCGGCATGCTGGCGGCCAATATCGAGGCCGGTTTCATCGGCGGCATCATCGCCGGTTTCCTGGCCGGCTACGTGGCGCTGGCGGTGACCCGTCACGTCAAGCTGCCCGCCAGCGTCGAGTCGCTCAAGCCGATCCTGATCATCCCGCTGGTGTCGAGCCTGGTCACCGGCCTGACCATGATCTACATCATCGGCGAGCCGGTGGCGGCAATCCTCGCCGGCCTCACCGGCTTCCTCGCCGGCATGGACGCCACCAACGCGGTGCTGCTGGGGATCCTGCTCGGCGCCATGATGTGCTTCGACCTGGGCGGGCCGGTCAACAAGGCCGCCTACACCTTCGGCGTCGGCCTGCTGGCCTCGCAGACCTACGCGCCGATGGCGGCGATCATGGCCGCCGGCATGGTCCCGGCCATCGGCATGGGCATCGCCAGCTTCGTCGCCCGCCACAAGTTCTCCGAGCCGGAGCGCGAAGCGGGCAAGGCGTCGTTCGTGCTGGGGCTGTGCTTCATCAGCGAAGGCGCCATTCCCTTCGCCGCCAAGGACCCGCTGCGGGTGATCCCCGCCTGCATCGCCGGCGGCGCGGTGACCGGCGCCCTCTCGATGCTGGTCGGCGCCCAACTGATGGCGCCCCACGGCGGTATCTTCGTGCTGCTGATTCCCAACGCCATCACCCCGGTGCTGCTCTACCTCGGCGCCATCGTCATCGGCTCGCTGGTCACCGGCCTGGGCTACGCCGCCATCAAGCGCGGCGCGGCACCGGTAGCGGTGGGCGCCACCGCCTGAACGCGTGCATCAAGCATCGGGTAGGGGCCGGGGTCACCCCCGGCGCCCTCCCACACCACCGTACGTACCGTTCGGTATACGGCGGTTCATGAAGAACGGCTAAGCCCTCTTACCGTATCGAGTACCGAGATCAGGCCCAGTCCATCAAACCACTTCCTTGGCAGGGCCTGATTCATGTGCGAGGCCCCGGCGTTCCACCAGGCGCCTCGCCCATTTCCCGCTGACTTCCACGCCCGATAGTCGTCCAGCCCCAGCGCCAAGAGCTTACGACGCCGGGTCCGCGGGCGCTTCCACTGCCGCCAGATCACGCAGCGCAGTCGGCGACGTATCCAACCATCCAGCGCTTCCAGTGGACGCT
>NZ_FNVC01000050.1:0-3266 GCF_900108215.1 Billgrantia desiderata | reverse complement strand
TATCACCGCATAGGTGTGCCGAATGATGCTGTGCACTATGCCAGAAAAATCAGCTGGTTGGCGATATCCCATCCGCAGCCACCTGAATAGTTACAGTCTCGTTAGTAATAGCATTCTTTTTACTTTCAGTTGCCGCAAGCTTGGCGAACGCTCAATCTGAGCCAGATTATAATTATAGTAGAGGTGATTGGGTAATTGGGCTGAACGCCACCAGAATTCTGACTGATGAAGATTTGCGATCGCCCTCTGCGGGTGGTGCCCCCCTTCCAAATGCCAACCTGTCTATCAACAACGATACGACCGTTTCATTCGACGTGTCGTATTTTCTGAGTAATCAGCTGGCATTCAACGTTTTTGGCGGCATTCCCGCTAGTGCAGACCTTCAGGGCGAAGAGTCACTCTCTGGGCTCTTTCTTGGTCAAACAGATTATGGTCCGGTGATTCTTTCGCTTCAGTATCATGTCTTGACGGGTAGCAAGTTCTCTCCTTACTTTGGAGCGGGTGTAGGACGGATTTTCTTTTTAAATGAGAAGGATCGCGCACTAACCGACTTCGACGTCGAAGATACATGGGCCCCTGCGGTTCAGGCTGGTTTTCGCTGGAGGATACACAATAACTGGTCGGCAAATTTTGACGTTAGATATGCACCCTTCAAGGCGGATGTCACCGGTAACTTGGGCCCGGCCCCTGTTGAGGCAGAAGTGGAAGTGGACCCCACTATCGTGAGCATCGGTGTCGCATACCGCTTCTAAGTAAAGAGTTCGGGTGAGTCTTGCCGTTAAAGTTCCCTGCGATCGGTCGATGCGAACGAGAGGTTGATACGCATCAGGTAGTAACACCCCGATTGCAGACCTTTCCTTTAAGGAGCCTCTGAAAAACGCCGTGACTTTGGCATAATGAGTACTTTCCATCAGCCAGTATGCAGGTATGCCATGAGCCAGCTGACCTTTGCCGAAGCCGAATACGCCCACAAGAAGCGCAAGACCCGGCGGGAAGTGTTCCTGGAGAAGCTGGAGCAGTTGCTACCGTGGAAGGCGCTGGAATCGACCATTGCCGCCCATTATGCCTCTGGCCGCGCCGGTCGTCCCCCATACCCGCTGTCGAGCATGCTGCGGGTTCATGTGATGCAGGTGATCTACAACCTGAGTGATCCGGCGATGGAGGACGCGCTGTATGAGATCGAGTCGATGCGTCGTTTTGCGGGTATTCGCCTGTCCCGGGTTCCCGATGAGACGACGATCCTGAACTTCCGGCACTTGCTGGAACAGCACAATTTGGGCAAGAAGCTGTTCAAGAAGATCAACCGCCAACTGGCCCGGCATGGCCTGATGGTTCGGGAAGGCAGTATCGTTGATGCGACGATCATCGAAGCGCCCAGCTCGACGAAGAACAGAGATAAGGCTCGTGATCCGGAGATGCATCAGACGAAGAAAGGCAATCAGTGGCACTTTGGTATGAAGTGCCATATTGGTGTCGATGACACGATTGGCCTGATTCACAGCCTTGCCACGACCGCCGCCAATGAGCATGACCTGACGCCGTCGGATCAGCTGTTGCATGGCGAGGAGAAACGGGTGTGGGGAGACGCCGGTTACCGCGGCATCCAGAAACGCGAAGCGCACAAGAAGCGGGAAGTGCAGTGGTTTATCGCTGAACGCCCAGGCAAACGGTCAACGATGTCGAAAGTGACTCAGGACTGCGAAACCCTCAAAGCCAGCATACGAGCCAAGGTGGAGCATCCCTTCCGGATGACCAAAGGGATGTTCGGCTACGGCAAGGTTCGCTATCGGGGTTTGGCCAAGAACAGGAACCGACTTTATGTTCTGGCAGGGTTGTACAATCTGCTGAGGGTGAAACGAATGCTGTTGCCCTAGGGGCAGTGTGCCTGGTTGCCGCGAAAACGCGGCAATCAGGCGAAAAAACACACGATCAAGATTGATTTCTGGGCTGAATTCCGCCGCAAACGCTTTCTGACTAGCACCACGGTGAAAACAGTGAATTATTCAGACCTTCCTTAATCAACTAACAGAACCGTTATCCATGATGGACTCTATGAAGCAGTGGTTCGGACTGATACGGCACCGGGTCTATTTCCTTGTGGGACTGGGCGTCGTGGTGACTCTGTTGGCTGGCTCGGTGTCGTTCTTTGTGTTCAACACGCTCGATGTGGTGACTTTGATCTCGAGGGTTGAACGAACCCATACGGTTAACGTGTTCAGGGCGAGCTCCAGTCTGCACCAGTACGTCAATACCAACAATGAGAGTGACTACCAGAAATTCGAGGATCGTCTCGGACGCGCGCTGGCCTATAGTGCTTTGTTCTCGGCGACGCCGGAACTCCTTGTAACCAGTAGCACCTCGGAGTTCGCACGAAAGATACAACAAACGTTCCAGGAAGTGAGGTACCCTGACCAGGCCCGCGCCTTAATTCTGCGGCTCAGGATCCTTAAGAGTAACCCAATCGCCCAGCGTCTGATTTCCCTGTCGGGCGAAGCCTCCGAGATATCGGAGCAGATACTCGCTCTGGCGGCCGAACTCAGGAACGCCGCCGATCCCCCCCCGCAGCGGCTGGAGATCATCCAGGAAATCGATGCCAGAGAAAGACAGGTCAACGAACTGGCGCATCAGTTCTCGGAACTTACCGGAAATCTCTCGCAGTTCGCGATTTCCCTGGCCGTGACAGTTCTCGTTGCCGTATTGATCCCGGGAATGCTGGTACTCAGTATAGTGGCGTGGCTGCTTGTCCGTCCCATGAACCGCTCGGTAAGTCAGGCTGTGGAGACGATTCAGAGCCTTGCCGATGGCCACCTTGACTCGAGGCAGTACACTGCACTAGCCCGAAAAATTCATAAAAAAAGGCGAACCCTGCCCAACCCATTGATATAATGGGAGTTACACCAATAACGCTTCGGAAGAAGCTAAACAGGGTTCGCCATGTCTGATTCTATCCCTACTCAACTGCGCTTTCCTCCCTTTGCCGGCTTTACCGTACGAGCCGATTTCGAGGGCGGGGCCTTGTCATCCGACTTCGGGCCCCTGTTGCTGCGCGGCGTTGACCAGCAAATCGGCCTGATCCATCGACTGGCCCAGGCCATTCATGACGGCCGTCACGCCTCCTACATCGATCACTCAATGGAGGATCTGCTGACCCAGCGCATCTTCCAGATCGCCTGTGGCTACGCCGATGCCAACGATGCGAAGAGTTATTGTCAAATCCTGTGTATGGCAGGTCAGGCGGCAGTCCTGTCTGACTGATCGGTCAAGGG
>NZ_FNVC01000018.1:28026-99981 GCF_900108215.1 Billgrantia desiderata | reverse complement strand
CCGCGCTGAAGGACGTCAGCCAGCTCTCCGAGATCGTCGAAGTGGTCGACGCCGACACCTTCAAGCGGCCGATCTACGCCGGCAACGCCATCGCTACGGTGCAGAGCGCCGACAGCCTCAAGGTGATCACCGTGCGCAGCACCGGCTTCGATGCCGTGGGCGAAGGGAATAGTGCCGCCATCGAGAGCGTCGACACGGTGGTGGAGAACCGTCAGTCCGCCTTCGTCAAGCAGGAGCTGGCCCAGAGCGACCGTCCCGAACTGGCAGCGGCCAAGGTGGTCATCTCCGGCGGACGCGGCATGGGCAGCGGCGAGAACTTCAAGCTGCTCGATGGGATTGCCGACAAGCTGGGTGCCGCCATCGGGGCTTCGCGAGCGGCGGTGGATGCCGGCTTCGTGCCCAACGACATGCAGGTGGGGCAGACCGGCAAGATCGTCGCGCCGGAGCTCTACATCGCCGTGGGTATTTCCGGTGCCATCCAGCACCTGGCCGGCATGAAGGATTCCAAGGTGATCGTGGCGATCAACAAGGACGTAGAGGCGCCGATCTTCCAGGTGGCGGATTACGGTCTCGTCGATGATCTGTTCGAGATTCTGCCGGCATTCGAGGAGCGGCTGGATCAGTGACCGGCAGTGCCGGATGCCGCTTGGGTGCTTTCCAGCACAAAGCCATGCCGGGCCTGGAAGCGCTGCAGCTCGCGGGGTTGCGGCGCCTGCCCGGTAAAGATCTCGACATAGGCGGGAATGCGCTGCATGCGGACCTCGAGTGCCTCCTGGGTCTTCATCGAGATGTAGCCGATCTGGGTCAGGTAGATGGTGCGGCCGCGCACGTTGGCTGCCAGCGGCTCGAAGCCGTAGCGCTCGAACATTTTCGTCAGTGCCTCGATGCGCGCCTCGTCGGCCATGTCGATTTCCTTGGCCACCTCATCCGACTGCAGCGCCCAGCTGCGCATGGCGAACTCCAGCGGGGAATCGAAGAGCTCGGGGTCCAGCCAGCAGTCGAAGACGTTGAGGATCGCCTCGGTAATGCTCTCGGCGTAGGCTTCGGTCTGGCGCACCAGGCCCTGGGTGTTCTTCTCCCGCCAGCGTTCGACCAGAGCGTCGAGCAGCGCCTCGCGATCCTTGAAGAACCAGTAGAAACTGGTGCGCGAGACATCGAGCCGCTTGGCCAGCGGCAGGATGCGCACGCTATCCACGCCGGAGTCGAGCAGCAGCTCGAAGGCGGCGTCGAGCCAGGCCTCGCGGGAGCCTTTCCATTTTGCATCGCTGTCAGTGGCGGTTCGCATCTCGGCGCTCTCTCCTTTCTCTAGGCGCTTTTCGTAAAGCGCCTCAGATATCCTTCACCAGCCGCAGGGCATCATAGATTGCCGCATGGGTATTGCGCGACGAAACGGCGTCGCCGATGCGAAACAGCTGGAAGCGGCCTTGCGGGTTGCGCACGACCGCCTGGGGCCGGCCGGCGATCAGGTCGTCGTAGTCTACCTCGCCGCCGTTGCTCGAGTGCGCCTTGAGCTCGAAGTAGACGTCCGCCATCGGCGTGATGCCGTAGTTGACCACCACTTGGTCGATGCGCCGCGCCTGCTCCAGGTCCTGCTTGCCCGGCGATACATAGTCGCTGGTAATACGGGCGAGCAGTTCGCCGCCGTCGCGCTGCACCGACTTCAGCCGGTAGGTCGGGGTGAAGGTGACGTTGGGGCGCTGCAGGGCGCGCATGTAGGGCACCAGGTTCATGGCCATGATCTCCGCCGAGAAGGTGCGGTCGGGGGTCATGATCTCGAGCTCGGCGCCGCTGGCGCCGATGATCTCCGCCGCCTGCATGGCGGCATGATCGCCGGCGTCGTCGAACAGCAGCACGCGTTTGCCCGGCGCCACGTGGCCGGAGAGGATGTCCCAGGTATTGACCACCAGCTCATGGCCGACCGCGGGCTGGTCGTCCATGGGATAGCCGCCGGTGGCCACGATCACCACGTCCGGCTGCTCGGCGAGCACGTCCTCGACCTCGGCCCAGACGTTGTAGCGAATCTCGACGCCGAGCGCCTCGCAGCGTTCCAGGCGCCAGTCGATGATGCCCAGCATCTCGCGGCGGCGCTCGCTCTGGGCGGTGAGACGCACCTGACCGCCGGCGTCGCTGGCGGCTTCCAGCACCACCACCTCATGGCCACGTTCGCCGGCGACGCGGGCGGCCTCCAGCCCCGCGGGGCCGGCGCCGACGATCACCACCCGGCGCTTTTGCGCCGCCTTGGGGATGGTGTGGGGCATGCTGGTCTCGCGCCCGGTGGCGGCGTTGTGGATGCAGTAGGCGGCACCGCCCTGGTAGATGCGGTCGAGGCAGTAGTTGGCGCCGACACAGGGGCGGATCTCCTCTTCGCGCCCCTCGACGATCTTGCGCACGATGTGGGGGTCGGCCATGTGGGCGCGGGTCATGCCGATCATGTCGACCTTGCCCGAGGCGATGGCATGGCGCGCCGTTGCCACGTCCTGAATCTTGGCGCCGTGGAAGGTGGGGAAGTCGACCTGGCGCTTGATCTCGCCGGCGAAGTCGAGGTGCGGGGCGCTGGGCATGCCCTGGATGGGGATCACGTCGGTGAGCCCCGCATCGGTGTCGATGTGACCGCGCACCACGTTGAGAAAATCGATCAGGCCGCTCTCCTTCAGGCGCCGTGATATCGCCATGCCGTCGCTGGCCGTCAGCCCGCCTGCCAGCATCTCGTCGCCGGTGTAGCGTACGCCGACGATGAACTCGTCACCGACCCGCTGGCGAATGGCCCGCAGCACGTCGAAGGTGAAGCGCAGCCGGTTGTCGAGGTCGCCGCCGTAGGGCCCCTCGAGAGTATTGGTCAGCGGTGACCAGAACTGATCCATCAGGTGGCCGTAGGCCTGCAGCTCGATGCCGTCGAGGCCGGCGGCGTGCATGCGCTCGGCGGCATCGGCGTAGTCGCGGATCAGGCGCTCGATGTCCCACTCCTCGACCTGCTTGGGGAAGGCGCGGTGGGCCGGTTCGCGGCGGTGGCAGGCCGATACCGCCGGCAGCCAGTCGCCCTTGTCCCAGCGGGTGCGTCGGCCCAGGTGAGTGAGCTGGATCATCACCGCGGTGCCGTGCTCGTGGCAGGCATCGGCGAGTTCCCGCAACCACGGCACTACCTCGTCCTTGTAGGCCAGGATGTTGTTGAACACCGGTGGGCTGTCCTTGGCCACCGCCGCGGAGCCGGCGGTCATGGTCAGGCCCAGGCCCGCCCGGGCGCGCTCGACGTGGTAGGCGCGGTAGAGCGCCTTGGGCATGCCGTCCTCGGGGTAGGCCGGCTCGTGGGAGGTCAGCATGAGCCGGTTTCTGAGGGTCAGGTGCTTGAGCTGAAAGGGCTGCAGCAGCGGATCGTTGGCCATGCCCGGGCCTCCATCTTGTTGTCTGTCCGACAACAGTAGATGGCAATGTACACTGGTGTCAATTTAGTGTTCAGGTATGTCTTGTCGTGGAATACCGATACGCCTCCCAGCCGCCGCAGGCCAGGCGCCCGCCTCGGCCTGCGGCAGGGTGTCGATCGCATCCGCCACGCCGGACGGAAAGGGCGCGGGGCGGTGGCTGGCCGTATCGATACCCATCAGCATCTGCTCGCTGGTGGCGAGCGTCTCGCCGGCTTCGTCGTGCATGGTGAAGAACACATGCAGGCGCTTGGCGTCGCGGTCGAGCAGCAGCGCCTCGACGACCAGCGTTTGCCCCTGGTGAGCTTCGCGCCGGTAGCAGAGGTGGGTTTCCAGGGTGAAGAGCGTGTAGGCCTGACGCTCGCGGCCCTCGGCATCGAGGCCGATCCGCTCCATCAGGGTGTCCACCGCCAGCGAGAAGACGCGGGCGTATTCGGCATCGTTCATGTGGCCGTTGTAGTCGACCCACTCTGGGGCGACCCGTGTCGTCAGCAGTTTCATCTTCGTTCACCCGAGTTGAATGTTTCCATCTGTAGCCGGTGCGGCGAGGCCGGCCGAGCGGTTTGCCAGGAATCGCTCGCAACACCGGAAATGTAACTGTCCACAGTCGAAATAACGCTGAAAAGCAATCCTAAGGTAATTCTGGCTTTCTTGGCTAAGGTATGGGAGAAACCTCTCCAGGGCAGCTGCCCATCGAACGCTTGATTGAGGAAATAACAACATGCTACCCAAGAAGACCCTACTGGCCACCGCCGTGATCGGCGCCATGTTGGCCACCGCAGCGAACGCCGAAACCCTGCGCTGGACCCGCTCCGCGGACAGCCTGACCATGGACCCCCACTCGCAGAACGAGGGGCCGACCCATTCGGTCAACCATCAGATCTTCGATACCCTGATCTATCAGGACATGGACGTGGCCTACCAGCCCGGCCTGGCCACCGAGTGGTACGTGAAGGAAGACGAGCCCACCGTGTGGGTGTTCAAGATCCGCGAGGGCGTGACCTTCCACGAGGGCCAGTCGCTGACCGCCGATGACGTGGCCTTCTCCATCGACCGGGCGCGCCGCGAGCCCGCCGACATGCGCGGTCTGCTGACTTCGATCTCCGAAGTGCGCGCCGTGGATGACTACACCGTCGAAGTGGAGACCCACGAGCCCAACCCGCTGCTGCCCAACAACTTCACCAACCTGTTCATCATGAGCCGCGAGTGGGCGGAAGAGCACGGGGTGGAAGAGGCGCAGAACTACGCCGCCGGTGAAGAGACCTATGCCGTGCGCAACGCCAACGGCACCGGTCCGTTCCGCGTCGAGAGCCGCGAGCCCGACGTGCGCACCGTGTTCGTGCGCAACGACGACTACTGGGGCATCGACCACTATCCGATGGAGATCTCTCGTCTGGTGTTCACGCCCATCGAGTCGGCCTCCACCCGCGTGGCGGCACTGCTCTCCGGTGAGGTCGACTTCCTCCAGGAGACCCCGGTACAGGACATCGAGCGCCTGGCCAACGCCGACGGCATCAAGAACGAGCAGGGCGCCGAGAACCGCACCATCTTCCTCGGCATGGACATGGGCTCGGCCCAGCTGCGTACCGCCGACACTGACGACAATCCCTTCGCCGACCGTCGCGTACGCGAGGCGATCAACCTGGCGGTGGATGCCACCACCATCCAGCGTGCCGTCATGCGCGGCAACTCCCAGCCGGCCGGCATGATCGCGCCGCCCTTCGTCAACGGCTACAGCGAGGAGATGGACGAGGTTCTCGAGGCGGATACCGCCCGCGCTCAGGAACTGATGGAAGAGGCCGGTTACGGCGACGGCTTCCGCGTTACTCTGCACTGCCCCAACGACCGCTATGTCAACGACGAGCAGATCTGTCAGGCGGTGGTCAGCATGCTGGCGCGCATCGGTATCACCGTGGATCTGGTGGCGCAGACCCGCTCGCTGCATTTCGCCGAGCTGGCGCGTGGCGAGTACGACTTCTACCTGTTGGGCTGGGGCGTGCCCACCATGGATTCCGAGTACATCTTCAACTACCTCTACCACACCAAGGAAGAGAACCACGGCACCTGGAACTTCACCGGCTTCTCCGACGAGCGGGTGGACGAGTTGACCGTGGCCATGGGCCAGGAGGTCGACGAGGATGCGCGCAACGAGATGATCGCGGAAGCGTGGCAGATCGTTCACGACGAGATCGTCTACATCCCGATCCACCATCAGATGCTGACCTGGTCGATGCGTGACGATATCGACTTCAAGGTGCAGAGCGAGAATACACCGCACTTCAAGTATCTGCGTTTCAACAACTAAGCGTCGCGAGGCTCTACCCCCGGCTGCCACAAGCGGCCGGGGGTATCGTCGTTATTTGGTGATCCCATGCTAGCGTTTCTGATCCAGCGCGTACTGCAGGCCATCTTCGTGATGTTCGTGGTAGCGCTCATTTCGTTCTCGCTGTTCCACTACGTCGGCGACCCGGTGCTCAACATGCTCGGGCAGGAGGCCACCGAGGCCGACCGCGCCGCGCTGCGGGCCCAGCTCGGTCTCGACCAGCCGGTGGTGGTGCAGTTCTGGAATTTCATCGTCAATGCCGCTCAGTTCGAGTTCGGCATCTCCTATCGTTCGGCCCGGCCGGTGACCGACCTGATCCTCGAGCGGCTGCCGGCGACCCTGGAGCTGGCCATCATCTCGGCCATCTTCGCCGTGGTCATGGGCATCCTGCTGGGTATCTATACCGCGCTGCGTCGCCGCAGCTGGCTGGCCAATTTCATCATGACCGCCTCGCTGATCGGCGTGTCGCTGCCTACCTTCCTGATCGGCGTGCTGCTGATCTACATCTTCGCCGTGGAGCTCGGCATGCTGCCGGCCTTCGGTCGCGGCGAGACGGTGCGCATCGGCGACTGGTGGACCACCGGCCTGCTCACCACCAGCGGGCTGCGCTCGCTGATCCTGCCGGCCATCACCCTGGGGCTGTTCCAGCTGACCCTGATCATGCGCCTGGTGCGGGCCGAGATGCTCGAGGTGCTGAGCACCGACTACATCAAGTTCGCCCGCGCGCGGGGACTGTCGAAGCGGGTGGTGCATCTGCGCCATGCGCTGAAGAACACCATGATCCCGGTCATCACCATCATCGGTCTGCAGCTCGGCACCATCATCGCCTTCGCCATCATCACCGAGACGGTGTTCCAGTGGCCCGGCGTGGGCGCGCTGTTCATCACCGCCGTGCGTTTCGTCGACGTGCCGGTCATGGCCGCCTACCTGATGATGATCGCGCTGGTGTTCGTGGTCATCAATCTGGTGGTGGATCTGCTCTACTATGCCGTCGACCCGCGGCTGCGCGCCCAGGGAGGTGGCAAATGAGTCAGGACGTTCAGACCCGTGACAGCGCCGTACCCGTCGTGCCGCCCAAGCCGAGCAAGCTGCGTACCTTCCTCGACAGCGACATCGTCTACTCATGGAAGCGTCAGCCGGTGGTGATACTGGCCACCCTGGTGACGCTGACCATGTTCGCCGCCGCGCTGTTCGCGCCGTGGATTGCGCCGCAGAACCCGTTCGATCCGCGTCAACTGGAGCTGATCGACGCCTTCACGCCGCCGATGACCACCTCGGACTTCACCGGCAATTACTACCTGCTGGGCAGCGACAGCCAGGGCCGCGACGTCTTCTCGGCGATTCTCTACGGCTCGCGCATCTCGCTGCTGGTGGGCTTTGCCGCGGTGATCTTCGCCCTGGTGATGGGCACTGCTCTGGGCCTGCTGGCGGGCTTCCGCGGCGGCTGGCGCGACGCGCTGATCATGCGCATCGCCGACGTGCAGCTCACCTTCCCGTCGATCCTGATGGCGCTGCTGATCTTCGGCGTGATCCGCGGCTTCCTGCCGCGCTCGATGCATGCCGAAGTGGCCATCATCGTGCTGATCATCGCCATCGGCCTCTCCGACTGGGTGCAGTACGCCCGCGCGGTACGCGGCGCCACCATGGTGGAGAAGAGCAAGGAGTACGTGCAGGCGGCGCGGGTGATCGGCCTGCCGGCGCGCAAGATCCTGTTCCAGCACATCCTGCCCAACGTGATGCGGCCGGTGCTGGTGATCGGCACCATCGGCCTGGCGCTGGCGATCATCGCCGAGGCCACGCTGTCGTTCCTGGGGGTCGGCATGCCGGCCACCCAGCCGAGCCTGGGCACCCTCATCCGGGTGGGCCAGGATTACATGTTCTCGGGAGAGTGGTGGATCCTACTCTTCCCCGGAATGGCGCTGCTGATGCTGGCGCTCTCCGTCAATCTGCTGGGAGACTGGTTGCGTGATGTCCTCAACCCCAAGCTCCGTTGATAAGGGCTCTGTTAATCAAGCCGCCCCGGTGGCCGGCCACGAGCCTGGCGCCGCGGGTCAGCAGCCGGTCCTTTCCGTACGCCATCTGCGGGTCGAGTTTCCCACCCGCCACGGTACCCTGGTGGCGCTCGACGACGTCTCCTTCGACATCGCTCCCGGCGAAGTGCTGGGCGTGGTGGGCGAGTCCGGCGCCGGCAAGTCGATGACCGGCAATGCCGTGATCCGCCTGCTGGAGCCGCCCGGTCATATCGCTGCCGGTGAAGTGCTGCTCTCTGGCCAGCGCATCGACGACCTGCCCGAGGAGCGCTTCGTGCCGCTGCGCGGACGCCATATCGGCATGATCTTCCAGGACCCGCTGACCAGCCTCAACCCGCTGTTCTCGGTGGGCGACCAGTTGATCGAGACGATCCGTGCCCACTTGCCAATGAACGAGCGCGAGGCTCGCGAGGAGGCGCTCAAGCTGCTGCGCGAGGTGGGCATTCCGGCCCCCGAGAACCGCATCGACAGCTACCCGCACCAGTTCTCCGGCGGCATGCGCCAGCGCGTGGTGATCGCCCTGGCGCTGGCGGCGCGCCCCGAGTTCATCATTGCCGACGAGCCCACCACGGCGCTCGACGTCTCGGTGCAGGCGCAAATTCTCGCCCTGCTCAAGCGGTTGTGTGCCGATCACGGCACGGCGGTGATGCTGGTCACCCACGACATGGGCGTGATCGCCGAGACCGCCGACCGCGTGGCGGTGATGTATGCCGGGCGGCTGATCGAGATCGGGCCGGTGGACGAGGTGATCCGCCACCCGCAGCATCCCTACACCAAGGGACTGATGGCCTCGATCCCCGGGATTGCCAAGCGCCTCGACCGGCTCTACCAGATCGAGGGCGCCATGCCGCGGCTGGCGGCGATTCCCTCGGGCTGCGCCTTCAACCCGCGCTGCCCCCACGCCCAGCAGCGCTGCCGTGACCAGCGGCCGGACCTGATGCCGGCCGGGGGCAGCCGGGCGGCGTGCTGGCTGCACGACCCGGTCGATCCGCTGCCGCCACGGCAGGACGCAGAGGGAGAGGAGGTGAGCCATGTGCGCTGATACGGCAGTGAAGAAGAGCGCCGCGGCGCAGGGCGAGATCCTGCTCGAAGCCCATGATCTGGCGCGCTATTTCGACGTCTCCAAGCCCTGGCTCAACCGGGTGATCGAGCGCAGCGAAAAGCTCACGCTCAAGGCGGTGGACGGCGTGGGCTTCTCCATCCGCCGCGGCGAGACGCTCTCGCTGGTAGGTGAGTCGGGCTGCGGCAAGTCCACCGTGGCGCGGCTGGTGGTGGGGCTCTATGGCCTCACTCGCGGCAAGCTGGTGTTCGACGGCGAGGACATCAGCGACCTGGCCGGGCGCACCGGGCGTCAGGCCGCCAGCGTGCGCAAGCGCTTCCAGATGATCTTCCAGGACCCCTACGCCAGCCTCAACCCGCTGTGGCGGGTGGGCACCATCATCGGCGAGCCGCTGCGCTTCTTCCGCCCCGAGATGAGCAGTGCCGACCGTCGGCGGCGGGTGGGCGAGCTGCTCGAGCAGGTGGGAATGTCGGCCATGGACGCCAACCGCTATCCGCATGAGTTCTCCGGCGGTCAGCGCCAGCGCATCTCGATTGCCCGGGCGCTGGCCAACGAGCCGGAGTTCATGATCTGCGACGAGCCGACCTCGGCGCTGGACGTCTCGGTGCAGGCGCAGATCCTCAACCTGATGCGCGACCTGCAGGACGAGTACGGGCTGACGTACCTGTTCATCAGCCACGACATGGCGGTGGTCAAGCACATGTCGGACCGCATCGCGGTGATGTACCTGGGGCGCATCGCCGAGATCGCCCCGGCCGACCAGCTCTTCGAGAACCCCCACCATCCCTACTCGAAGATGCTGCTGGCCGCGGTGCCGTCGCTGGAGGGGGTGGGCAAGGAGCGCACCGTGATCCAGGGCGAGGTGCCCAACCCGGTGCATCCGCCTACCGGCTGCGCCTTCCATCCGCGCTGCCCGCATGCCAACGAGCGCTGCAAGGCCGAGGTGCCGCGGCTGATCGCGCGCAGCGACGGCAGCGAGGTGGCGTGCCACGGCGTCGAGGAGGGCAGGCTGCCGTGAGGCGTCCGGCTTGATGCTGGAGCTGCTCTCGCCGCTGTCGGCCGGGGTCAACCTGATCCTGGTGCTGCTCTCGGTAGTGACCTCGGCGCTGTCGGCAGCGGCTGGCATCGGCGGGGGCACGCTGTTGATCATCGCCATGGCCCAGGTGATGCCGGCCACGGCGCTGATCCCGGTGCACGGCATGGTGCAGCTCGGCTCCAACGGCGGTCGGGCGGTGATGACCTGGCGGCACGTTCGTCGTGACATCGTTGCCGCCTTCCTGCCCGGCGTGATCGTCGGCGCGGTGGTGGCGGCCTGGCTGTTGATCCGCCTGCCTTACGGCGTGCTGGAGCTGTGCATCGCCGCCTTCGTGCTCTACTCCTGCTGGGGGCCGGGCTTGCCCCAGCGGGCGGTGGGGCGCACCGGCACCGTGATTGCCGGCGCGCTCACTACGCTGCTCTCCAGTTTCGTGGGCGCCAGCGGCCCCATGGTCGCCTCGTTCATCAAGCTCGGCATGAGCGAGCGGCTGCCGCGGGTGGCCACCTTCGCCACCTGCATGACCTTTCAACACGCCACCAAGGCGTTCATCTTCGGCTTTGCCGGTTTCGTCTTCCGCGACTGGCTGGGGCTGATGCTGGTCATGGTCGTGGCGGGCTTCGTCGGCACCTGGCTGGGCCTGCGCCTGCTGAACCGGGTGACCGACCATCGCTTCGACTCTTTCTTCAAGTGGACCCTGACCCTGCTGGCGCTGCGTCTGATCTGGCTGGGCGTGGAACGGCTATTCGGAGTAGGCTGAAGCTAACGCGCTAGCTGCAAAGGAGGCTGCCATGCGCCGCTGCGTTGCTGCTCTATTCTCGATGCTGTTGCTACTGACGGGCTGTGCGGGCACGAGCGATCCACGCGACTACGCCATCCCGCTGGCACCCGACCGACCCTTCGAGGTCATGTCGACGGGAATGCGCTACTTCACCTTCACCCTGCAGGAGCCGACCCGCGTGGTACTGGAAAGCGAGACCTTTCCCTGGGACTCCGCCATGGGCGCGCCCTCGGGAGAGCTGATGAACGCCGAGGGCGAGGTCGTGGAACGTGACTGGCACAGCGGTGTCGACGGCAACTTCCGCATCGAACGTGAACTCGACGCCGGCGTCTGGTACCTGCGGGTGACCACCCCCTACGCGGGTTCCCCTTCAGCGTTGCAGGACCACGACTATCGCTACTCGGTGATACTGCGTATGGCGGATGAATGAGCCCAGTGCACAAGAAAAAGCCCCGGCAGAACCGGGGCGAAGGTAACGATGCGAAACGGCAGGCAGGTGCCGGTCAGAACTCGTAAGTGGCGGAGAGCCAGAAGCTGCGCCGCGGCATGTAAGCGCCGTTGATGGACTGGCCCGAGGTGAAGTACTCATAGGCCGCGAAGGTCTCGCCTTCGTACTCGTAGGTCGTGCCGGTGCCGAAGTCGGTGTCGAGCAGGTTGTAGATGGTGCCGGTCAGCCGCACGTTGTCCGCCACGCGGTAGGTGGAACTCAGGTTGAACAGCTCGTAGCTCTTGAACTTGTCGCCCACGGCGGCGGCGAGAGCGGCATCCTGGGTGCCGGCCTCCGGCGCGGAGGCGAAGCGCTTGCGACCGCTGTAGTGCTCACCTTCCAGGGTGGTGCTCCAGCGCTCGTTGATCTCCCAGCTCACGGCGGCGGTCAGCTTGTGCCGGGGCGCCAGCGTCAGGCTTGCGCCACGCGCTTCATCGGATTTGATCTCGGTATCGGTGTAGGTGTAACCGCCGCGCACTTCCCAGGCAGGGGCGAAACGATAGCGGGCCTCCAGTTCCACCCCTTGGGTTTGCGCTTCGCCGATGTTGATCGCCTGGTCATAGGTGCCGTCGGGAATGGTCGGATGCCCGGTAACGGCACGCTCGCTGGCGGTGACGATGCGATCGGTGAAATCGGTGTGGAAGAAAGTGGCGCCCGCTGAGAAGCCGGCCAGGTTGTCGTAATGCGCGCCGATCTCGTAGTTGGTGCTCTTCTCCGGCTGTAGGTCCGGGTTGCCGATCAGCAGTCTGGCGCCCTGGGCGGTGACGTTATTGATGCCATCCCTCAGTTGGTTGAGCGTCGGTGTCTTGTAGCCACGGCTGACGCCACCCTTCAGGGTCCAGCTGTCGTCGGCATTCCACACCAGATACCCCCGCGGCGTGAAGTGACCGCTGAAGGCGTCGTGGTTCTCGTAGCGGCCGCCCAGGGTCAGCGCCAGGTCGTCACGCAGCCACCACTCATCCTCGATGAACAGCGCCCATTGGGATTCGTCGTAGCTGTCCGGTGCCAGGTCGTCGGTCAGCTCCGCTTCCATGTACTGGCCGCCGAAGGTGAGCATGTGCGCACCGAGGTTGGTGGTGAGCTTGGTGTCGAGTACGGTCTGCTCGTTTTCCAGGGTACGCGGCGAACTGATGATCGGTGCGTGGGGCAGGGCGGGATGCGGCGTGCCGGGCCCCGCGTTGGGGTGCGGAATGGTGCGGCCGACGGTCTCGGTGATGGCGTGGGTCACGCTGCTCTCCCAGGTGCCCGCCGCGAAGCGTCCGGTATGCCCCAAGGCGATCTGGTCGCGGTTGAAGCGCATGTGATCGTCGTAGCCGTAGACCTGGTCGGGATTGTTCGGGTTGCTGCCATCGAGGCTGCCCAGGCGACTGTCGGTGTTGTCGTACCACTGGCGGGCGCGCTCGGCGTCGAGCCAGAACTCGTTGGTGTCGTCCGGCGTGAGGTTCAGGCGTCCGCCGATGGAGTAGATCTCCCCTTCGGCCGGACGTGGGTCGCGTCCCGTACCCTCCATCAGGCGCTCCGACGCACCGCGGTTGTAGACCCGCCCACGCAGCTGCAGGCCCAGGGTCTCCTCGACCAGCGGGCCGGAAGCGAAGACGCTGAGCGCCTGGGAGTTGGGCTCTTCGCGATGCTGCTGGAAGGTGCTCTCGGCGCTGACCGAGCCGCTCCACTCGTTGGCGACACGGCGGGTGATGATGTTGATCACGCCGCCCATGGCGTCGGAGCCGTACAGGGTCGACATGGGGCCGCGAATGACCTCGATACGCTCGATGGCCGACAGCGGCGGCATGAAGCTCGTGGCGGTTTCGCCGAAGCCGTTGGGGGTGACGTCGGCGGCGGCGTTCTGGCGCCGGCCGTCGATCAGAATCAGGGTGTAGTTGCTCGGCATGCCGCGAATGCTGACATTCAGGCCACCGGTCTTGCCCACGCCGGAGCGTACGTCGACGCCGGGAATGTCGGCGATGGCTTCGGCGATATTGGCAAACTGGCGCCGCTCCAGCTCCTCGCGGGTCACCACCGAGATGCTGGCCGGGGCGTCGCGCAGCGACTGTTCGAAGCCGGCGGCAGTCACCACGACGTTGTCGAGGCGGGCGCTATCCTGCGCCTGGGCGGTGAAGGCGAGCGGTGCGCTGGCGACGGCAACGGCCAGAGCGGTGCGACGGGCATGGAGCATGAGATCACCTGCTGAGCATGAAGAATTATCAAATGAAATTAATTATCAAGCGCAGGTGATTCTAATGCCGAAAGTTCCCTTTGCTCAGGGGGAAGACAGGCAACGTTGCGTTGCGCGACTGGCAACACCTTCGCTTCCGGCTACGCTCGTCGGCTCGAGCTGAGGGGTTGGGCTTGGTTGCCATGCGTTCGGTAGCGACTGACGCAGGAAGGCCAGTAGGGCACTCAGCCGCCGCGGTCGGAAGCCATAGGGGTACAGCAGCGTGACCGGCACGGCCGGTGCATCCCACTCCGGCAGGCAACGCACGAGAGAGCCGGGGTGAGCGCGTTCGCGCGCCTGTGCCAACCAGTCGGACATCAGTCCCAGGCCGTGCCCGCTGGCGAGGGCATCGCCATGCAGCATCTGCTGGTCGACGCGGAAGCGCGACTCGGGGGGGCGAAAGTGGAACTCGCCACCTTGCCCACGGTGGGTGAGGGTGAGCCCCTGCTCGGTTTCGCCGAGCAGATCGATCCAGGTGTGCCGTATCAGTTCGCGAGGGTGTTGTGGCTGGCCCTGGCGAGAGAAGTAGTCCGGGTGTCCATAAAGGCCGCGGTGGAGCCAGCCCAGCACCTCCTGGCGCAGTTCGCTGCCGCGCACCTCGCCCAGCCACACGGTCACCGCCTGGCTATCGGCGGTGAGGGTGGGTGTCGTTCCGGTGCGTAGCGTGAGACGTACCTCGGGGTGGACCTTCATGAAGGCGGTCAGCCGAGCGGACAACCAGCTGCGGGCCAGCGCGTTGTGCGCGACCACGTGCAGCTCGCCGCTGACCTCCTCGTTCAACTCTTCCAACGCCTGTCGGCCCTGCTCGGCAAGCTCGAGAATCTGTCGGCAGTAGACATGAAAGGCGTGGCCGGCTTCGGTGGGCAGCAGTCGGTTGGACTGTCGGCGCAGCAGGGGCTGGCCCAACTTTCGTTCGAGCTGGGCGATACGCCGGCTGAGGGTCGACTTGGCTAGGTCGAGAGCTCGTGCGCTGCGGGTCAGGCTGCCGGAACGCATGACGTGATCGAAGGCGAGCAGCTCGTCGAGATCGTACATGGCCATTCCTCGGCGATGAGTGGCATCGAATGCGACAGTGTAAGAGTCGTGGCGATAAATGAAAACGATTCTGGTTGAGTTTCATTGGGTCGAGAGGGCGTTGCAGTTTCCGCAACAAGGTGTTGCATGGCATAGCTTTTCAATTCTTTGTGATAATAATTCGCATTAGTCTTTGTGTGCGAGGTTCGTGATGAAAGGGATGCGGAACTGGGTCGGCGCGCTGCGCCTGCCCCTATCGGTCGCCGTGCTCGCGTTGCTGCCGCTGACCGCCTGGGCCGAGCGCAGTGTGGAGACGGCGTTTGGCGAGGTCGTGGTACCCAGGTCGCCGGAACGCGTCGTGACGCTCTACGAAGGCGCACTCGACGTAGCCTTGGCGGCTGGCGTCACACCGCTGGGTGCCGTTACCACCCGTGGTGGCGACGGCATGGCCCGCTACATCGAGGCGCATCTGGGCGAGCAGCGACCCGCCATCGTCGGTGTGGTACGCGAGATCAACCTCGAGGCCGTGCTGGCACTGGAGCCGGACGTCATTCTCGCTCCGCCGCAGCTACCTGAAGCGCAATACCGGCTGCTCTCGCGCATGGCGCCCACCGTCGTGCCGTTGACCGAAGGGTTGGATCCGGAGGCATGGCGCGCCGAGACCCGCCTGTTCGCCCAGGCGCTGGGGCGCGAGGCGGAAATCGAAGCCGCACTGGAGCAGGTCGATGCTCGCGCCGCCGAGGTCGCCGAGCGCATTGCGGCCGACGAGGCCCCCAGTGCCGTGCTGGTGCGCTGGATGCCGCAAGGCCCCATGGTCATGTCCGCCGATCTCTTCACGGCCGGCCTTCTGCGCGCAGCAGGCGTGGCGGTTCACGATGCCGGGCTGACCCGTGAGAACAGCCCACACAGCGATCCGCTAAGCCTCGAGAACCTTTCCCGTGTGGACGCCGACTGGTTGTTCCTGGCCACCCTCAACGAGGAGGGGCGGGAAGCCCTGCAAGCCGCGCAGGCCACGCCTGCTTTTGCCCGCCTCGACGTGGTGGCTCGCGACCAGGTCGTGCCCGTCGACGGCCAGCTGTGGTCGAGCGCCACCGGCCCGCTGGCGGCGCTGACGATTCTCGATCAGCTCGATGCTGCGCTGACACCCTGATGTACGCAGCACGACCTTCGGGCTTGTTCCAGGCCCGCCGCCTCTCCGCGAGGCTGGCGGGCCTGCTGGCATTGCTGGTGCTGGTCTGTCTGGCCAGTTTGCTGTGGGGGGCCGGCGACGTTGGGCCGGCTCGGGCCTGGGCCGCCATCACCGGGCAGGGCGATGCCGAAGCCCAGTTCGTGGTCGGCTCGCTGCGCCTGCCGCGGACGCTGGTGGGCCTCGTGGTCGGTCTGGCCCTGGGGGTGGCGGGAGCCCTGCTTCAGGCGGTGACGCGCAACCCATTGGCAGAGCCGGGTCTGCTCGGCGTCAGCGCCGGGGCGGCCTTTGCCGTTGCCGTGGCGCTGGTGCTCGGCGCCACCGCCACCACGATGCGGATCGGCGTGGCCCAACTGGGCGCGATGGTCGGCTGTCTCTGCGTGCTAGGCGTGGCGCGGGTGAGCGGTGCCGGCAACGATCCGGTGCGGCTGGTGCTGGCCGGCGCCGCCCTGACCGGCCTGCTGCTCTCGCTCACCTCGCTGCTGCTGCTGTTCGATCAGCGCGCCGCCGACGAAATTCGCTTCTGGATCGTCGGCAGCCTGGCCGGTCGCCGGCTCGAGCATCTGCTTGCCATCCTGCCCAGCCTGCTGCTGGCGGGGGGCATCGTGCTCGCCGTGGCGCGCCCGCTGGCGGCTCTGTCGCTGGGCGAGCGCGTTGCCAGCGGCCTCGGCCATCGTCCGGGGCTCATCCGGCTGCTGGTGATCGTGGCGGTGGCGCTGCTGGTAGGCGCCGCTACTGCCACCGCCGGCCCTATCGCCTTCGTCGGGCTGGTGGTGCCGTTCGCCGCTCGTGCCCTGGCCGGCCCCGATATTCGCCGTACTTTGTGGCTGTGTCTGCCGCTGGGCCCGCTGATGGTGATCACGGCCGATATCGTCTCGCGCCTCTTGGTCGCACCTTCCGAACTGCCGCTCGGTGTGCTCACGGCGCTGTGCGGTGCGCCCGTGCTGGTGGCCGTGGTGAGAGCGCGGCGCATGCCAACGCTATGAGCCTGATGAATGCTATGCGCCTGATGAGAGAGGAGGGGGCAATGCACGGCAACACTGCCGAGGACGGGCTCCAACAGCAGCCCGTCGGGCACGGCTACGACCGGGCAACGGCGGCTTCCGCGCCGGCCGGCCACTGGCGCCTGGCCTGGCAGTTGGGCGGCGCACGAGCACCCTACAGCGTGCTGGTGGACAGACGCGCCTTCTTGGCCGCGCTGCTCCTGCTGCTGGGCTTGCTGGCGGCATCGTTCGCCTATCTGACCATGGGCAGCAGCGCCCTGGCGCCGAGGGCGGTGCTGCCGGCGCTGGTGGGGCGCGGCGATCTGATGGCGGTGTTCCTGGTCCAGGAACTACGCCTGCCGCGGCTGCTTGCCGCCTGCCTCACCGGTGCCGCCTTCGGCGTGGCGGGCTGCCTGATGCAGACCCTGGCCCGCAACCGCCTGGCCACGCCCGGTATCATCGGTATCGACAACGGCGCCACCGCCTTCGCCGTGGCCTCGGTGATCGGCCTGGGCGTGTCGCTGGCGCCGCCGGCCATGGCCCTGGTGGGGGCGACCACGGCGGCCGCTCTCACCTTCGGCCTGGCCGCCGGCGGCGGCACCCGCGGCTACCGCTTCATCGTCGCCGGTATCGGGGTCGGCGCCGTGTTCGGCGCCATCACTCAGCTGCTGCTGGCCAAGGTGCACATCGACACCGCCAACGCCGCCTATCCCTGGACGGTCGGCTCGCTCAACGCCCGCCCGGCCGGTGCCGTCACGCTGCTCGCGGTCGGGCTGCCGCTGGGCCTGGGCACTGCCCTGTGGCTCACTCGTGCACTGAGCCTGATGCGCTTCTCCGACGCCGCGGCCTCGGGCCTCGGCCTGCGCGTGTCACAGCGCCGCTGGCAGGTACTGGCGGTCTCGGTGCTGCTCACCGGCCTGGCGGTTTCCGTGGCAGGCCCGGTGGGGCTGGTAGGCCTGATCGGCCCGGAAATCGCCCGTTCGCTCTCCTCGCCACGCGGGGTGCCGGTCATGGCCTCGGCGCTGGCGGGGGCGCTGGTGATGGTGCTGGCCGACCTGGCGGGAAGGGTGCTGCTCTCGCCCATCGAGATCCCGGTGGGCATCGTCACCGCCGTGGTCGGCGGCCCCTGGCTGCTGTGGATACTGCTGCGACCGGCCTCGAGGAATCTGGCATGACCCGACATGAACTCGCCACCCGCGACCTGACACTGCGCTACGGCCGTACCACCATCATCGACGCGCTGGCACTGTCGCTGCCGGCGGGCCGGGTCACCGCCATCGTCGGCCCCAACGGCTGCGGCAAGTCGACCCTGCTGGCCGGCCTGGCACGCTTGCACGCGCCCAGCCAGGGCGCGGTGGTGCTCGACGGTCAGGACATCCAGCAGCTCCCGGCCAGGGAACTGGCCCGGCGCCTGGCGCTGCTGCCCCAGGAAGCCACCGCCCCGGAGGGGCTGACCGTGGCCGAACTGGTGCGCTTCGGCCGCCAGCCGCACCAGGGCTGGCTGCGCCAGTGGTCGGCGGAGGATCAGCAAGTGGTACACGAGGCGCTGGCCGCGGCCGATGTGGACGAACTGGCGGATCGACCCCTCGATACCCTCTCCGGCGGCCAGCGCCAGCGCGCCTGGATCGCCATGACCATCGCCCAGCAGACCCCGCTGCTGCTGCTCGACGAGCCCACCTCGGCGCTCGATCTCGGCCACCAGATCGAGGTCTTCGAGCTGGTACGCCGGCTGGCCGCCCACGGCCGTACCGTGGTCATGGTGTTGCACGACCTCGCCAGTGCCTGCCGCTACGCCGACCACCTTCTCGCCCTGCGCCATGGCCAGCTGGTGGCCGCCGGCCCGCCAGGCGAAGTGGTCACCACCGAGCTGGTACGCCAGCTCTACGACATCGACTGCACCCTGATCCCCGACCCCGCCACCGGCAGCCTGCTGCTGGCCAACGTGCGGCGGGCGCCGCGATTCAATATTCACCCATCCTGAAAAACCACGACGCCAGCGCTCGAAAAGAGCGCTGGCGTCGTGGTGCGAACCGTCGCCCCCGCCCGGCGAGCCGGCGGGTGGGGGCGCGGGGCTAGCCGATCAAGACTCGATCGGGGCGCGCCAGTCGTCGGAACCGGAGGTGCCGGCGACGGTGTGTTCCCAGTCGATCTTGCGGTAGGCCAGGGACACGTCCATCAGCTGAGTGAACTCAGACTTGGTGGAGTCCTGGGCGTGCGGCATGCGCAGGTTGATGTCGACGATGGTGGCGTCGGTCAGGGTGGTGGTGAAGAAGTGCTCCTGCTTGCCCTCGACGGAGGTGCGGTACCACTTCAGCTCCACGTTCGGCAGCATTTCGCCGGAAGCCAGGGCGTTGTACATCAGCGGCACGGCCTTGTTCAGGGCCACGGTGAAGACGAACGGCTTGTGCGCGCGCTGGCCGGAGGGCTGGCCGGACTGCGGGTCGGTGGGCACGGTCACGACGTGCTTGAACTCCTGGACCAGCATCTCGTCTTCGTGGCCTTCCACGTAGATGTTACCCACGGAATCCGGAGTGAAGGCACCGGCGGTGATGTTGCCCTGGGTCTGGCCCTGGATGCTGATATAGCAGGGAGTCGGCATGGTCTGCTCCTTGACGATGTGAATGAAATGTCCCGATGGACAGCCTGATATACGCAGTATGTGTGCCAGTACCTTTAAATTCTTTTAAATACATATGGTTATAGTTTTTCGGTGCAAGCGATTCTAATTTTACTTAGGCAACTTCTTGCCCGGGTCGGGCAAGAAGTTGCCCAGCGGGCAAGAAATTGCCTGGAATTCGAGGACTGGATCACAAGCCGTCTTGGCGTAGAGGGCTTGCCATGGGAAATAGTATTGTTATGTTATAACGTATATTTCAGAAGAGGATGCCCATGTCGGCCTATCCCGAGGTGCAGCGACTGCTGGCCATGCCCGAAGAGGCATACATGAACGATGAGCAGCTGGCGTTTTTCCGGCGCCGGCTGGCTGCCGAGCGGGCCGAAGTGGAGGCGCACCTTGAGGAGGTGCGCAGCGCCATCGCCGACAACGAGCGCAGCGGCGACGAGCTCGATCGTGCCGCCGTGGAGGAGGAGTTGCGGCTGTTGTTACGCCAGGCCGATCGCGAGACACGGCTGCTGCGCAAGATTCATCAGGCACTGCGGCGTATCGAAGAGGGCGACTACGGCTATTGCGCCGAAACCGGTCAGCCCATCGGCTTGCCCCGACTGTTGCTCAGGCCGACCGCCGAACTGTGCCTGGAGGCCAAGGAGCGGCAGGAGAAACGCGAACACCACTACAGCAAGCAGCGAGGAGACGCGTGATGTCCCACAAGCCCCTGCCGGTTACCGTGCTTTCCGGCTTTCTTGGAGCGGGAAAGACCACCCTGCTCAACCATATCCTGGCCAATCGCGATGGGCGCCGCGTGGCGGTGATCGTCAATGACATGAGCGAGGTCAACATCGATGCCGCCCTGGTGCGAGGCGCTCCGGGCAGTGGCGATGACGAGGTGACGCTCAACCGGGCCGAGGAGCGGCTGGTCGAGATGAGCAATGGCTGCATCTGCTGCACGCTGCGTGAGGACCTGCTGGTGGAGGTGAGCCGGCTGGCGTGGGAAGGCCGCTTCGATCATCTGGTGATCGAGTCCACCGGAATCTCCGAGCCGCTACCGGTGGCGGAGACCTTCACCTTCGAGGACGAGCAGGGCCAGAGTCTCTCCAGCATCGCTCGACTCGACACCCTGGTGACGGTGGTCGACGGTGCCAATTTCCTGGCTCAGTACCGGGAGGCGAAATCCCTCGCCGAGGCGGGCGAGAGCCTGGACGAGGAGGACGAGCGCAACGTCGCCGACCTGCTGATGGACCAGATCGAGTTCTGCGACGTGTTGCTGATCAGCAAGACCGACCTGATCGACGAGGCGCAACTGGCGGAGTTGAAGGCGGTGCTGCGCTCGCTCAATCCCGACGCCGAGCTGGTACCCATGGCCCACGGCCAGGTGCCGCTCGACAAGGTGCTCGATACCGGCCGCTTCAGCTTCGAACGGGCCAGGCTCGCCCCGGGCTGGCTCAAGGAGCTGCGCGGTGAGCACGTGCCCGAAACCCAGGAGTACGGCATCTCGAGCTTCGTCTATCGCGCCCGGCGGCCTTTCCATCCCGAGAAGTTTCACGCCCTGTTGCATGGCGATTGGTTCGGCGGCAAGCTGCTGCGTTCGAAGGGCTTCTTCTGGCTCGCTACGCGACCCCAGTACGCCGGCCAGTGGAGTCAGGCGGGCGGCATCGCCCATTATGGCTTTGCCGGCATGTTCTGGAAGGCCGTGCCCGAGTCGCGCTGGCCCAAGGATCCGGAGTCGCGTGGCTACATCATGGAGCAGTGGGAAGAGCCGTTCGGCGACATGCGTCAGGAACTGGTATTCATCGGCCAGAACCTCGACGAAGCGCGTATCCGTCAGGCCCTGGACGAGTGCCTGCTGAGCGACGCCGTATTGGCAGACGGTCATCGGGCGTGGGCCGGCTTGCCCGACCCTTTCCCCGCATGGGAGTAGCGGGTCTGCAACGCAGGGGTAACGGGCTGTTATTCCAGTTGATTAATAAACGGAAGTTTGATGGAAGCAGCCGGTATATATGCAAAAAAACTCGCTATTCCGGCTGTTAAGCGCTTCGTTATGCGGCCATACTGAGCCAAGGTCCGCTTTAGAAACGGACCACGGGGAATCAAAAGGGAACCAGAGGTGTTCGTCATGCGCTCCTACAACCGACCTTACCTCGGTGTGGCCATTTTCTTTTTTCTTTTTCTTCAGTTGTTGACGATCGGCTCGGCGCAGGCCAACCCCCGCTATGCGGCCATCGTGATCGATGTCGAGAGCGGCGACGTACTGCATCAGGCCAACGCCGATGCGACGCGCTATCCCGCCTCGCTGACCAAGATGATGACGCTCTACATGCTGTTCGAGGCCCTCGAGAACGGCACCATGCGCTTGAACCAGCCGTTACCGGTATCGGCCCATGCCGCTTCGATGCCCGCTTCCAAGCTGTGGCTCGCGGCGGGTAGCACGATCACGGTGGAAGAGGCCATCAAGGCGCTGGTGGTGCGCTCGGCCAACGACGTTGCCGTGGTGGTCGCCGAGGCGCTGGGCAATACCGAGTCCGGTTTCGCCCGTATGATGACCCAGCGCGCCAACGAGCTGGGCATGACCAGCACCGTGTTCCGTAACGCTTCCGGGCTGCCCGACAATGCTCAGGTCACCACGGCCCGCGACATGGCCACGCTGTCGATCCGCGTGATGCAGGACTTCCCCCAGTACTACCACTACTTCTCCACCCAGAGTTTCACCTACCGCGGCACCACCCATACCAGCCACAACCGGCTGCTGCGCAATTATGCCGGCGCCGATGGCCTCAAGACCGGCTTCATTCGTGCCTCCGGGTTCAATGTGGCGACTTCGGCGATCCGTAACGACCGGCGTATCGTCTCCGTGGTGATGGGCGGTTTCACCGCCGCCTCGCGCGACACGCACATGGCCGACCTGCTCGATCGCGGCTTTGCCAGGCTCTCCATGCTGCAGCGCGGCGACTGGATTGCCCAGGCCGATGTGTTGGGCGATCGCATGGACCTGCCGGAGAGTCCATCCGCTTCCGCCCAGCAGCTGGCTGCCGCACCCGAGGCCGTCGAGCCCGCCTCGAGCGGCGAGCGTCAGTTCTCCTTCCAGTCGGAGATGGGGGTCGAGATGGGCTCCGCCGACGACCCGATTCGTGCCCTGATCGCCCAGGCCGACACACCGCGTACCACCTATCAGACCGACATGCCGCGTGCCAGCAGTGGAGGCAACTGGGCGGTCCAGGTCGGTGCCTTCAACGACCCGGATCAGGCCCGCCACCTGGCGACCCGAGCCGCCGACCAGCTTTCCGACTTCATGCGCGACGTGCGGGTGTCGGTAGCGGAGTCGGAGGGCGAGCGGCGGGTGTTCCGCGCACGCCTGGTCGACCTGCAGGAGAGCGATGCCCACTCCGCCTGCAACAGCCTGCGCGCACAGGGGATGGACTGCATGGTGGTGGCGCACTACTGACGCCTGCCACCCCGCTCCCTGCATCTCTGTTCCCACATCGCCCCGCTCATGCGGGGCGATGTCGTTGGGTACCCGTTCAGACAAGCACCGGGGCCGGATAGAGTGCCTGCCCGGCCGCGCTCACCTGCTCGTCACCGAGGACGATGCGGCGGTCGCAGATATGCTCGATCAACACCGGGTCGTGGCTCACCAGCATTACGCCGCAGCGGCGTTCGCGGGCCAGCTCCACCAGCAGCGCCAGGGTCCGGCGCTGGGTGATGGGATCGAGGCGCGAGGTCGGCTCGTCGGCAAACAGGAAGCACGGCTCCAGCAGCAGCACCCGCAGGATGGCGAAGCGCTGCAGCTCGCCGCCGGAGATCTCGCCGGGGCGGCGCTCCAGCAGGTGCTCGTCGAGCCCAAGGCGCGCCATCAGCGGGGGGATGGCGCTGCGTTCCAGGCGGTGGCGGCGCATCAGGTCGTCGAGCAGGCGTGAGAGTTGCCAGTGGGGCGAGAAGGCCGCCGGTGGGTCCTGATAGAGCTTCTGGAAACCGAGTGGATGCCCTGGTGCGCGCAGGATCCCGCCGCCGTCGGCGCGTGTCACGCCGAGCAGCATGTCGCCCAGCGTACTCTTGCCGCAGCCGGAAGGACCGACCACGCCGACGATCTCACCGGGGCGCACCGTGAGGGAGAGTTCGCGGAACAGCTCGCGCCCGCCGCGGGTCTTGGCCAGGTCGGTGGCGGTCACCACCGGCGGCTGGGTCGTTTCGCCGAGCGGTGCCGGGCGTGGCCAGCGGCTGGGCTCGGCGTTCAGCAACTCCTGGCCGTACTCGCTTTGGGGGTGAGTAAGCACTTGCTGGGCCGGTCCGCGCTCGACCACTTGTCCCTGGCGCAGAATCACCACTTCGCCGCCCAGGCGGCGGGCGACGTCGATGTCGTGGGTGATGGTGAGCAGCACACCGCCGCCCTCGGGCGTACGCGCCAGCAGCTCGACCACGGCATCGCGGCGCGGCGCATCGAGCCCCTTGGTCGGCTCGTCGGCGATGACGATGGGCGCGCCGCCGGCACTGGCGGCGGCAAAGGCCACCCGCTGCGCCATGCCGCCGGAGAGTTCGCCGGGCAGCTTGCCGCCGGCCTCGGCCAGACCCAGCTCGGCCAGATCGGCCCAGGCCGCTTGTTGAGCATGGCGTCGATCACGCCCGGCCACGTGGCGGTGGCTTTCGGCCACCTGCGATACGGCTCGCATGGTCGGGTCCAGCGCGTGCCAAGGCTCCTGGGGCAGCAGCGCCAGGCGTCGGCCCCACAGGGCGCGGCGCGACTTGTCATCGGCGGCATCGAAGGTCTCGCCGTCGATGACGAGTCGCCCCCGCGCGCTCAGGCCGCGGGGCAGCGTGCCCATGATGGCCTGAGCGAGCAGACTCTTGCCCGAGCCGGTCTCGCCGAGCAGGGTCAGCCGGCTACCGGCTTCGAGCGCACAGGAGAAGGGCGCGATGGTGACGCCCTCGCCCTGGATCGTGACGTCTTCCGCCTGAAGTAAGTACGCACTCATCGTGGATCCCTTCCCGCCAGCAGGTTGAGACTCAGCACCAGAACGAACAGCACCAGGATCGGCTGGGCCATGGCCCAGGGCGCCTCGTGGTAGTAGGGCAGCAGCTCGATCATCATCAGCCCCAGCTCGGCGGTGGGCGGACGCAGCCCGACGCTGACGAAACCCAGCGCGGCCATGGCGAGGATGGCACTGGCGGCGCCGAAGGCGGCCAGGGTCAGCACC
Organism: Billgrantia desiderata; assembly: GCF_900108215.1. NCBI lineage: Bacteria > Pseudomonadati > Pseudomonadota > Gammaproteobacteria > Oceanospirillales > Halomonadaceae > Billgrantia > Billgrantia desiderata. The sequence continues at coordinate 75,653 of NZ_FNVC01000018.1, read as the reverse complement.
TGCGGCGCCAGCTCGGGCCACAGGTGGCGACGGAACAGGTAGAACGGGCCGAAGCCGAGCAGGCGGCTTGCCTCGAGCTGGGGCGAGGCGACCAGGATTCGGGTGCGGGCGCGCACGACGCGGAAGTACTCGATCCACAGCACCAGCGAGATACCGACGTAGAGCGCCCAGAAGTTGCCCGGGGCGATGGCCACCAGCAGCAGCACCAGCAGCAGACCGGGCAGCGCCAGGCAGGCATCGGCCAGGGTGCCCAGCACGCGGTCGAGCCAGCCGCCGCGCCAGCCGGCGATCACGCCGAGTATCACGCCCGGCACGGCGGCGCTGGTCACGCTGAGCAGGGCCATGCCCAGCGACAGGCGTACGGCGCTGGCCAGTCGCGCCAGCAGGCTGCGTCCCAGGTGGTCGGTGCCGAGCGGCTCGGCCAGCGTCGGCAGTTGCAGGATACGGGTGAGCTGCTGGCGCGCCGGGTCGGCCTCGAACAGCCAGGGCACCAGCCAGGCGAAGGCGAGCAGCAGCGCCAGCAGCGTGGCTCCGAGACGCTGGCGGCCGTTCAGCGTCGGCAGGACAAGGCGGCGGGAAGGCGTCAGGGTAGAGCCGTTCATGCGCTGCGCCTCCTGGGGTCGAGCCAGTAGCAGAGCAGGTCCACCACGGTATTGAGGGCAACGAACATCAGCCCCATCACCAGCGCGGTGCCCTGGATCATCGGCACGTCGCGGGCGACGATGGCGTGCACCAGGGCGTGGCCGATGCCAGGCCAGGCGAACAGGGTCTCTACCACCACCACGCCCTCGATCAGGTAGACGAACTGCACGCCGAGGTAGGCCACCACCGGCACCGCGGCGTTGCGCAGGCCGTGGCGCAGGAAGCTCAGGCGCTCGCCCAGCCCCTTGGTGCGCGAGAAGGCGTAGTAGGCCGACTGCGAAACGTCGGCCATGGCGTTGCGTGCCACCCGGCTGGAAATCGCGGCCAGTGCCAACGCCAGGGTCAGTGCCGGCAGCACGCCGTGTGCGCTGCGGCCATGGCCGGCGGCAGGCAGCCAGCCGAGGGTGACCGAGAAGATCAGGATCAGGATCAGGCCCACGGCGAAGGGCGGCAGGGCGCGCAGCACGCTGGCCGCCACTTCGCTTACGCGATCGAGCATGCCGTTGGGCTTGAGCCCGGCGAGCAGGCCCAGCGGTGGACCCAGCAGCAGCGAGAGCAGAACGGCCAGGGCGGCCAGGCCGAGCGAGTGACCGAGCTGATGCCACAGTTCGGCCACCACCGGCTCGCCGCTGACCAGTGAGCGACCCAGGTCGAGTTGAATCAGATCCCACAGCCAGCCGAAGTAGGCGCCGAGCGCCGGCTGGTCCAGTGCCAGCTCGGCACGCACCGCCTCGGCGGCAGTGGTGTTGACCATGTCGTGCCCGTAGCGTCCGGCGGCGATGCGGTAGGCCATGTCGCCGGGCAGCGAACGGGTCAGCACGAAGGTCAGGGTGCCGACCATCCATGCCACCAGCCCGGCCTGGAACAGGCGCTGCAGCAGCAGGCCACCAAGGCCTGTCGTCCGGTGAGAGGTCCAGCGGGAAGCCCGGCGCGACGTCGCGCGCGCAGCCTGGTTTTCGCTCATTCTCCCCACCTCAGTTCGTCGATGCGATAGCTGAGCTCCAACGGATCGATGGAGAAGCCCTCCAGCTCGGCGTTCACCGCGGCCGTTTGCTGATACCAGGCCACGGGCACGACCGGCATCGCCTCGTTCAGCCGGCGTGCCACCTGCCCGGCCAGTTCGGCGCGAGCATCCATGTCGGCCTCCTGGCGCAGGGTGTCGAGCCAGGCCGCCACGTCCGCGTCGCGCCAGCCCATGGCGCCCCAGTCGCCGCCCATCGTTTCCGGGTCGGTGCCGAAGTCGTCGAGCAGGGTGCCGAGCGGGTCGGGCACCAGGCCGTAGTTGCGCGCCATCAGGCCCAGCTCCAGGCTGCCGTCGCGGTGCCCGGAAGGGATCTCGCTGGCGTTGCCCACGGCGACCTCCAGTGCCACGCCGATTTCGCGCCACTGATCCTGCAGCGCCGTCGCCACCAGCGGCAGCTCGGGGCGGTCGGAGAAGGTGCGCAGGGTCAGCTGGAAGGGCTGGCCGTCGCGCTCCAGCATGCCGCGACCGTTGGCTTCCCAGCCCAGTTGGGTGAGCAGCTCGCGGGCCCGCTCCACGTCCTGGGCTTCGTCCGCAGCGAGGCCCAGATGCCAGGGGCCGAGACTGGCCGGGAACAGTTCGGCCGCGGCGGCTTCGGGATGGCGCAGCAGACCGGCGGCTATGCCGACCCGGTCGACGGCCAGGCTCAGTGCCTGGCGGGCGCGCTCGTCCTCGAGGAAGGGGTGTTCGGCATTGAGCTTGAACACGATGGTGCGCGGCAGCGGCTCGGCATGCAGTGCCAGACGATCATGGCGTGCCAGCCGTGCGCGGCTGGCCGGGTCCAGGGTGAACACCACGTCGGCGTCGCCGCTCTCGGCCATCAGCGCGCGGGTTTCGCCGCGCCCCACCGCCAGATAGCTGGCGCTGCCGATGGCAGGGGTCTCGCCCCAATAGCCATCGAAGCGCTCCACCGTCAGGCGCTGAGGCGGTGCGACCGATGCGACGCGATAGGGACCGGTGCCGATCATCTGGGTGGCCCGCCCCTCGTCGTCGAAGGCGTCCACGGCCAGGATCAGCGTGGTGGAGTGGGCCAGCAGGGCCGGCAGCGGCGCGAAGGGGCTGTCGAGATGCACCACGACGTCGGCGTCTTCGGCTTCGATGGCGACGATGGGCGCCGAGTCGAGTATGCCCGGCTTGGCCAGGGCATGCTCGAGACTCAACGCTGCGGCTTGTGCCGTCAGCGGGCTGTCGTCGTGGAAGGTCACACCCTCACGCAGGGTGAAACGCCAGGTCAGGCCGTCATCGGAGACCTGCCAGCCGCTGGCCAGCCCAGGGGCCGGCTGACCGTCGGCATCGGTATCGATCAGGGTCTCGGCAACGCGCATGCGGGCGAAGACATAGCCCGAGGTCGAGGGATCGAGGCCGGTGATTTCCCAGGGGGCCACGACCGCCAGCGGGCGGTCGGCCTGTGCTGCCAGGGGCATCAGCACCAGGCCGAACAGGAGGGGGCGAAGGCATGGAGTCATTGCCGGGCTTCCTCAGGTGGAAAGAACGGATTGCTCAGGTGGAAAGAACGGATTGCTCAGGTGGAAAGAACAGGTTGCGTAACGGCGGAGCGGTGTCAGCCCGGGTCCAGCGCCAGCAGCAGGCGACGTTCGCCCGCAGCCGGCTGCGGGCTGCGGTGGACCAGGCCGCGCTCCTCGTTACTGACCCAGCCACAGCCCTTGAGCAGGGCCAGATCGCCCACGGCGAGCTGTCGAATGGCATCGGGATCGGCGACGATATCGGGCTTGTCGGGATGGGGAGCGCCCAGTCCGGCGCGGTTGACGGCGTGCTCAGGCAGCCATTCGCTGGCTGGGCCGGCATAGGTGGTCACGAGACGCACCGGCAGGTTGTCGACGTGGAAGCGCGGGCACATGGCGCCCTCCAGCGTGCGCAGACGAATGCCGATGGCTTCGGTGGAGAAGAGGTAGGCCATGGCCTCGGCGATATGACCGACGTCCTCCACCAGCGCAGCGCCGGCCTCGGGGGCGGGGAGCCGACGCTCGAGGTCCTCCTTCATTGCCTGGCCGGGGGCGCCGCGCCAGTGCCAGTCGAGAGAGCGGGTGCTGTTGAGCTGAGCGCGCACGGCCAGGGCAAGGGCCGGGTCGAGCCGTCGCTGCATGACGGCCAGGGTGATGTCGTCGTCAAAAATGCGCGGCAACACCTCGATCTCCTGGCCGAACGCCCAGTGCGCCGGAGTATCGAGGGAGGGACGGGGCTGCATGGCACCTCCTTATGAAACCCTATAACATATCATTCATGCTGCGAGACCCGCCCGGCGCGAAGCCTCGGGAGCCGGCTCAAGGCGCTCGCCTACGCCAAGCGCTCGAACGCTGAGAATGAATTGTTATAACATAACGATTATAGCGTGACCATGCCCCACAGACCTCGCGTCATTCTGGGTTCGACCTCCGCCCTACCCAATGCGCCATCTTGGGGCATGGCACTTGCCGCCATGCGTCCCACCCGTTAGGTTGTTAACCAACAAGCCCCGCCGTCCATCCCGGTCGGCGGGGTGGTTTTTTCCTGTCGGGGGAGGGGCCATGTCGCCGTCATTGAAGGGCATTCTGTTCATGTGTGCCGGCGTACTCTGCCTGGCCATCGGCGATGCCATTGCCAAGTGGCTGGGCGAGGTGCACTCGCCGCTGCAGATCATCTTCTTCCGTACCCTGGTCTCGCTGCCGTTGATCGCCGTGCTGGCGCACTACGGCGGCGGCTTGACCAAGCTACGCACTCGTCGCCCCGGGGTCCACCTGGTGCGCGGCTTGATCTATACCGGCACCATGGGCTTCTTCGTGCTGGGGTTGACCATGCTGCCGCTGGCCGAAGCGACGGCCATTGCCTTTGCTGCACCGCTGTTCGTCACTCTGCTGTCGGTGCCGCTGCTCGGTGAACGGGTCGACTACCAGGTCGTGGCGGCTTCGCTGTTGGGCTTTATCGGTGTGATGGTGGTGGTGCGGCCGGGGGGCGAGGGGTTCCATCCCGGTGCGTTGATCATGCTGGCCGCGGCGGTTTTCTATGCGCTGCTGATGATCACCTCGCGCCGCTACGGGGCCACCGAGCACCTTTGGGCCATGGTGTTTTACATCACCCTGGTGCCGCTGGTGCTGAGCGCCGCGACTCTGCCCTGGGTATGGCAGGATCCGCACCCCTGGCATTGGCTGGGGTTCCTCGGCGCCGGCGTGATAGGGGTGGGAGCGACGGCCTGCATCACCATGGCCTTTCGCTTCGCTCCGGCGGCCATTGCCGCCCCCTTCGATTACACCGCCATGCTGTGGGCGGTGCTGCTGGGATGGTGGTTCTGGGGGGAAATGCCCGACCTCTGGGTCTTCCTGGGTAGCACGCTGATCATCGGCAGTGGCCTGGCGATCGCCTATCATGATCGCCGGACCACGCTCAAACGCCGCCCCACCTCCTAATTCCGATTTAGCTAAACCCGATTCAGGCGCCAGCGCCGCCACTGGCGCGCCACCAGGCCGTGCTTGGGGGCCGCCAGCAGGGCGACGAGGAACAGGCCGGAAGCCACCAGTACGATGGCGCCGCCCGAGGCGACGTCCAGCGACACTGAAAGCACCAGCCCCACCACGGCGGAGATGACGCCGACGGCGACCGAGATCGCCAGCATCAGCGGGAAGCGGTCGGTCAGCAGGTGGGCCGTGGCGCCCGGGGTGATCAGCATCGCCACCACCAGGATGATGCCCACGGTCTCCAGGCTGGCGACGATGGTCAGGGTCAGCAGCAGGATCAGGCCGTAGTGGATGAAGCTGGTATTGAAGCCCAGCGCCTGGGCCTGCTGCGGATCGAAGGTGTAGAGCAGCAGCGGGCGATAGGCGAGCCAGATGGTCAGCACGGTCACCAGGCTTGCCGCCAGCGTCAGCATCAGCGCGGTGGTCTGCACGCCCAGCACGTTGCCGAACAGAATGTGCATCAGGTGGGTGCTGGTGGCGATCTTGCTGATGATCACGATGCCCAAGGCAAAGGCAGCGGTGAACATCAGGCCCATGGCCGCATCCGCCTTGATCCGGGTATGGCGCTCCAGCGCGCCGATGCCCAGCGAGGTCAGCGCGCCGGTGACGAAGGCGCCGATGAAGAACGGCCAACCCAGCAGGTAGGCGATGGCCACCCCGGGCAGCACCGCATGGGAGATGGCATCGCCCAGCAGCGACCAGCGCTTGAGCACCACGTAGCAGGAGAGCAGGCCGCAGATCGCTCCCACCAGCACCGAGGTGAGCAGGGCGCGCTGCATGAAACGGTACTCGAAGGGCGCGGCCAGCGGCTCGGGCAGCAGGTTCACCACCAGCATCAGCAGGGCGATCAGGCCATCGATCACCTGGGCCAACGTCTCAAGCTGCGGCACGTGCACCCCCGTAGGCAGAGCCGGAGGCCGCTCCTACCGCCAAGCGGGCCAGCATGGCGTCGCTGAGCATCTCTTCCGGTGTACCCATGCCGACGACCTGACGATTGATCAGCAGCACGCGGTCGGCATGGCGACGTGCGCTGGGCATGTCATGGGTGACCATGATGACGGTGCGGCCCGCGTCGCGCTGACGCTCCAGAGTGGCGAGAATCAGCGCCTCGCTGGGCGGATCGACCCCGGCCAGCGGCTCGTCGAGCAGCAGGATGCTGGCCTGCTGTGCCAGCGCGCGGGCCAGCAGCACGCGCTTCTTCTGGCCGCCGGACAGCTCGCCGATGGGGCGCTCGGCATGCTCGGCCATGTCGACGGCATCCAGCGCGGCTTCCACGGCCTGGCGGTGGCTGGGGTTGGCCCAGTGGCGCGGCAGCAGGCGCTGCCACAGTGGGTCCTGGCGCATCAGGCCGTAGCGGCCGGTCAGCACCGTCTCGCGTACCGAAATGGGAAACTCCCACTCCATGTGCTCCTGCTGCGCCATGTAGGCGATATGGCCGGCCCTGCGCTGCACCGCTGGGCTCTCGCCAAGGATACGCAGCTCGCCGCGCAGCGGCGTGAGGCCGCCGATCACCAGCTTGAGCAGGCTCGACTTGCCCGCCCCGTTGGGCCCCACGATGGCGGTCCACTCGCCCTGCGGCAGTGCCAGGGTGACGTCTTCCAGCACGGGGTGCTGGTGATAGGCCGCGCTGAGGCGGCGTGCCTCGAGCGCCGGTGCCGTGTCACTCATGAGTGCCTCCCAGGGCCTCGCGCAGCAGCCCGACGTTGTGGCGCAGCATGCCGGCGTAGTTGGGTGCTGCGCCGTCCGGCTCGCTGAGGGAATCGACGTAGAGTGGGCCGGCGATTTCTACCTCGGTCTCGTCGGCCACGCTGCGCACGTGGCGGTCGGAAATGGTGCTCTCCCAAAAGATGGCGGCTGGCCGCTTCTCCTCGATCAGATCGACGATGCGCATGATCTGGCGCGGCGAGCCCTCTTCCTCGGCGTTGGTGCCCCAGATGCCGTCGTGCTCGAAGCCGAAGGCATCGGCGAAGTAGACGAAGGCCGCTTCGCTGGTGATCAGCAGGCGCCGTTCCTCGGGAATGTCTGCCAGCGTCTCCAGCAGCTCCTCGTGCAACGCATGCAGCGACTCCTGCAGGGCCTCGGCGCGCGCCTGGAAGGCGTCGGCGGCGTCGGGTCGGGCCTCGGCAAGCGTATCGGCGATCACGCCCACGTATGCCGCCGCGGCGCGTGGGTCCATCCACATGTGCGGGTCGACCTCGCCGGCGTATTCGCCGGTGGCGATCGGCTGAGTGGTATAGCCGCTCTCCTCGGCCAAGGCGACCACCGGCACGCCGCTGCCGACCGTGGCGTTGATCTGAGAGAGCCACTGCTCCAGGCCGTAACCGTTGTAGAACACCACCTCGGCCTCTTCGAGCGCGATGAAGTTGCTCGGAATCAGCTCCCACTCGTGGACCTCCGCCCCTACCGGTGTGAGCACCGTGACATCGGCGTCGTCACCCGCCACGTCGCGCACCAGGTCGCCGATCACGGAAAAAGTAGCCGCCACCTTCAGGGGCGGCTCTTCGGCCTGGGCCGAGGTCGACATGGCGAAGGCAAACGCAAACGCGCTGAGCAGCAGGAAGCCCTTGGGGGTCGGCATCGGTCACTCTCCTCTGTGGCCAGGCGTTGAAAGGCAGTTGTTACGTTCTGGTGAATTTGTAAGCGCATAGACAGTATTTTAGCCAAGGTTAACTTGTAGAGTAGTAGGAAATCTCTATCGAGGTCTTGTTGCTGCCCTATGAGCACTTTGGCTATATTGGCGCGATGACCGACTCGCCGAACGACGTGACCCCGGATCGCCTGTGCAAGGCGGATGCCCTGCCGCCCAGCGACCAGCATGCGCAGCAGTACGCCGCCGTGCGCAACGCCCACGAAACCGAACTTCTCGAAGACTACGTGGAATTGATCGCCGATCTGCTCGAGCATCAGGGCGAGGCGCGCTCGACGGATATCGCCGCTCGCATGGGGGTCAGTCAGGCCACGGTGTCGAAGACCGTCACCCGGCTCAAGTCGTTGGGACTGGTATCCAGCAAGCCCTACCGTTCGCTGTTCCTGACCGAGAAGGGCGAGGCGATGGCGGCCATGTCGCATCAGCGCCATGCCATCGTGCTGCAGTTCCTGCGCGCCCTCGGCGTCAGCGACCGCACCGCGCGCATCGATGCCGAAGGTATGGAGCATCACGTCAGCCAGGAAACCCTGGAGATCATGCAGCGTTACACCCGCGAACAGGGGCGCCGTGACGCCTGAGGCTCACTCGCCTCAGGCTGCCACTTGCTGTTTTCCTCGCACGCTTTTCTCTAGGCTTTGGCGAAGAACGCCCTGGCGGCGGCCTCGGCGTCCGGTTGTCCGCAGATTGCCGATACCACCGCCGGCCCTTTGGCTCCCGCGGCACGCACCGCGGCGGCATGCTTCGCCTTGAGGCCGCCGATGGCCACGGCCGGCAGCGGGCTTGCCGCCACCAGGGCGGCCAGGCCGTCGAAGCCGAGCGGGGTGGCGTGGTTGCGCTTGGTCGAGGTGGCGAACACCGGGCCGAAGCCGAGGTAGTCGAGGGCGGCCGGGTCGAGGCGCGAAAGCTGCTCATGGTTCTGCACCGAGAGCCCGAGGATGGCGTGCTCACCCAGCGCGGCGCGGGCTGCCGCCACGTCGCCATCGTCCTGACCCATGTGCAGGCCATCGGCCCCGCTTTCCAGCGCCACCCTCAGCCGGTCGTTGACGATCAGCGGCACGCCGCTGCCGGCCAGGGCCGCCTTGAGACGGCGCGCCTGATCGATCATCTCGTCGTCGGAGGCGTGCTTGTCGCGCAGCTGTACCACGGTGACGCCGCCACGCACCGCAGCCACCACGGTCTCCACCAGCCCGTGGCGGGCGCAGAGCTCGGGGTCGGTTACCAGATAGAGGGAAAGATCGAGCGGCATGGCATCACCAATGCGATTGGAAAGCTACTCATCTTACCAGAGCGATGAGGCTACGCTTTGTCTGAAAACTGTCTGCGCTCGGTCATACGGCGTTAAAACTCGGCTCAAAGTACTCATTTACACCGCGTAAACTCCGTCTTTTCACCGATTTTTGCCTTGTCTGACCGTCGCTCGACGACTTTTCGGACAAAGCTTAGGGGGCTGGGCCGGCGGCACCCAGAAACCGTTGCTGCCAGTAGTCGATGTGCAACGGCACGCTGGTGACCTCGCGCCCGCTGCCCGGGGCGTGAATCATCTGGCCGTTGCCGCGGTAGATGCCCACATGAGTTGCCTTGCGGCGGTCGCCGAAGAACAGCAGGTCGCCTGGCTGGGCCTGACGCACCGCCGGCAGGGCACGAAACTGCTCGTCGGCGGTGCGCGGCACCTGAATGCCTGCCGCCCGGTAGGCCATCTCCACCAGGCCCGAGCAGTCGAGGCCTTCAGGGGTATTGCCACCGAAGCGATAAGGGGTGCCCAGCGCATTCTTGGCCGTGGCCAGGATCAGCGCCCGCTCGATGGAGAGAGCGTCCGGGCCGCGGCTCGGATCGTGAGTGGCGATATCGCGGCTGGCGCAGCCGGCCAGCAGGGTCAGTGCCAGCAGCCAGGTCAGATGGCGCAGCAAATGCCCGACGGCACTGTGAAAGGCCCCTGGCGCTACCTGTTCTAGCCTGGATGAGGTCGGCATGGGCGGTCGCTCTTCATGGCGGTGCTTTTCCTACTTTAGCGCGATCCGAAGGGCATGACAGCTGCCGACGGCTGGAAAAACGTCGTAACGATCCGCATCATCCTGATGACGAGCAAGATGACAGCGACACCAAAGGAGAAACGCATGAGCTTCAAGGGAGAGCAGCACCCCGGTGTGCAGACACCGACGGCCGATTCGCAGGGCTTTCGTCTCAATCACACCATGCTGCGGGTGAAAGACCCGGAAAAGGCGCTGGCCTTCTACACGCGGGTGTTCGGCATGCGAGTCATGCGCCGGCTCGACTTCGAGGAGATGAGCTTCTCGCTCTACTTCCTGGCCAGGCTGGATGACGGCGAGCAGGTGCCGGAGGACCAGGGCGAGCGCACGGTCTGGACCTTCAGCCAGACGGGGCTGCTGGAGCTGACCCACAACTGGGGCACCGAGAGCCAGGACGACTTCGCCTATCACGACGGCAATGCCCAGCCCCAGGGCTTCGGCCACATCTGCTTTTCGGTGCCCGATCTCGATGCCGCCGAGGCGTGGTTCGATGCCAACGACGTCACTTTCGTCAAGCGCTCGGACCAGGGCAAGATGAAGGACGTCATCTTCGTCAAGGACGTGGACGGCTACTGGATCGAGGTGATCCAGGCCGACCGCCTGGGTGCGCTGGGCGACTGAACTCGCCACCCAAGTCTCCTGTCCATGCCAACCGCCCATGCAAACAGCGACGCCGCCCCGTAGGGCGGCGTCGGCGTTCGAGCGGCCCTGTCACGACAGGGCCATGGCGAGGATCACTCTTCGCCGGGCAGGCCGCCGAGCTCTTCGATCAGCGCCTGGTAGCCTTCCACCTGATCGCGCAGGGTCTGGGTGACCTCGTCTTCCGCAATGTAGGTCACCGGCATCAGGATGCGCTCCTCGGTGATCTCGATGAAGCGCGGATCCTGGGTGGCTGCTTCCAGCGCCTCGGCCAGACGCTCGACGTGGGCGTCGGGGGTGTTCTTCGGCACCATGGCCACGCGGATCTCGGCGGCATTGATGTCGTAGCCGGCTTCCGGCAGGGTCGGCGCATCCGGGAACGCCACCAGACGATCTTCGGCCAGGCTCAGCAGCACCGGCATCTCGCCGGTCTCGGCGTAGCCGGAGTGGGTGCCGCCGCTGTAGGCGAAGTCGACGTCGCCGGAGAGGATCAGCGGTGCCATGCCGGCGCCGCCGGAGGTGGGTACGATGCGCAGCTCGAGACCTTCCTGCTGGGCGATGTACTCGATGATCATGCGATCCAGCGCGGTCTGGGTGGCATAGCTCATGCCCGGGTTCTCGCGGGCGTACTCCACCAGCTCTTCCCAGCTGTCGCCGAAGGGGCGATCCTCGCCGGTAACGATGGCCGACTGGCCGAGGGTCACGCCGGCCACGTAGCGGAAGTCGTCCAGCTCGTAGGTGGTTTCGCTGGAGAGCGGGCCGAAGGTGATGGTCATCGAGGTGCCGAAGACAAAGGTGTAGCCCTCGTCACGGCTGTTGGCCAGGCGGGCCAGGGCCACGCCGCCGCCGGCGCCCGGCTGGTTGACCACGTTGACCGGCTGACCGAGCTCCTCGGAGAGGATGTCGGCCAGCACGCGGCCCTGGATGTCGGTGCTGCCGCCGGCACCCCAGCCGATCACCATGGTCACCGGCTTGGTCGGGAAGTCGTCGGCCTGGGCCATGCCGGCTGCGCCGAAGGCCATGGCGGAAGAGAGGATGGCAGTACCCAGCAGTTTCATTTTCATGAGTTGGAACCTCGTGGTTGCGCTTGTTGTGTTGTGGTGTGGTGATGCCGGTCGCTGCCGGCTGTGGTTCAGTTACCCGACGCCTTGAGGCGCTTCTGGCGCCACTGGCGATAACCGCTCCAGCCCAGGTGCAGCGCCATCAGCGCGGTGAAGACGACGAAGGCCAGAGCGATGGGGCGGTTGAGCAGGATGGCGATGTCGCCGCCGGAGAGAATCACCGCCTGGCGCAGGTTCATCTCCAGCATCGGCGTGACGATGAAGGCCACCAGGAAGGTCACGAAGGAGTAGTCGAACTTTTTGAGGAAGTAGCCGAAGATGGCGAAGGCGAACACCGTGACCAGGCCGAAGGTGCCGTAGCCCTGCACCTGGATGCCCGCCAGGCACAGGAAGATCACCACCGGGATCACGATGTGCGGCGGCACGCTGGTGACCTTGGCGAAGATGCGCAGGCCGTACCAGCCCACCGCCAGCATCAACAGGCTCGCCACGATCATCCCCGAGAACAGCGTGAACAGCATCTCGGGATGGTCGCGCAGCATCAGCGGCCCCACCTGGATGCCGTGGATCATGAACGCCCCCACCAGCAGCGCGGCGGAGACGCTGCCCGGAATGCCCAGGCCGAACAGCGGAATGTAGCTGGCCGGGATCACCGCATTGTCCGCCGCCTCGGCGGCCGCGATACCGTTGGGATTGCCCTTGCCGAAACTGTCCGGATCCTTGGCGCTGCGCTTGGCCAGGCCATAGGCCATGAATGCCCCCACCGACGGCCCTAGCCCCGGCAGTGCCCCCACGAACGCCCCTATCCCGGTGCTCTTGAACACCGTCGGTAGCGTGGCCTTGAACTCCTTGAACGACAGATCGTCCGCCTTGTCATGGCTCAGCTTGATCACGCTGGCGCCCTTGTTGCGGCGATACTCATCCAACTGCACGAACATCTCGGCTAGCGCCAGCGTGCCGATCACCAGCGGCAGGATCGGCACCCCCTCCATCAGCTCGGCATAACCGAAGGTCAAGCGCGCCGCCCCGGTCTCCGGATCGAGCCCCACGGTGCCCAGGATCACTCCCATGCCGCCGGCCGCCAGCCCCTTGAGGAACGAGCCCCCCGCCATGCCGGCGATGAACACCAAGGCAAAGATCAGAATCGCCGCCAGCTCGTACGGGCCGAACTTCAGCGCCACCGAAGCAAACGGAATCGCCACCGCAATCAACAGCAGTGTCGCCAGCAGATCGCCCACCACCGACGCCAGCAAGCCCACCTTCAGCGCCTTGCGCGGCTTGCCCGCCCGCGCCATGGGAAAACCGTCCAGACAGGTCGCCGCCGACGACGGCTCCCCCGGTGTATTGAGCAGAATCGCCGACACCGCACTGCCCGCTGCGGTGCCCTTGGACAACCCGATCAGAAAGGCGATGGCCGCATAGGCCGACATGTAGAACGTCAGCGGAATGGCGATGGCGATCGCCACCGCCCGGTTCAGCCCCGGGATCACCCCCACGATATAGCCCAGCAGCACCCCGCCGAGAATGATCGCGATCGACTCATAGTGCAGCGCCGCGGCGAAGGACGACAGAATGGCATCGAACCCGATCATCTCACACCACCCCGATGCGCATCAGATGCGCCGTCAGCCCATACAGCCCGATAGCGGGAATCACCGCCGTCAGCAGCACCACGTGCCAGCGGCGCTCGCCCAGCAACAGCAGCAGCGACCCGATCATGAACGGTGCCACCCAGGTCAGCGGGAAGCGATCCACCAGCACGATGAAACCCAGCACGAAGAGAAACGGCCAGGTCTGATGCCATAGATGCCCGAGCTCGGGCAGGCGAAAGAACGGCTGGCGCCGGCGGATCAGCGCAATGGCGCTGAGCAGCGCCAGGGCCAGGGCACAGGCCAGCATGACCCAGGCGCCGAGGGTGGCCAGGGTACGGGGATGCATGCCGACGGCGAAGCCGCGGCCGCCGTAGGTGGGCACGACCCAGGTGAGCAGCAGCAGCGCGAGGGCGGCGACGCCCAGGGCGGACCAGAAGTTCATGCGTAACGATATGGGATTCTCGGACATATTGTTGTTAAGGCGCCGATTCGGTAACGGGAGGTTGAGTAGCCGTAAAAGCCATGTAGAGATTTCAACGAGTGTCGATTGAAACAACTGTGAGCTGTGGTGGGATTTGGCGCTGCGTTGCACTCTAGTGCACTTTCTGCGAAAGTAAGTGCGCCAGAGTGCATCACCCTGCCTGGCGCACCGGGAGCCCCCATGCACGACGACTTCGTCGCCAACCTTCGGCTGTTGTGCAGCTATTACCCTTCCATTGCCGAGGTATGCCGTCGGCTGGAGATCAATCGCGCCCAGTTCAACCGCTATCTGAGCGGACGCTACCGCCCCCGACATGCCGCCATGCGGCGTCTGTGTGCATTCTTCGGCGTGGAAGAGCACGAACTCTACCTGCCGCACGAGAACTTCGTCTCACTGGTGCAGGCGGGGCGGCTGCCGGTCGAGTCGTCACGTCAGGGGGGAGTCGAGTGGCCGGACGCCCTGCTGCAGCGCGGCCGTGAGGACATGGCTCGCTACCTGGGGCGCTATTTCGAGTACTACCACTCGATGGCCCAGCCCGGGCACATCATTCGCACGCTGGTGTGTCTGGAGGAGCGGGAGAGCGGCATCGTCTATCAGCGCACCGAACGCATGCAGGGAGCGAATCAGGTTCGGCCCTGTCACAACCGCTATACAGGGGTTGCGGTCAAGCTCGCCGACCGCATCTTCCTGACCGACTACGAAACCCTGAACGGCTACGAAGTGACCCATACCATCCTGTTTCCGACCTTCCAGAGCCAGGTGACCCGGCTGACCGGGCTCCGGCTCGGCGTGGCGGACAATAGCGAGCGCATGCCCTGCTGCGTGCGGGTGCTGTTCGAGCGGATCGACGAGCAGGTGGGGCTGCGTCGGGCCCTGTCGCAGTGCGGCCTGCTCGCCCTCGACGACCCCAGTCTGGACGCCGCGCTGCTGGCCGCGGTACGCAACGACGTGGCGCCCGGCGAGCCGCATTTCCGGGCCCGCCACCAGCGGGAGTTCTAGGCGAAGGCGTAGACATCCATGGCCAGCACTCCGTGCTCCACGCTGTGGTGCAGCCGGCTGGCCTCGCCGCCCGCGCCCAGCGCTACCAGCAGCGGCTGGAAGTGCTCCGGCGTGGGGTGATTGCGACGCGCCTGGGGGGCGGTTTCCCACGCCAGCAGGGCTTCGCGCTCACCGTTCGTCAATCTCTCGTGCACCCAGTCGGCGAACTCGCCAACCCAGGCCGGCGTCGGTGCGCCCTGCACCTGCATCTCGCTGAGGTTATGGGTCAGGCTGCCCGAGCCGACTACCAGCACGCCCTCTTCACGCAGCGCCGCCAGCTTCTCGCCCAGCGCCATCAGGGCCTGGTTCGACCAGGTCACCGGCAGCGACAGCGATACCACCGGCACCTCGGCGGCGGGAAACATCAGCGACAGCGGCACCCAGGCGCCGTGATCCAGGCCCCGCTCCACCGGCACGGCGTTGAGCGTGCGGGCCAGGCGCAGTGCCAGCTCGGGGTCGCCCGGCACCGGGTACTGGCACTCGTAGAGCGCGCGGGGAAAGCCGCCGAAGTCGTGGATGGTCTCGGGTCGCTGGCTGACGCTCACCAGCAGGCGCTCGCTGGCCCAGTGGGCCGAAACCACCACGATGGCCTTGGGCGAAAGCCCGGCGCCGAGCTCGCGCAGGAAGTCGTGGGCCGGCCCCGGGGTGAGGGCCAGCATGGGCGAGCCGTGGGAAATGAACAGGCTGGGCAACATGGCATAGCTCCTTGAAAAAGCTCCTTGAAAAAGCTCGTTGGCAAAGCGCCTCGATGCCTGGCGCCGCGGGGCGGCGCCAGGCAGTGGGCCAGTTCAGGCAGAGAGGTCAGGCGAAGCGGCGGCTGACGACGAAGCTGCCGCTGCCGAGGCCGGCCTGGACCAGCAGGGCGATGGCCCAGAATACCGGGTACTCCCAGCCGCCGCCCGGGTTGGAGAATACCCAGCCGTTGCCGGCATGCGCCCAGGCGGCGCCGAGCAGGATGGGCACCAGGGCCAGGCTCACCCAGCGAGTGTAGATGCCGAGCACCAGCGCCAGGCCGCCGCCGACTTCGGCCAGAATGGTCAGGTAGGCGATGAAGGGGGGCAGGCCGAGCGACTCGAAGAAGCCTACGGTGCCGGGCACGGTGAAGACGAACACCTTGAGCAGGCCGTGGGCCAGGGCCATGATGCCGAGCGACACACGCAGCAGGGCGGTGGCATGGGCCTGGTTTTGAGCCTGGATCTGAGCTTGAGCAGGTGCAGCGGCAAGCGGGGTAGCGGTGGTTTGCATGGGAAAGAACTCCGTTGTTGTCAGGGATGCCTTCACTCTACGCCGCACTTGACTCGGGATAATCCTCTCCAGGTGAACAACTTTATTGCGCAATGGGCGACAAACCCATCTCGCGCTCCCACTCGGGGGGATCGCCCCAGGCCTCGGCGAGGTAGTCGAGCAGCCGCTCGACCTTGGCCGGCAGGTGGCGTCGCGCCGGGTAGACGCCGTAGATCCCCAGGGTGATCGGCTCCTCGTTTTGCAGCAGCGGTACCAGGCGCCCCTGGCAAATGCTCTCGGTGATCAGAAAGCTCGGCTGATGGGCGATGCCCAGCCCGGCTTCGGCGGCATGGGTCAGCACATCGCCGTTGTTGCTCTCCAGCGGCCCGTGAACCGTGAGGCGCTGCCCGCCGAACTGCCACTCGCTGCCGCCGGTGGTGCGATAGCGCAGGCAGCGGTGCTCGGTCAGCTCCGCCAGGCTGCGCGGCTCGCCGTAGCGGGCCAGGTACTCGGGCGAGGCGCACGCTATCATGCGGCAGCGCGCCAGCCGCTGTGCCACCAGAGTGGAGTCGGGCAGGCTGCCGATGCGGATGGCCAGGTCGTAGCCCTCTTCCAGCAGATCCACCCGGCGGTCGTTGAGGTCGAGGCGTACCTCCAGCGCAGGATGCTCGACCATGAAGCGCGTGATCAGCGGCGAGAGAAAGCGCATGCCGAAGGACATCGGGCCGTTGACCCGCAGCCGGCCGCACACCTCGGTGCTGCCGGCGCCCAGCTCGGCCTCGGCCTCTTCCAGCGCCTGCAGGATGCCCTGGGCGCTGGCCAGGTAGCTCTCGCCGGCCTCGGTGAGGTGTAGGCGCCGGGTGGTTCGCTGCAACAGGCGCACGCCCAGGTGGCTCTCGAGTTCCATGATCAGGCGCGAGATGCGCGTGCGCGACAGGTCCAGCGTTTCCGCAGCGCGGGTGTAGCTGCCGAGTTCGGCGACTCGCACGAAGGCTGTCATGGCATCCAGCAGGTTCATGGGATCTCCTCGCGCAGCCTCAATAGCCGGTCATTTCCAGATAGCCGATACCCAGATTGTCGCCGCTCTCGGCGTCGCGGGCGATCATCTCGCCCTCCCAGTAGGCCACGCTGGTGTCCATCCAGCGCTCGGCGTGAGGCGCCTCTACGATCATATCCAGCCCGGCGCGGGGAATCTCCAGGCGCCAGCGGGTCGGCACCTCGCGCCCTGCCACGCGCTGGGTGGCCAGCGGTGTCATGCCGATCTCGTCCGGGGCCAGCGCGGTGGGCTCGCCTTCGGGGTCGATCCAGGTACCCGAGCGGTAGTCGCCGCCGTCGGCGCCGCCACCGCGCAGTTGGAAGGCCATCAGCTTGTGGCCGCTCTCCAGGTGCAGCGAGAACCAGTCCCAGCCCTGCTGCTCGGGGCCCAGCAGTTGGCTGCTCCACTCGCGGTCGAGCCAGCCGCGCCCGCTCACCGCGCGGGTTTCGCCGTCCAGGGTGACCTCGCCTTCCACGCGCCAGAACGGCTGGCTGTAGTACATGGAACCAGAGGACATGGAACCTTGGCCGTCAGCGGATTTCTGGCTGAAGCCCCCCACGCCGTGCAGCACCAGCGGCCCCTCGGCGGCCAGAGCCAGGTCATAGCCGAAGCCGCCGTACTCGTCGTCCTGCCGGGCTGTCAGCTGTAGCTCGGTGAAGGTGTCGCCCGGCTCGTCTGAGGTATCGACGCGAGTGGCCAGCTGCCAGTGATCGATCCAGGCGCGGAAGGGCTCGGCCACCGCGCCCGCCTGGCCGTCGTCCTGCCCGGAATGGCTGCGGGCGAAGCGCTCCGCCACCCGGTGGGTCTCACCGCGGGAGACCGCCATGTGTGCCATCCACAGTTGGTCGGCGGCCCAGGGAGCGGGTTCGGGGCGTTCGTCCGGAGGAGTGAGCGCCTGGCGGAACAGGGTCCACTGCAGGCCCAGCGGCTCGCCGCGTTCGTCCTCGAGGTTGGCGGTGAGGTACCACCACTCGATGCGGTAGTCCGGGTGGGCGGCGTGGTCCTCGGGGAAACTCAGGCGAATGCCCTCGTGGGCCTGGGCGAACTCGCCGGCTTCCTGGCCCAGCCCGGCGAAGCCGGCGGTCTCGCCGGGTGGCGCTTCCTCGGCGCAGCCCGCCAGCCAGAGCGCCGCCAGCAGCGCGGCCAAGATGGCGATACGCATCATGTGGCCTCCTCCGCCAGCAGGGCGCGGGGCGGCGCGCGCCACAGCTTCGTTGCCGGCAGCGCGGCGGCAGCCAGCGCCACGCCTACCGCGGTGGCCAGCGTGAGGGCCATCTCACCGGGGAATACATGCAACGGCAGGCGCCAGCCGAAGGCCGCCACGTTGATCACCGCCACCAGCCCCAGCGCCAGCAGCGTGCCCAGCGGCAGCGCCAGGGCGCCGACCACGAAGGCCGCGCCGCCGAGCTGGGCCAGCTGCACCGTCACCAGCCGCTGGCGCGGTACCCCCAGCGCCCACAGCGGCGCCAGCTGAAGGCGGCGTTCGCGGGCCTGGGCCAGCAGGCTCGCCAGCAGCGCCAGGGCGGCCACTGCCAGCGTCAGCGCGGAGAGTGCCCGGGTGATGGTGAAGGTGCGCTCGAAGATGCCGGTGGCGATCCGCTTCACCTCGCGCTGATCCACCAGCTCGTCGCCGCCGATGGCGAAGTGTTGGCGCAAGCCCGTTCTCAGCGCGGCCCCGTCGCCGCCCGGCGCCAGCACGATGCCGATGGAGCCCGGCGGGGCGGCGAAGCGGCGGGCGAGCTCCGGCGTGGCCAGCAGCACCTCGCCGCGGGTGTTGCCGTAGTCGGGGTAGACGGCGGCAATTGGCAGAACCGTTTCTCCGCCCGGCGCCGTCAGGCCAATGCGGTCGCCCGGGGCGAGCCCCTCGGCGATGGCGAGCTGCTCGTTGATGAAGGCCGCTTCACCCGCGGCGAAGGCCTGCCAGGCTTCGTCGCGGCCGGCCCGGGTCGCCAGCAGCGGCCAGCTCGGCAACAGCGCCGTGCCGGGGGTGATGCCATAGACGCCCACCGGCAGGGCCAGTTCGCGCGTGTCAGTGTCGCGCTCCACGGCAACCAAGGTGCCCTCGCTGCGGCGGGTGGGCAGCAGCTCGGCGACCTCGTCGTGCTCGGCCAGCCAGGCGTGGATGTCGTCGTGCTGCTCGACGGGCGGGCGCAGGTAGAAGTCCGCCACCAGGCGCTGGTCGAGCCAGTCGAGAAAGGTCAGGCGAAAGCCGCCGACCATGCTACTCACGCCCAGGTTGGCGGAGAGCGCGATCAGCAGCGCCATCATCGCCAGGGCCAGTCGCGGCAGCTGCAGCTGCAGATCGGCCAGCGCCCACTGGGCCAAGGGGCGTCGGCGCAGCAGGCGGCCGAGCCCGGCCAGCAGCAGGGCGATCAGGGGCGGCAGCCACAGCGCGCTGGCCAGCAGCAGCGCGGCGACCAGGCCGAAGCCGGCCAGCAGTCCCTCGCCCGGCGGCTGCCAGGCGAGCCACAGCCACAGGGCCAGACCGCCCAGGGCCACGGCGGCGCCCGCCGCACTCATCAGCTTGAGCTGACGCTGAAAGCCGCTGCGCCAGGCCTGGGCCTGGCCCAGCCCCAGTACGCTCAAGCGGGCCGCCCGCCACAGTACGCCGCTGCCGGCCAGCAGCAGCCCGCCCAGGGTCACGGCGAGCCCGCCTAGCCAGTAGTGCCAAGGGAGATTGAGCGTGACCGCCACGTCGGCGCCGTAGAGGCTGCCCAGGGTGGCCGCCACGTCGGGCTGCAGCACCCGGGCCAGCCACACGCCGCTGACGATGCCGGCCAGGGCACCGATGATACCCAGCAGCAACAGCTCCAGGGCGAGCAGCCCGACCAACCCGCGCCCCGACACACCCAGCGCCCGTAGCGTTCGCAAGAGCCCCAGGCGCTGCTCCAGGGCCAAGCCCAGCGCCGCCTGCACGATGAACAGCCCCACTGCCAGGGCCAGCAGCGCCATGGCGGTGAGATTGAGATGGAAGCTCTCGGTCAACTGGCCGGGCGATACCAGCGTGGCCGCCCGGGTCAGTACCAGCCCTTCCGGGGCCTGTTCGAGCGCGTCGGGGGCGGTGACCAGGCGGGTGATGCGCTCGCCGCTGTCGAGCAGCGTCGCGGCGGCGGCGATGTCCATCACCAGGGTGTCGGGCGGCAGCCTGGGGGCCAGGATCAGCGGTGGCAGCCGGGCCTCAGCCAGGCGCGGCTCGGCGCCGGGGGCCTCGCGGTGGCTCATGCCCAGCGCCGGCAGGGTATCCGGGGCGACGCGGGTCTGCCACGGCGGAGTGAGAAACGCAGTGAGCTCTCCGGCTGTGCCCGCCGCGGCGAAGTCGCTGTCGCCGGGCAGGGTGAAGGGCTCGATGCCGATCACCGTCAGTTGGGTGCCATCGGGGGCTTCGATGCTGCCCTCCAGCAGCGGCGAGACGGGCAGGCCGGCGCGGCGCAGGCGCAGATAGTCGTCGCGGGTCAGCGGCTCGCCGTCGCGGCGCTCCAGGCGGTCGAGTCCGGTGGTGAACAGCGCCTCGGCGCGGGCGTAGCTGTCGCGGGCCGAGGCGTTGATCGCCTGCACGCCGCTCCACAGCGCGCTGGCCACCCACAGCCCCAGCAGCAGCATGGCGAGCTGGCCGGGGTGGCGCTTGTAGTGGGAGAGCAGGGTGGCGAAGGCGGTCAGCATCAGCGGCGGCTCGGCTCCGGTTGTGTGAGCCCTGGTTCCATGAGCCCCGATTCCGTGAGAGCGCCCAGCCGGCCGTGGGTGAGGCGCAGGCAGCGGTCCAGCGGTGCCGCCACCTGGGCGCTGTGGGTCACCATCAGCAGGGCGCTGCCGGCCTCGCGTACCAGTTCCAGCAGCAGGGCCAGCACCTCGCCGGCGGTAGTCTCGTCGAGGTTGCCGGTGGGCTCGTCGGCCAGCAGCAGGGCGGGGCGGGGCGCCAACGCCCGGCCGATGGCCAGGCGCTGCTGCTGGCCGCCGGAGAGCTGCTCGGGGTAGCGCCGTTCCAGGCCGGCAAGGCCCAGTCGCTGCATCAGATGCGTCGACCACTCGGCATTGTCGCGCCCGGCCAGCCGTGCCTGCAGGCGCAGGTTGTCGAGCACGTTCAGGCTCGGCACCAGGTGGAACTGCTGGAACACCAGGCCCAGGGTGTCGCGGCGCAGGCGGGCGCGGGCCGGTTCGTCCAGCGCGGAGATCGAGCGGTCGGCAAGGAGCACCTCGCCGCTGTCCGGCAGGTCGAGCCCCGCCGCCAGGTGCAGCAGGGTCGACTTGCCGCTGCCGGACTCGCCCATCAGCGCCAGACTCTCGCCGCCGCGCAGCTCGAGGTCGACGCCCTCCAGCACCGCAAGCGGACCCTGGGGCGTGGCGTAGGTCTTGTAAACCTGGCGAAATTCGAGCATGGCGGCTCCCGTCGACGTTGCGGCGATGAAGCCATGGTTGCAGAGTATCCAACCAAGGCAGCGAGTAACTTACCATGAGCTCGCAACCCGATGTCGCCAGGCCGAAGCAGGAGGGAGGCGAGCGTGACCGTCACGGTATCCATGCATTTCGTCAACGAGCTGTTCCGCGGGGTGCCCGAAAGCGAGGCGGACCGCGAGGGCTATCTAGTTCGCGCGGGCATCTCGCCGTTCCTGCTCAGCGCGCCCCACGGGCGGGTGACGGTGGAGCAGTTCGCCACGCTCTACCGGCTGCTGGTCAATGCGTGCGACGACGAGACGCCTGGCTTCTTCGCCCGGCCGCTGCGCAGCGGCACGCTCAAGCTGCTGTGCCTGAGCGTGCTGGAGGCGCCCACGCTGAAGGTGGCGCTGCATCGCTACACGCTGTTCTTCCGCATCGTGCTGGACGACTTCGGGTATGAGTATCGCGTCGAGGACGGGTTGGCGCGGGTGGCGCTGGTGGAGCATCGGCCGCCGGCGGGCAGCCGTATCCTGGTGCACGAGCTGATGCTCAAGCTATTCCACGGCATCTGTTCGTGGCTGATTGCAAGCAAGATCCCGCCGGTGATGATGGAGTGCGCCTACGCCCAGCCGCCGCACAGCGCCGACTATCTCTACTTCTATCCGGGCAAGGTGAGCTTCGAGCGCGAGCAGACCGCCATCTACTTCGACGCCGCCCTGCTCGAGCAGCCAATCCGCCAGACCAAGAAGCACCTGGGCGCCTTCCTGCGCCGGGCGCCGGCCGACTGGTTCTACGTCTCCTTCGAGGACCGAGTGGTGTCGCATCGGGTGCGTGAGCACCTGGCGCGTCATCTGGCCACCTCGGGCTCGGTGCATGACGTGGCCCGGGCGCTGCACATGTCGGTGCGCACGCTGTCGCGGCGGCTGGCCGCCGAGGGCACTCACTTCCAGGCAGTGAAGGACGAGTTTCGGCGCGACTTCGCCATCCAGGCTCTGACGCGTAGCGAGCGGCCGCTGCTGGCCATCGCCGACGAGCTGGGCTTTCAGGATCTGGCCTGCTTCAGCCGTGCCTTCAAGGGTTGGACGGGCAACTCGCCCGCCGCCTACCGGCGGGCGAGTACGATGCTGCCCCAGAGCGCCTGAATCCGCGCCGTCAGGCCGGTTCGACCTTGGCCTGATCGCGTGCCAGCTCCTCATGCCGGGTCATGCGGCGGTAGAAGAGCGTGGCAATGGTGGAGTTGATGACGATGAACAGCGAGTACATCACCGGCATCAGCAGGATCAGCTGCTGGGTTTCGTCGGCGAAGGTCATGATCACGATCAGCGCCGCCAGCGGGCCGTTCTGGATGCCGGTTTCCAGCGACACCGTCCTGGCCTTCTGCGGGTTCAGCCGCAGCGCGCGGGAGAACAGGTAGCCGAAGGCGAAGCCGATCAGGCCCACCAGAATGACCGCGGCATAGACCTCCCAGCCGGTCTCCACCAGCAGACGCCAGTTCCTGGGCACCCAGGTGACCACCAGGAAGAGGATGACGATGGCGCCGAGGATGCCCCCCATCAGCTCGATGACGGCGCCGACGTTGGAGTTCCGGCGCCGCAGCCACATGCCGATGAGGGTGGGAATCAGCAGCACGAAGAGCAGTCGGGCGATCTGATCCGGCGGAATGCGGAAGGCGTCGTCGATGCCCTGGGTGTAGAGCTCCATCAGCAGCGGCACCATGATGAAACCGGCCAGGGTGGAGCAGATGGTCATCATGATGCTCAGGCTGAGCAGGCTTTTCGAGAAGTAGGCGAAGATGTTCGAGGTGGTGCCGCCCGGCATGCAGCCCACCAGCACCAGGCCCACCGTCTGCTCGGGGGTCAGGTTCAGCACCCGCGACAGCGTGAAGGCGATCAACGGCATCAGCATGTACTGGGAGGCGAACCCCACACCGACGGCCTGCGGGTGGCGCAGGGCCAGCCTGAAGTCCTTGAAGGTCAGCGACGACCCCATGCCGAACATGATGATCACCATCATGAGGGAGAGCAGGGTCTCTTCCAATGGGCTCAGCATTCGTTATGCTCCAGCGTCTCGTTGTTATTGAATGGTCATTGAGTCGTTGTTGTCGAAACCGCTACGCGACCGATGAGGGGCTACCGCCTGTGGCTGCGGCTCGCACTTCCTTGCGCAGTACCTTGCCGACGGGGGTCTTGGGCAGCTCGTCCCAGAACACCACCTTTTTCGGCACCTTGTAGCCGGCCAGTTCCTGCTTGCAGTGGGCGATGACATCCTTCTCGCTGATGCCTTCTTCGCGCAGCACCACATAGGCATGCACGGCTTCTCCGGTCTGGGCGTCGGCGACTCCGATCACCGCCGACTCCTGCACCTGAGGGATACGCGCGATGCAGTCTTCGACCTCGTTGGGGTAGACGTTGAAGCCACTGACCAGAATCATGTCCTTCTTGCGGTCGACGATGCGGAAGTGGCCGTCCTCGCTCATCACGGCGATGTCACCGGTGTAGAACCAGCCATCCTCGAGGGCGTTGGCGGTCTCCTCGGGGCGGTTCCAGTAGCCCTTCATCACCTGCGGCCCGCGCACGATGATCTCGCCCGGCTCACCCACCGCTACCGGCTGGCCCTGCTCATCGACGATGCGCACGTCGGTTTCCGGCGCGGGGATGCCGATGGAGTCGGTACGCTCCTTGCCGATGGGGTTGAAACAGATCACGGGGGAGGTTTCCGTCAGGCCGTAGCCCTCGGTAATGGGGCTGCCCACCACGTTGCGCCAACGCTCGGCCACCGACTTGTGCAGTGAGGTACCGCCGGCCAATGCCACCTTCATGGAGCGGGGCGGGTAGACGGTGAACCACTCCTCGTTGAGCAGGGCGTTGTAGAGCGTGTTGACCCCCGAGATCCAGGAGATGTCGTAGTTGTCGAAGGCGCGCTGGCAGTTCTGGATCGGCCGCGGGCTGGGCACCAATACGTTGTGGGCGCCCTTGTGGTAGAAGGCCAGCAGGTTAACGGTGAAGGCGAAGATGTGGTAGATCGGCAGCGCCGTCAGGATGCACTCCTTGCCCGGCTCGATGTGGTCGCCGGCCACCGAATCGACCTGTTCCAGGTTGCTGATCAGGTTGCCGTGGGTCAGCTCGGCGCCCTTGCTGACCCCGGTGGTGCCGCCCGTGTACTGCAGCAGGGCGGTATCCGTGCGGGTCAGGTGCTGCCAGTACTGGCGCGTGTCGATACCGTTAGCGGCCTTCGCCTGCCGCCCTTTCGCCAGGGTCTGGTCGATGGTGTGGACGTCCAGCCGGTGCTTGGGAATCACCCGATTCCAGTACTTGAGCACCAGTTGCAGAACCCCCTTCACCACAGGCGGGAACCACTGGGCAACGGAGGTGACCACCACCTGCTTGATCCCCGTCCGGTCGATGATCGCCTCGAGCTTGTCGACGAACATGTCGACGATCACCAGCACCTGGGCGCCGCTGTCGTTGAACTGGTGCTCCATTTCCCGCTTGGTGTAGAGCGGGTTGACGTTCACCAGGATGCAGCCGGCCTTGAGAATGCCGAAGGCCACCACCGGTAGCGTCAGGCAGTTGGGCATCTGCACGGCCACACGGGCGCCGGCTTCCAACTGGAGAGATTCGCGCAGGTAGACGGCGAAGGCATCCGACATCTCTTCCACTTCGGCATAGGTCAGGCGGCCGTTCATGCCGTTGGGCATGCAGGTGGTGAAGGCGAGCTGCTGGCTGTAGGTCTGCCCGGCCGCCTGGATCAGCGCCGGCAGGCTGTCGTGAAGGTGGTGGCTGGCGGTGGCTTCACCGGTTGCAGGTCGGACGGCAAGGTAATGGCTCATCCAGGGTTTGTTATCGTAATACTGAACGTTCGACATGAATGGCCTCTCGTGAGCGGCCTGGCTGCTGCGCAAGCGTTACGCCGGTGCAGCGAGCCAGGCCCTTTCTTATTACTTTCTTTGCAATCTACTTTCTTTGCAGTCTACTTTCTTACAGTCTAGTTGCTGACAGTAACCAGCTCTGCTGTTGAACGACAGTATTCACACCTCCTGACGAATGCGCTTCTTGTCGAGCTTGCCCACGCTGGTCTTGGGAATCTCATCGACGAAGCGAACGAACGACGGAATCGCCCAACGGTTGAGGCGGCCCTCGTCGACGAAGCGCTGCAGGAAGGCCTGGACCTCCTCCGCCTGGGGTGGGCTGTTGGGATCGCTGGGTACTGCCAGCGCTGCGGGGCGCTCGCCCCACTTCTCGTCGGGTACGCCGATCACCGCCACCTCAGTGATACCCGGGCACTGGCCGATCAGGTTCTCCAGCTCCAGCGAGGAAATCCACTCACCGCCGGTCTTGATCACGTCCTTGATGCGGTCGCAGATCTGCAGGAAACCGCGCTCGTCGAGTACCGCCACATCGCCGGTATGCAGCCAGCCGTCGCGCCACAGCTCCTCGCTGCGGGTCTCCTCCTTGTAGTAGCCCTGGGTCAGCCAGGGGGCGCGCACGCGCACCTCGCCCACGCTCTCGCCATCGTGGGGCAGTGGGGTGCCGCTCTCGTCGACCACCTGGAGATGCACCAAGGGTACGGGCACGCCGGCCTTGCAGCGCCACGGCAGTTGGGTGGCGAAATCGGCCTCGTTGATGTCCCGGGGCAGGATGTCGGCGGTGAGCAGCGGACAGGTTTCGGACATGCCATAGGCGCTGCGAGTATCGATGCCCAGCTCCCAGGCTTTCTGCGCCAGCGGCTGAGTCAGGGCGCTGCCGCCCACCAGTACCTTCCAGCCGGAGAGATCGACCTTGCCCGAAGCGATCGCCTCGGCGCCGACCACCATGTTGAGCAGGGTCGGCACGCAGTGGGAGAAGTCGACCTTCTCGCCCACCAGCAGCTTGACCAGCATTTCCGGCTCGTAGCGCCCGGGGTAGACCTGGGTGGCACCCATCAGCGTGGCGGTGTAGGGCACGCCCCACGCATGCACGTGGAACATCGGCGTGATCGGCATGTACACCTTGTCGCGGTTGAGCAGCTCGAAGCCCGGGGTCTGGAAGGCGTTGGCCTCGCCCAGGGTGTGCAGGACCAACTGGCGATGAGTGAAGAACACCCCCTTCGGGTTGCCGGTGGTGCCGGTGGTGTAGAACAGCGTGGCCACCGCGTTCTCGTCGAAGGTGGGGAAATCGTAATGGCTAGGCTGTGTGGCCAGCAGCGCCTCGTATTCGCCCACCAGGTTCAACGAACTCTGCACCTCGGCTGGCGCGTCCTGGCACAGCAGGTAGCCGCGGATTCGCGGCAGACGCGTTGCCAAGGGCTCGAGCAGCGGCACGAAGTCCTCATGCACCAGTACGAAATCGTCCTCGGCGTGCTCCATGGTGTAGAGAATCTGCTCCGGCGACAGACGCACGTTCACGGTGTGCAGCACTGCACCCAGCATGGGGATGGCGAAGAACGCCTCCAGGTAGCGATGGCTGTCCCAGTCGAGCACCGCTACTACGTCACCGGCCTTGATGCCCTGGGCGCTGAGCGTGTGGGCGAGCTGATGGACCCGCTCGCGGAAGCGTCGGTAGTCGTGGCGGCTCAGGTCGCGGTAGACGATCTGGTTGTCGCCGGCCATGCGCACGCCAGAGTCGAGCAGCTCGCCGATCAGCAGCGGCGGATTGGTGGCGGAGGGCGTGGCAGGCAGAATCTTCGGCGTGACGGTGTTCATCTACGTCTCCTTGTATTTGTTTTCACTCTGCGGCAGGTTGCGCCTCGATCAGGCGCAGCGTTCGATGAGCAGCGCGGTGCCCTGGCCGCCGCCGATGCACAGCGTGATCAGCCCGTAGCGGCCGCCGATGCGCTCCAGTTCGGCCAGCGCCTTGATGGTCAGAATGGCGCCTGTGGCGCCGACCGGGTGCCCCAGCCCCACGGCACCGCCGTTGGGGTTGAGTCGCTCGGCGGGGAAGTCGAGTTCCTGCGCCACCGCCATGGCCTGGGCGGCGAAGGCCTCGTTGGACTCGATCACATCGATATCGGCGATGGTGAGGCCCGCCTCGTCGAGGCAGCGGCGCACGGCAGGAATCGGCCCCAGGCCCATCAGGCCGGGTTCGACCCCGGCGGTGCTGGCACAGATCAGCCGCGCACGCGGCGCAAGACCGCGCCTGCTGGCCTCGTCGGCATGGGCCAGCACCAGGCTGGCGGCACCGTCGTTGATGCCCGAGGCGTTGCCGGCGGTGACCACCCCCCCCTTGGCGAAGGCGGGCTTGAGCCGGGCGAGATCCTCGAGCGTGACGCCGTCGCGCACGTGCTCGTCACGCGCGAACTGGCGCTCGTTCTTACCCTCGCGCACCGTGACCGGCACGATCTGCTCCTCGAAGCGGCCCTCGGCGATGGCACGGGCGGCCTTGTGGTGACTCTCCAGGGCGAAGCGGTCGATGGCCTCGCGCTCGAGCCCGCAGCGCTTGGCGATGTTCTCGGCGGTCACGCCCATGTGGCCGCTGCCGAAGGGGTCGCTGAGCACGCCCAGGGTCAGGTCGGTGACGCTGGCGTGGCCCATGCGCAGGCCGTTGCGTGCTTGGGGCGGCAGCAGGTAGGCGCCGCGGCTCATCGACTCGGCGCCGCCGGCCAGTGCCAGGCGGCTGTCGCCGAGCACGATCTGCTGGGCAGCGGAGAGAATCGCCTGCACGCCGGAGCCGCACAGACGATTGACGTTGAACGCCGCCGCGCCCTCGGGCACGCCGGCATCTAGGGCGATGTGGCGCGCCAGGTAGGCGTCCTGGGGCCCGGTGGTGATGATGTGGCCGTAGACGGCATGGTCGATGGCCCCGGCTTCGACGCCGGCGCGGGCCAGCGCCTCACGGGCGGTGACGGTGCCCAGCTCATGGGGAGCGAGCCCGGCCAGGCTGCCGCCGAAGCTGCCGATGGCGGTGCGGGCGCTGCCGAGAATGACGACGGAATCGAGCCGCATGAGATTCTCCTGTCTTGGATCTTGTGAGCGATCAGGCCGCGTCGCTCTTGCCGAGCAGCGAACGGGCGATCACTTCCTTCATGATTTCCGAGGTACCGGCGTAGAGGGTCTGCACGCGGGCATCCAGGTAGAAGCGTGAAATCGGGTACTCCCGGGTATAACCGTAGCCGCCGAACAGCTGCAGGCAGGCATCGATGGTGCGGCACTGCATCTCGCTGAGCTGGAGCTTGAGGATGGCGGCGTCGGTGCCGTTCATCTCTCCCTGGCGGTACTTGGCCACGCACTGCTCGAAGTAGGCGCGGCCCATGTCGATCTGGGCGCGCACCTCGGCCAGGGTGAAGCGGGTGTTCTGGAACTCGCCCACGGCGCGACCGAAGGCGCGGCGCTCGCGCACGTAGTCGAGGGTCAGCGCCAGCGCCCCCTCCATGGCGCCCAAGGCCTGAGCCGCCACGCCGAGGCGCTCGCGGGGCAGCTCCTGCATCAGATAGGCGAAGCCGGCGCCCGCCTCGCCGAGCAGGGCCTCTTCCGGCAGACGCAGGTCGTCGAAGAACAGCTCGGCGGTGTCGCTGGCGTGCTGGCCGATCTTCTTGATCGGCTGGCCGCGGGAGAAGCCGGCAAGCGTAGTGTCGACCAGGAACAGCGAGACGCCGCGGGCGCCGGCGGATGGATCGGTCTTGGCGCAGACGATCACCAGGTCGGCCAGCTGGCCGTTGGTGATGAACAGCTTGCTGCCGTCGAGCCGCCAGCCCGATTCGGTGCGGCTGGCGCGGGTCTTCATCGCCGCCAGATCGCTGCCCGCCCCGGGCTCGGTCATGGCGATGGCACCGATGGTCTCGCCGCTGGCCATGGCCGGCAGCCAGCGCTCGCGCTGGGCCGGCGTGCCGATGTGCAGCAGGTAGGGCATGACGATGTTGGCGTGGATGTTATAGGCGCTGGCCAGCCCGCCGAAGCCCTGCCGCGAGATCTCCTCCAGCGCCAGCTGAACGATGGCGAAGTCGGCGCCGCTGCCGCCCAGCGCCTCCGGCAGGTCGATGCCCAGCAGGCCGGCTTCGCCGAGCTGCTGCCACAGCGAGCGCGGCATCTCGCCGGCTTCTTCCCACGCTTCGTAGTGGGGCGCCACTTCCTGCTCGAGGAAGCGGCGGATGGTGTCGTGGAACAATGGCGTCAGGTCGTCTTGCGGTGCGCTCATGGGTCAGCCGAGCTCCTTGCGCAGGTGGCGTTTGAGAATCTTGCCGGCGGTGCTCTTGGGCAGGGCCTCGGCAAAGAGGATGCGCTTGGGCACCTTGTAGGGCGCCATGTGGGCCTTGGCGTGGGCGATCAGCTCCTCTTCGCTGACCGCCATGCCCTCCTTGGGCACCACCACGGCAGTGATCGCCTCGATCCACTTGGCGTCGGGCAGGCCGATCACGGCGACCTCGGAGACGGCAGGGTGCTTGAACAGCCCCTCTTCCACCTCGCGGCTGGCCACCACCACGCCGCCGGTGTTGATCACGTCCTTAATGCGGTCGACGACGTAGAGGTAGCCCGCCTCGTCGAAGTAGCCCACGTCGCCGGAGTGGAACCAGCCACCGGCGAAGGCTTCCTCGCTCATCTCGGGCTTGTCCCAGTAGCCGGTGAGCAACTGCGGCGAGCGATGCACGATCTCGCCGTGCTCCCCGGGTGGCACGTCGTTCATCTCCAGGTCGACCACGCGCGTTTCCACGGTGAGGATGGGGCGGCCCGCGGATGCCGGGCGCTCGGCGTGCTCCTCGGGGCGAAGCACGGTGGCCAGCGGGGCGATCTCGCTCTGGCCGTAACAGTTGTAGAGCCCTACTCCGGGCAGGCGCTGCTGCAACTCCTCGAGCACCGGCACCGGCATGATCGAGGCGCCGTAGTAGGCCTTCTTCAGCGTCGTGAGATCGAATTTGTCGAAGCCGGGATGACGCAGCAGGCTGATCCACACTGTAGGCGGGGCGAAGAACGAAGCGATGCCTTCGCCGGCGATCTGCGCCAGGCAGTCGTCGGGCAGCGGCGCCATGCGCAGGTGCACCGGGGCGCCGAGCAGCAGCGCCGGCATCAGGAACACGTGCATCTGCGCCGAGTGATAGAGCGGCAGGGCGGCCAGCATCGGCTCGTCGCCCTTGATGTCGAGCTCCACCATGCAGGCCATGTACTCGGCGAGCAGCGCCTGGTGAGTCATCATCGCCGCCTTGGGTGCCGCCGTGGTGCCCGAGGTGTAGAGCAGTTGGGCCAGGCTGGCGCTGTCGATCGCGACATCCGGCTCGCTAGCGTCGCCGCTCTCCTTGTCGAGGGCTACCTGCAGCACGTCGAAGCCCGTCTCGCCCTCGGCGTGCAGGGTACCGGAAAGCGAAAGGCCGAGCCCTTCGCTCGCCCTGGCCACGTTGTCGGCCAGGCTCAGGTCGCTGAGCAGCGCACTCGCGCCGGATTGCTCGAGAATGTAGCGCAGCTCATCGGCGCTCAGCGCGAAGTTGATCGGCACGTGCACCAGGCCGGCGCGGGTGGCGGCCAGCCAGGCGATCACGTAGGCATCGGAGTTCTTGCCGTAGGCGGCCAGGCGGTCGCCCGGCGCCAGGCCCGATGCCAGCAGGCGGTTGGCGACCCGGTTCACCGCCCGATTCAGCTCGGCGTAACTCCAGCGCCGGCTCTCGAAGGCCAGCGCCAGCTTGTCGCCGTGCTTGCGTGCGCTGCGACTCAGCGCGGCGCCGATGGTGTTCTGCTGAATTCTGCTGGGTGTGGATGCTGTCTGGTTCATCATTACCTGGACCTCTCAGTCATTGTTGGCCGCAATGCCACGCTGTCGCTGGCGTGTCGCCCCCGCCGTGACGATGGGGGCATGGCCGCGCTTCCCTGCTAGGCGGCGGGTGCTTGCCTCGCGGCCCGTCTGCCTGTCTGCAGATTCAGCCGCAGGCAGGCCCGGCTCGTCGGGGCAGAGCACCCACAGCAAAGAGGCATTGACCGTTGCCGGTGCGGTGGGGGGCACATGGTTCATGGCATGGTCCTCCTGGCTCAGGCACCGTTGGCGACCAGTCGGCACTGGCTCTCCGATAGCGGACGGAAAGCCTCTTCGGCCGGAATGGTGCGCACCACGCGGAACAGGTCGTCCTCGTTCTGGGACTCTTCCGGTGTCTTCACTTCCACCAGATACATGTCATGCACCATACGCCCGTCCTCGCGGATGTAACCGCCGGTGGCGAAGATGTCGTTGATTGGCGTATCCGCCATCTGTTGGCGAACGGCCTGAGCCTCGTCGGTGCCGATGGCGTCGATGGCCTGCAGGTAGTGCAGCGTGCTGGAGTAGAGCCCCGCGTGAACCATGGTCGGCATGCTGCCGGTACGCTCGCGGAAACGCTCGGCCCAGGCGCGGGTTTCGTCGTTGAGGTCGTAATACCAGGCCTTGGTGAACTGCAGCCCCTGGGCGGCATCGAGGCCGATGCTGCGCACGTCGGTGCTGAACAGCACCATGCCTGCCAGCACCTGACCTGCCTGGGTGATGCCGAATTCGCCAGCCGTGGTGATGGCGTTGATGGTGTCGGAACCGGCGTTGTTGAGGGCGATCACGTCGGCACCGGAGGCCTGGGCCTGCAGCAGGAACGAGGAGAAATCGTTGCTGGGGAAGGGGTGGCGCGCCTTGCCCACGATGGTGCCGCCATTCTCCAGCACCACTCGCTCGACGTCGCCTTCCAGCGCGTGGCCGAAGGAATAATCGGCGCTGAGCAGGTACCAGTTGTGGTGGCCTTCCTGAGTGATCGCCTTGGCGGTGCCGTTGGACATGGCCCAGGTGTCGTAGACCCAGTGGATGTGGTTGGGCGAACAGCTCTCGTTGGTGACGCCGGAAGAGACGGCGCCGTTGACCAGGCCCAGGCGATTCTCTTCCTCCAGCAGCCGAACGGCGGCCAGGGTGACGGAAGAGGCCACCAGGCCGGTGACCATGTCGACGTTGCGCTCGTCGATCCACTCGCGAACGATGCTCGAGCCCACGTCGGGACTGTTACGGTCGTCGGCGCTGAAGACCACGATGTTGGCGCCGGCAACGCTGCCGCCGACATCCTCAATGGCCATCTGGATGGCATCCAGCCCCAAGGGGCCGATGGGGTCGCGATAGGGGCCCGACATGTCGGCCAGGTAGCCGATGCGGATCTCGTTGTCGGTAATCTCGGCGTGTGCTGTCTGGCCGGCGAGCATGATGGAGGCGGCAAGCGCTCCCAGGGTGAAGCGGCGTGTCGTTGTCATTGTCTGCCCTTGTGGTTGTTGTGAGAGGCGTTGGGTCGTTACGACGGGTTGTGGATAAGCCTGTGCATAATTTGGTGAACCTTTGTGCAAAGGGTGTGAGTTGGCTCAAAAGCGGTTACTCGCTCCCAGGCACGCTGGATCATGGTAGGAGGAAAGTGATTCGCTGGGTTTACGCATCGAGCCACACTTTTTGCAATTCGTGCCATCTGTGTGAGGTAAATGAGAGGATTAAGACTTTGGTCTAGGGGTGAGGAGACAGAACGTGCCAATCGGGTGTCTTGCGGTACTGGATCGAATGAAAGCCAGAGAGGTGTGAAGGAAGGCGGGAGCGAGAGACGAAAAAAGGGGCGCCGTCGGCGCCCCCCTGTGGACAGTACTGGGGTTTACCTCAGTGGCTATGGTCGTGGCCGTTATCGCCATGGTCATGGCTGTGCCCGTGGTCATGACCGTGATCGTCGTGACCCGGCTCGGCCAGGGCGTCGTGCAGCACCTGGGCGTTGTGACGCATCATGCCCAGATAGGTGCTGGCCTCGCCTTCTGCTGCCAGCGCATCGGCATAGAGCGTGCCGGCAATGGGCAGGCCGGTTTCCTCGGCGAGCTGATTGATCACCGCCGGGCTGGTCATGTTCTCGTGGAACAGAGCGCGCACGTCCTGCTCGCGAATCACGTCGATCAGTCTGGCCATGTCGGCGGCGCTGGGCTCGGCCTCGGTGGAGAGCCCCACCGGCGAGAGGAAGCGAATGCCGTAAGCGTTTGAGAAGTAGCCGAAGGAGTCATGCCCGGTGATCACGCTGGTGGAAGATGGAATCTCGCCCAGCAGCTCGCGGATTTCGGCGTCGGTGGCCGCCAGCTCGTTGATGTAACGCTCGGCATTCTCGCGATAGGCGGCTTCGTTGTCCGGGTCCGCCTCGATCAGGCCGTCGCGGATGTTGCCCACGTACACCTTGCCCATGGCCAGATCCTGCCAGGCGTGCGGGTCGTAATCGCCATGCGCATGATCGTGCCCGTGGCCATGGTCATCATGGCCGTGGTCGTCATGATCGTGGTCGTGGTCGTGGTCGTGGCCATGGTCATCATGGCCGTGGTCATCATGCTCGTGCTCGTGGCCATTGTCATGATCGTGGTCATGGCCATGCGCTTCCTCATGGTCATGACCGTGATAGTCCAGCCTGTCGATGCCGTCGGTGGTGGTCACCAGCGGGCCGCTGTAGTCGCTGGAGTCGATCAGCCGCTCCATCCAGCCTTCGAACAGCAGGCCGTTGAACACCACCAGATCGGCATCGGCCAGGGCACGGGCGTCGCGCGGCGTGGGGGAGTAGACATGGGCGTCGCTGTCGGGGCCGACCAGCGAAATGACCTCCACATGCTCGCCGCCCACGTTCTGCACCATGTCGGCCAGAATACTGAAGCTGGTGACGACCTGAATACGTTCGGCGGCGATGGCGGCCGGCAGCGCCAGCATGGCCGAAGTGCCCAGGATCAGGGCCGCAGGTGTGGCGTGTCGCATGGTAAGCCTCCTCGTAGCTTGGTGTTTTTCGTCTAGGGTCAGTGCGGCTCGGGTGAGCCGAGTGGCGTGGCGTGCCGGCGCAGCTTGGCCAGCAGGCTGTGATGACGGCCGAACAGAGCCGAGAGTGCATAGCCCACCCCGGCCAGCAGAATGATCGCCGGACCGGAAGGAATACTGAGGTGATACGACAGCAGCAGTCCGCCGGTGCTGGCCACCAAGGCCAACAGCACGGCGATACCGATCAGCCCTTCCAGGCGCTTGCTCCAGAAGCGCGCAGTGGTGGCCGGCAGCATCATCAGACCCACCGCCATCAGCGTGCCCAGGGTCTGGAAGCCGGCGGTGAGGTTGAGCACCACCAGACCGAGGAAGACGCCATGTACCAGCCCGCCCTGCATGCCCTGGCCGCGCAGGAACAGCGGATCGAGACACTCCACCACCAGGGCACGGAAGATCAGCGCCAGGGTCAAGACGATCACGCTGCTGATTGCCGCGATCAGCAGCAGCGCGGTGGTGTTCACCGCCAGAATCGAGCCGAACAGCACGTGGGTGAGATCGACGCTGCTACCCCCCAGCGAGACCAGCATCACCCCCGCCGCCAGCGAGATCAGAAAGAAGCTGGCCATGGCCGAGTCTTCCCGATGGCCGGTCATCTGCGACACGCTGCCCGCCAGCATCGCCACCAGCAGCCCCGA
The DNA here is from genome assembly GCF_900108215.1 of Billgrantia desiderata. Taxonomy (NCBI): domain Bacteria; kingdom Pseudomonadati; phylum Pseudomonadota; class Gammaproteobacteria; order Oceanospirillales; family Halomonadaceae; genus Billgrantia; species Billgrantia desiderata. The sequence continues at coordinate 41,077 of NZ_FNVC01000018.1, read as the reverse complement.
GAGCACGCCGCCCAGGCTCATGGCCGGCAGCGAGAAGCCGGCAAGCAGAAAGCCCAGCGCTACGCCGGGCAGAATGGCATGGGCCATGGCATCGCCGATCAGGCTCATGCCGCGCAGCATCAGGAACACGCCCATGGGCGGTGCCGCCAGCGAGAGGGCCAGGCCGGCCACCGCGGCGCGCCGCATGAAGCCGTAATCGAAGGGCGCAATCAGCCACTCGTGAAGCAGTTCGATCATGCCCCCACCCCCGGGATGCCAAGGGCGAGGCGCGCCGATTCGGCAGCGGTGGGGCGGCTGTGGACGATCTCCCGGGCCGTGGTCCACTGGGCGTGGCCGTGGTTCAGTACCACCACCTCGTCGGCCAGGCGTGCGAGCTGCTCCATGTCGTGCAGCACCACGATGATGGTGGCGCCATCGGCGGCCATCTGCTGCAGCACCGTCATCAGCACCTCGACGGTTTCCACATCGACGTTGGCGAACGGCTCGTCGAGCAGCAGCAGCTCCGCTTCCTGCATCAGGGTGCGCCCGATCAGTGCGCGCTGGCGCTGGCCACCGGAGAGCTCGCCCAAGGGGCGATGAGCCAGGTGCGAGATGCCCAGCCGCGCCATCACCTCACGCCCACGGCGATAGTGACGGGCACAGTAGCCGGTGAGGGCGCCGTGGCTCGGCCAGCTGCCGGTCATCACCAGCTCTTCCACGCTCATGGGAAAGGTGAGATCGAGTGCCAGCTGCTGGGGCAGCCAGGCGCGGCGCTCTTTGGGTACCGCGCACACCACCTTGCCCGCCACCGGACGCAGCATGCCCATGATGCCCTGGATCAACGTGCTCTTGCCCGCACCGTTGGCTCCCACCAGGGCAGTGATGGCGCCATCGCGGAAGCGGCCGTTCACGTGCTCGAGCACGGTACGGTTGGCCTGGGCCAGCTGCAGGTCGCGCAGCTCCAGACGTGAGCTCTGCTCCACTGGCATCAGCCCCACCACCCTGCCGCCCAGGAAACGGCCAGCCACAGCACGCCCAGCGGCGCGGCAGCCAGCAGCAGGCGGCGCGTGGCGGAAAGTGACATCAGCGAGAAATGACACGGCCCCTCGGGGCGATGGCGGTGCGTGCGGTGTACCATGCGGTGACCCTCGCGAAACAGATTAAGATATAACATAACAAAATGGTTGGTAAAGTGCAGTGCTGAATAACGCCATACCCCCATGTGGGGATGAACATTGGCCAGGCCAAGGGCGGCAGTATCCCGCATTCGTTGCAAAAGGGAACCGTCATTGTCGCAGTTTGGCATGGCCGGGTGCCACAGCAGACTTTGCCCGGACATAAGGCAGCAACAGCCCTCTATGGGTTCCCAGCAGCACGGAAGCGCCATAGCCCAGCCCCGCCAGCAGAATAATGGCGGGGCCGGAGGGCAATCCGGCGTGATAGGAAACGAGCAGCCCCACCACGCTGGAAATCAGCGCAAGCCCCACGGCGATGGCGATCATCCCCTCGAGGCGCTGGCTCCAGTAGCGTGCGGCGGCGGCAGGCAGCAGCATCAGGCCGGCTGCCATCAAGGTGCCCAGGGTCTGGAAGCTCACCACCAGGCTGAGCACCACCATCATCATGAACAGGGCATGGGTCCAGCCGGCGTGGCGCCCCTGGAGCGTCAGGAACTGCGGGTCCAGGCACTCCATCACCAGGGCACGAAAGGCGATGGCCACACCGAGCACTATCGCACTGCTGGCCACCGCCACCAGCATCAGCGTTCTGCTGTCCACCGTGAGTACGGTGCCGAACAGCACATGGCCCAGGTCCAGCGCGTTCCCCGACAAGCTGACGATCAGCACGCCCGCGGCCATGGCCACCAGGAACAGGCTGGCCATGGCCGCGTCCTCCTTGAGCCCGCTGAACTGCGTCACCCCGCCGGCCAGGGCCACGGTAACCAGCCCGGCCAGCACGCCGCCGGTCATCATCAGCGGCAGGGAGAAGCCGGCCAGCATGAAGGCAACGGCCACACCCGGCAGAATGGCATGGGACAGTGCCTCGCCCATCAGGCTCATGCCGCGCAAGGTGAGAAACACGCCGAGAATCGGTGCGCTGAGCGACAGCGCCAGGGCAGCCACCAGAGCACGGCGCATGAAGGCATAGTCGAAGGGTGACGTCAGCCACCAGAGCAGCGTATCGAGCATGGAACAGGCCAAGTGTCATTTTAGAGATGTTATATCATAACATAGCTGAGCCCAATAAGAGCCCAGACTCGGCAGCCTGGGCTCTTGGCTCTAACCAACACGTTTCATCAAGGGCTCAATAGCGCAGCGCCACCCCTAACTGATTGGGCATCAGCAGCAGAGCGTATTCGCCTTCCAGGTGCATGTCGCCGAACGAGACCCGCGCCGGCTGGAAGCGATTGATCGCCGCCGTGGCCTGGCGCGGCTGGGTCTGCAGTTGCAGCTCGCTGACCAGCATGCCGGTGGCGAAATTGATCGCCCCGTCGCGGCCGCGACCGTCGCCCACGCCGATCAGCAGGCCCGAGGCCGTATTCACCAGCAGCGAGCCGAGGCGTGCTTCCAGGCTGCGGCGCTGGCGCTCCTCCGCGGCCACCTCGTGCAGCAGCCGGCGCGCGCTCTCGATATCGCCATCTCCCTCGCGCAACTGTCGGCGGGCTGCCGGGTGCGGCTGACGGTCCATCAGCGTGCCGGCCAGCGCCAGGGCCGACTTCACCGCGCCCACCCTGGCGTCGTAGCGGGTGTCGCGGCTGTCCGACTCGCTGGCCTGATAGACGTTGACGGCCAGCGTGGAGGCGTACACCCCCGCCCAGCCGTACTGCCATACGTTGGCGTGGCGCTCGCCCCGGGCCAGGGCGTCCTCGTAGGCCTGGTACTCCTGGGTGGGCTGCTGGGCAAGGGCCAAGGGAGAGACAAACATCAGGAGGGCGCATGCAAATGACAGCAAGCGGCAGCGAGGCATGAGAGTTTCCTTTTGTAAGGCGTTGGGCTGTGCTTATAAAGTAGCATTCGCCTGGGCCTCGACCCACACTGGCGACACCGAGCCGCAAAGGAGTTGCGCATGACAGTCCCTTCCGTCGCCCCCCGTCACTCGTTGATGATCTTTCTCGGCTGGCTGTTGTTGGTCGCTCTTGTGGCCATGATTGGAGCTTTTACCTCGCCTGGCGGCTGGTATGCCGAGCTCGAAAAGCCGCCGCTCACACCACCCGGCTGGGTCTTCTCGGTGGTCTGGCCGATACTCTACCTGCTGATGGTGATCGCCGCCTGGCGGGTTACGCTACGCGTTCCCCCCGAGCAACGGGTCACGGTGCTGTGGCCCTTCGTCGCCCAGTTGGCAGTCAACGGGCTATGGTCGCTGCTGTTTTTCGGCATGAACCTGATGGTCGTCGCCCTGCTCGATCTCGTGCTGCTATGGGGACTGCTGCTGCTGACGATTCGTCGCTTTGCTCGCATTTCGTCACTGGCTGCCTGGCTACTGGTGCCTTACCTGGCCTGGGTCAGCTTTGCGGGCTACCTCAATGCAGGGATCGTCTGGCTGAATGGGTAACGCTTCGCACAACCGGTCGTGACCGGCCGGTAACGAGCGCGTAAAGTGAAACAAGCATACCGCGACCTGGAGAGCTTCATGCCTCGTCAGCCCCTCGACGACACCGCGCTGGACACCGTGTTTCGTAAAGCGCGCACCCACTACGGTTTTCGGCCGGAGCCCATCGAAGAGGCTACCCTGCGTGAGCTCTACGACCTGCTCAAGTGGGGCCCCACCTCGATGAACTGCCAGCCGGCGCGCTACGTCTTCGTAGTGAGCGACGAGGGCAAGTCGCGTCTGATCCCGGCGCTCTCCGAAGGCAACCGCGACAAGGCCCACGAAGCCCCGGTGACGGTGATCGTGGCCATCGACACCCGCTTCTACGAACACATGCCCACGCTGTTCCCCAGCTCCCCCAACGCCCGTGAGCGCTTCGCCGAGAACCCCGACAAGGCCAGCGACACCGCCTGCCGCAATGGCACCCTGCAGGGCGCCTACCTCATCGTGGCTGCCCGCATGCTGGGGCTCGACGTCGGCCCCATGAGCGGCTTCGACCACGACATGATCGACGAAGAGTTCTTCCCCGACGGCCGCTACAAGAGCAACTTTTTGGTCAACCTCGGCGTGGGGGAGCCACAAAGCCAGCGCCCAAGGGGGCCGAGGCTGGCGTTCGAGGAAGTGGCGGAGGTGGTTTGAGACAACGCATGACTTGGCTCAATCCATGGATAATTTCTTGTAGCGAAAAGTTACGATAGATGCTTGTCTAAAAGGACTAGAAAAATACGACAGGCAGGGAACGCATGTTTTATGCGCACTCCATTGAGGATGCCGACAGAGCTCATTGGCAGCCATTAGCAGGGCATCTGAACGCAGTGGGTCAACTGGCAGCTCAGCGAGCGAGCCGGTTTGGCGCCTCGCCATGGGGCGAGGCAATAGGCTTGCTGCACGACCTTGGCAAGTACACTGTGCCTTTCCAGCGGCGTCTGGAAGGTTCGCCGGAGCGCGTTGACCACTCCACGGCAGGCGCCCATGTCGCCATCGAGAAATATCCGCAGCTTGGCCATCTATTGGCCTATCTAATTGCTGGCCATCATGCTGGACTGGCCAATGGACGGGATAGCGGCGAACGTACGCCGCTGAAGAACCGCTTAGAAGCAGACTTGCCCCCTCTCGACCCGTTGTGGCAGCAAGAAATTACGCTCCCCGATACGTTACCTCTACCAGCGGATTTTACTTCCCTACGCGACCGCAAGTTTTTTCAGGCAGCCTTCCTTGCACGGATGCTCTTTTCCTGCCTAGTTGATGCCGATTTCATTGATACCGAGACCTTCTATGCTCAGCATGATAGCGGTTTGCCCCGCGAACGGGGTGGTGGTCCAGCCCTCAAGGCTTTGCGTGCGTCGCTGGATGAGCACCTAGAGACCCTGCAGGCGAGTAAGCCGGACAACTTCGTCAATCGCTTGCGAGGAGAAATCCTCTCCCATGTACGTTCCCAAGCCGAACTCACGCCAGGTAGATTCTCGCTGACAGTACCTACCGGTGGAGGCAAGACGCTGGCCTCGCTGGCTTTCGCTCTCGATCATGCCATCGCCCACGGCATGGATCGGGTGATCTATGTGATTCCCTTCACCAGTATCGTCGAGCAGAACGCTGCGGTGTTTCGTCATGCCTTGGGGCAGCATGGCGAGGCGGCAGTGTTGGAACACCATAGCGCCTTCGACACTGACAATCAGCGCGACCAGCGAAGTATCGACAAGTTGCGCCGCGACAGCGAAAACTGGGATGCACCGATCATCGTCACCACGGCGGTACAGTTCTTTGAAAGTCTCTTTGCTGCCAAGACTTCACGCTGTCGCAAACTGCACAACATTGCTAACAGCGTGGTGATCCTGGATGAAGCCCAAACCACGCCCTTGCCGCTGCTGCGGCCCAGCGTGACGGCACTGGACGAACTAGCGCTGAACTATCGCACCAGCGTCGTGCTGTGTACGGCGACTCAGCCGGCCCTGGTCGAAACCGACGATTCTGAAAGTAGTTTCAAAGGTGGTTTGCGAAACCTGAGGGAGCTTGCCCCAGAGCCTGAAAAGCTCTATCGGCAACTGGAGCGTGTCCAAGTGCGTCATGTTGGCCCCATGACGGATGAGGAGCTTCGCGATCAACTGCTCGCGACCGATCAGGTGCTATGCATCGTCAATAACCGTCGTCACGCCCGGGCTCTGTACGAGTCGATAGCCCAGCAGCCTGGTGCCTATCATCTCACCACCTCGGTGTGCGCTGTGCACCGTCGCCAGATACTGGCCGAGATACGCCAAGTTCTGGAACAGGGGAGGCCCTGCCGGGTAGTTTCGACATCTCTCATAGAAGCAGGGGTGGACGTCGACTTCCCGCGCGTCTTGCGTGCCGAGGCAGGACTGGACTCCATCGCCCAGGCGGCTGGGCGCTGTAATCGCGAAGGCAAGCGTGCCGTTGGCGACAGTGAGGTGTTGATCTTTTCTACCGTCAATGAAGAGTGGGAGCCTCCTCCTGAACTCAAGCAGTTCGCTCAAGCTACTGTCGAAGTGCTCAGGCATCACGGAGATGACCCTTTGTCGTTGGCAGCGATAGAGGCCTACTTCCGCCTACTGTATTGGCAGCAGGGGCCGCAGCGGCTAGACCGGCATGGTCTTTTGAAGTTGGTTGAGGATGGCCGTCTCGATGGACTTCCCTTCGAAACCCTCGAGCAGAAGTTTCGCATGATCGAGAACAACCAGCGTGCCGTGATCATTCCCTTCGACGATAAGGCCCGAGCCGCGCTGAGAGATCTAGAGCATGCCGAAGGAGTCGGTGGTATCGCTCGCAAGCTGCAACCCTACACCGTACAGGTTCCACGCCAAGGCTTCGCTGCGTTGGAGCGGGTTGGCGCCATCTCGGCTGTTAAGCCTGACAAGTTCGGGGAGCAATTCATGGTGCTGATAAACAAGGACCTCTATGACGAGCGCCTTGGGCTGAACTGGAGCGAGCCTACCTTCGTGAAGGCTGAAAATCTTACGTGGTAAGTACAACTGGATAGGAATTGGAAAATTTCGCGAACTGGGACTAGCCTTATCCTAAGCCACATTGAGCTGAGAGCAGGCCATGCCCCCCAACCATCAGCAGGATCCAAGAGAGTTCACTCTCCAGTGCAGGATTTGCCGGAGACGAATTTTACTGGAGGTGGAGTGGGGAGCAGCGGTCGCTAGGATCGAAGCGCCCACAAGATGGGCTTGGCTGCTGGTCTCCCTAGCAACGGTAGCACTACCCATTTGGTTGGGCTGGCTTATGTGAGGGAGTGGATAGAAACCTATCAGTTGTACTTACTGTTGTCGCCCCGACCTGCCGGGGCGCGGATCTGCCAAAGGATGCAATCATGACATTTGGAGTTCGTCTGCATATCTGGGGGGAGAGGGCCTGCTTTACTCGGCCTGAGATGAAAGTCGAGCGTTTCTCCTACGATGTGATCACGCCGTCCGCAGCGCGAGGCATCCTGGAAGCTATCCATTGGAAGCCGGCGATTCGCTGGTGCGTGGATCGCATCCATGTATTGAAACCGATCCGATTCGAATCGCTGCGCCGCAACGAAGTCGCGGGAAAGCTGCCTGCCTCGACCGTTACCAAGGCCATGAAGGCGGGGCGTGTCGACGACGTGGCTTATTTCGTTGACCAGAATCGGCAACAGCGTGCTGCCACCATTTTGCGCGATGTGGGCTATGTGATTGAGGCTCACTTCGAGTTCACTTCGCGTGCCGACGAGAGCGATACGCCCGGCAAGCATCTGGACATCTTCAATCGCCGTGCTCGCCAAGGACAGTGCTTCCACATGCCATGCCTGGGCACACGAGAGTTCCCAGCTGCATTTGAGTTGATCGAAGCTGAGGTTGACATGCCACAGGTCGATCCACAGCTAAATGGGGAGCGTGATCTCGGCTTCATGTTGCATGACATCGACTTCGCCAACGGCAAGATGCCACGTTACTTTCGCGCCAGGATGCAGGACGGCGTGATCGAGGTGCCGCCTTTCGAGGAGGCATTGGCATGATCCTGACCGCTCTGAACGATTACTATCAGCGACTGGCTGATGAAAATAAAGTGCCACTGCCTGGCTTCAGTAGTGAGAAAGTCAGCTTCTGCCTAGTATTTTCCCAGGATGGAAAGCCGCTACAGATCATCGATCTACGCGATACCACCGGCAAGAAGCCTCGACCCAGCCCTTGCCAGGTGCCTGTGGACAAACGTCGTACCTCGGGAATCCACGCCTATCCGCTGTGGGACAAGACTGCGTATGCCCTCGGTGTCTCTGCTGGTGAAGGTAAGCGACTGGTGGATGAGCATGACGCATTCAAGGAACGTCAGCGCGCGCTCTTCGGCGAGAGTGATGATCCCTATTTGATCGCCTTTCTTAGACTGCTCGATCAATGGATGCCAGAGCAACTCATCGGTCTTCCTGGCTACAGCGAAGAAGTATTGGATACCAATATTATATTTCGGCTCGATGGCCAGCGACAGTATTTGCATGAGAACCATGAAGCACGACGGCTATGGGGCGCTGCGCTGGAAAGTGGTGAAGGGGAGCTGGGACAATGCTTGATCACCGGTGAGATCGCCCCGTTGGGTACCGACCACCCTGCAATTCGAGGCGTCAGGGATGCACAGTCGTCTGGCGCATCGCTCGTCTCGTTTAACAGCGATGCTTATGAATCCTACGGCTACAGCAAGAATCAAAACGCCTCGATTTCCAAATCAGCCATCTTTGGCTACTCAACGGCGCTGAATTACTTGCTGAGAGGAGATACCGATAATCGTCAACGGCTCCAGATCGGCGATGCCACGGTGGTGTTCTGGGCCAGAGCCAGGGATGCGGCACATGCTGAGGCGGCCGAGGACTTTTTCGCCATGCTCAATGAGCCGCCCAGTGATGAGCAAGAGGCTGCCAAGCTGGGTACCTTGCTGACCGATATTTCTCAAGGACGTCCTTTGCAGGAGCTGGATCCGTTGTTGGAACCGGATACCCAGTTCTTCGTGCTCGGTCTTGCCCCTAACGCTGCTCGCTTATCGGTGCGCTTTTGGTATGTGGATAGTCTGGAGCGCCTGGCTCAGCACTATGCCCAACATCATAAAGATATGCTGCTGGAGCCTATCCCTTGGAAAGGTGTGATGCCGGGTGTGAGGCGGCTTGCTCTGCAGACAGCCCCCATTCGTGGCGACTGGCCAAAAGCTGAAGATGTGCTGCCACAACTAGCCGGCGAGATGATGCGCTCCGTCCTTACCGGGTGTCGCTATCCTCAGTCTCTGTTGAACAACATAGTGATGCGCTTTCGCAGCGATGGTGGCATTACTGGCCTGCGCGTGGCGCTTTGCAAGGCTGTACTTGCACGAGATGCACGACTCGTAGCGAACTCGAATTTCAACTATCAGGAGGTGCCCGTGAGTCTCGATCAACATTGCACCAATGCCAGTTACTTATTAGGAAGGCTGTTTGCTGAACTGGAGAATGCTCAGCGAGAAGCCCTAGGTAAAGAAGTCAATGCTACAATACGTGACCGTTATTATGGTGCGGCTTCAGCTACCCCGGCGAATGTGTTTCCAATGCTGACGCGAGGTGTTGTTCACCATTTCTCTAGGATACGAAAAGATAAGAGAGAAAATGTCGCCTATGCTATTGAGAAAAAAATGGGTGAGATAATGAAAAAGCTGCCAGCGGAATTTCCTAAGCATCTTTCTATTCAGGAGCAAGGAAAGTTTGCTATTGGTTATTATCAACAGAAATGGACTCGTCAACAAGAGAATGCTGATGAGGCTAGCCCGGGAGATATGGAATGACCGCCATCGCCAATCGTTACGAATTCGTGCTGCTGTTCGACGTCACCAACGGCAACCCCAACGGGGATCCGGATGCAGGCAACCTGCCCCGGCTCGACCCTGAGACGAACCAGGGGCTGGTGACAGACGTCTGCCTCAAGCGCAAGATCCGCAACTACGTCGCCTTGGAGAAGGAAGAAGAAGCCGGCTACGCCATCTATATGCAGGAGAAATCAGTACTCAACAACCAGCATAAGAAGGCCTATGATGCGCTCGACATTAAACCCGAGCCCAAGAAGCTGCCCAAAGAGGTGGAAAAGGCTCGGGCGCTGACGGAGTGGATGTGCCGGAATTTCTTCGATGTTCGCACCTTCGGTGCGGTAATGACCACCGAGGTCAACTCTGGCCAAGTGCGTGGCCCGGTGCAGATGGCTTTTGCCAGCTCTATCGACCCGGTCGTGCCGATGGAAGTCTCGATCACCCGAATGGCGGTTACCAATGAGCGCGATCTGGAGAAGGAGCGCACCATGGGCCGCAAACACATCATTCCCTATGGCCTCTATCGTGCCCACGGCTACATATCGGCCAAGCTCGCTGAGCGTACCGGCTTCTCGAACGATGATCTCGAGCTGCTGTGGCGCGCGTTGGTCAATATGTTCGAGCATGACCGCTCCGCTGCTCGTGGCGAAATGTCGGCGCGCAAGCTGATCGTCTTCAAGCACGATAACCCGATGGGTAATGCCCCGGCACACCTGCTGTTCGACAGCGTAAAAGTCGAGCGTGTCGAAGGTGAGGAGAACACGCCAGCCCGTCATTACAGCGATTATCGCGTCTCTGTCGATGCAGAGGCCTTGCCGGCCGGTGTCAGCGTCGACGAGAAGCTGTAGGCGAATGGGATGGAGGATGACGTTCGACCGATCCCGCTCTCGGCGCTGCAGCACATGTTGTTCTGCCCGCGCCAGTGTGCGCTGATTCACCTCGAACAGCAGTGGGAGGAGAACCGCTATACGGCTGAAGGGCGCATTCTCCATGAGCGGGCCGACCACCTGGGCCATGAGCGCCGGCGCGGCATTCATACCGCGATGGCGCTTCCGCTGGCCAGTGAGGTGCTGGGATTGACCGGAGTTGCCGATGTGGTTGAGTTCGACGAAACCCGGCAACCTCACGTGGTGAGGCCCATAGAATACAAACGTGGCCGGCCCAAGGCGCATCGAGCCGATGAAGTACAACTCTGTGCCCAGGCGCTGTGCCTGGAGGAGATGCTGAGCCTCAGAATCGAGGAGGGCGCGCTGTACTACGGCAAGACCCGGAGGAGAAAGACCGTCACGTTCGACGAAGAGCTTCGGACACTGACCTTGCGAATCATCGCAGAGACGCGTGCCCTCTTCGATAGCAACCGTACGCCATCCGCTACCTACGAGCCAAAGCGCTGCGACCACTGCTCGCTGATAGATGCCTGCCAACCTCAGGTCATGGGTAAGCAGAGATCGGCAGGCCGCTGGCTGGAGCGTCAAATTCAATCTCTGGATGAGTGAATCGTATGCGCCGCCAGCTCAATACACTCTACATCACTACTGAGGGGGCTTGGCTCAAGAAGGATGGAGCCAATGTGGTCATGGATGTCGAGGGCAAGGAGCGGGCACGACTTCCCATTCATATGCTCGAATCACTGGTCTGCTTCGGCAGGGTGCTGGTATCTCCACCATTGATGGGCTTTTGTGCCGAGCAAGGAGTCACCATTACCCACCTGACCCCCAACGGTAAGTTTCTTGCACGTATCGAGGGGCCGGTGTCAGGCAATGTGCTGCTGAGGCGTGCACAGTATCGCACCAGCGATGACGGGGTTGGTTGTGCGGATATCGTTCGCGGTCTGTTGATTGGTAAGGTGCATAACCAGCGTGCGGTAATCGCCAGAGGGCTTCGAGACTACGGTAGCAAGCTGGAGCCGCCTGAGCGAGAAGATTTGGAAAGGGCGCGCACCCGTCTAAGCCGAATCGCTCGGGATCTATTGCAAGAGCCCACGACGAATGGGTTACGTGGTCTGGAGGGTGAAGCCGCGCAGGTCTATTTCGGCGTCTTCGATAGTCTCGTTCGCCACGATGGTGAAGTCTTCCGCTTCACTGGCCGCAACCGTCGTCCGCCGCGTGATCGCCTCAATGCGCTGTTGTCATTCCTCTATACGTTATTGACCCACGACTGCCGTTCGGCGCTAGAAAGCGTAGGGTTGGACCCAGCGGTAGGATTCCTGCATCGGGATCGCCCTGGCCGGCCCAGCTTGGCACTCGATCTTGCCGAGGAGTTCAGGCCCCTGCTGGGGGATAGATTGGCGCTGTCTCTAGTCAATCGTCGCCAACTACGAGAAAAGGACTTCACGGTTGCTGAAAGCGGTGGTGTGGTATTGACCGACGATGCGCGCAAGACGGTACTGACCGCCTATCAGGAGAGGAAGCGTGAAGAACTTAATCACGCCTTTATCGGCGAGAAGGCTCCGATTGGCATGCTGCCGATATTGCAGGCTCAGTTGCTGGCACGCCATCTGCGTGGCGACCTGGATGCCTACCCGCCCTTCTTATGGAAGTGACTCGACTAGGAGAGTTCAGCGATGATGGTTCTGGTCAGCTATGACGTCAGCACGTCATCAGAGGGGGGCGAAGGAAGGTTGCGCCGGGTTGCCAAGGCTTGCCGTGATGTCGGGCAGCGAGTGCAATTCTCTGTGTTCGAGATAGAGGTCGATCCTGATCAATGGGTTCGCCTTCGACAGCGGCTAATCGATCTGATCGATGATGAAGTGGATAGCTTGCGCTTCTACTTCCTGGGAAAGAACTGGAAGAACCGTATTGAGCACATTGGCGCAAAGCCTGCCTTGGATATGAATGGTCCCCTCGTTTTCTAGTTTCCCACCTGTTCTGCGAACCATAAGTGTCATGGGTTTTCCTGGCAGGTTCGCGGCTCTTTAACAATTTGATTTTTCTACTTTTATTATGCCTGGCCATCAAAGCCAGGCAGTATTTCCTGCTGCAGCGTCCTATTTCGCAGAACTATAGGCATTTCACCTGCTCCATCAAAGCGTTATAAGGGAACAGTCGCGGCCCGCACGGGCCGCGCGGATAGAAACGAACCTAGGGGGCAGGGCGGAGAAAATACTAGATGTCGCGGCCCGCACGGGCCGCGCGGATAGAAACCTGCACATCCTGCATCCGCTGGAGCAAATAGCCCGGGTCGCGGCCCGCACGGGCCGCGCGGATAGAAACTACATCAAGCGACATGTGGGCATATCCGTGACCAGTCGCGGCCCGCACGGGCCGCGCGGATAGAAACCTCAATTGCCTTTATTTCACCAAGCAATTTCGCGTCGCGGCCCGCACGGGCCGCGCGGATAGAAACGCCATGTCAACTACCAAAACAGGACCACCATCATGTCGCGGCCCGCACGGGCCGCGCGGATAGAAACTTCGCCCGCTGCAGGGGCCGTCGCGGCGAGTTCTAGTCGCGGCCCGCACGGGCCGCGCGGATAGAAACTCGCAGACGTACAAACGAAAAACGCGCGGCCGCGTCGCGGCCCGCACGGGCCGCGCGGATAGAAACATCAGCCTGGCGGCCCTCGTCGTTCGCGTCCCCGGTCGCGGCCCGCACGGGCCGCGCGGATAGAAACGCCGTGTCGCGCGATAATATCGTCTAGTTTCTGGCGGTCGCGGCCCGCACGGGCCGCGCGGATAGAAACTAGGTCTTC
>NZ_FNVC01000018.1:24646-25605 GCF_900108215.1 Billgrantia desiderata | reverse complement strand
GTCGCGGCCCGCACGGGCCGCGCGGATAGAAACCAATGGGCGCGTGCAAACGGCGTGCGCATGGTGGGGTCGCGGCCCGCACGGGCCGTGCGGATAGAAACAGGGTCGCGGTGCCGCCCTTGGCCACATTGGACAGGTCGCGGCCCGCACGGGCCGCGCGGATAGAAACACGGGTCGGCGGCAGATCCACCCGCACATGTCGATGTCGCGGCTCGCACGGGCCGCGCGGATAGAAACTGGAGCAGCACCAGGCCGTCGTAATTGACCGTCGTCGCGGCTCGCACGGGCCGCGCGGATAGAAACATCAACGCCCACAAGGGCCGGGCCGTGGCACTGCGTCGCGGCTCGCACGGGCCGCGCGGATAGAAATCTTGGCGGTGTACCAGCCGCGGGTGATAGAAGAGGGTCGCGGCCCGCACGGATAGCAACCAGGGCTACTCCGTCGAAGGTGTTAAGGCGGTGCTGGTCGCTGTCCGTCTGGGTCGCGCGGATAGAAACAGGTTAGCGGGGGTGGGCTCGAGCTTGAGCCGTTGTCGCGGCCCGCACGGGTCGCGCGGATAGAAACTTGACGTACTGCTGCACGATCTCGGCGAGCTTGCCGGTCGCGGCTCGCACGGGTCGTGCGGATAGAAACACCCGCACGACCAGATCCTGCATCATCAGGTTGTCGTCGCGGCCCGCATGGGTCGCGCGGATAGAAACAAGAACTTCACGGCGTCGTCATAACGCTTGGTGACGTCGCGGCCCGCACGGGTTGCGCGGATAGAAACGCCGCTCTGGTCTGCCTGCACGGGCCGGAGACCAGGTCGCGGCCCGCACGGGTCGCGCGGATAGAAACTACCTGCCTCGGGGCGATGCGCTGGACCGCGCCCGTCGCGGCTCGCACGGGCCGCGCGAATAGAAACAAGGCCACCCCGCCGAAGGATGCGGCGCTGGCACGTCGCGGCTCGCACGGGCCG
>NZ_FNVC01000018.1:0-24636 GCF_900108215.1 Billgrantia desiderata | reverse complement strand
CGTCGCGGCTCGCACGGGCCGCGCGAATAGAAACAAGGCCACCCCGCCGAAGGATGCGGCGCTGGCACGTCGCGGCTCGCACGGGCCGTGCGGATAGAAACATCACCTCGAGGACTAGCACCGTTCGATCACCGGGCGTTGCGGCTCGCACAGGCCGCGCGGATAGAAACGACTACCTGGCCAAGGGCTACGGCCGCCGCGTTGGTCGCGGCTCGCACGGGTCGCGCGGATAGAAACCGGGGCTACTCCGTCGAAGGTGTGAAGGCGGTGCTGGTCGCTGTCCGTCTGGGTCGCGCGGATAGAAACCCCGATGGCACCATCGGCCGCCCGAAGACTTGGTTCGTCGCGGCTCGTACGGGCCGCGCGGATAGAAACCAGCGCTCCATCCAGGGCATGATCGAGGAAGGCAAGTCGCGGCTCGCACGGGTCGCGCGGATAGAAACGAACTCGGAACACTCGACGCTATGGAGGTCGCGGCCCGCACAGGCCGCGCGGATAGAAACCAGTCTCGGTGACCAGATACCATGGCCACCTCTTGTCGCGGCCCGCGCGGACCGCTCGGATAGAAACTGGAAGTCCTCCCGCGCCTGGAACCCGGCCTCTTCGTCGCGGCCCGCATGGGCCGCGTGGGTAGAAACAATCGCTTCGGTATGAAGCTGGTTGAGGCAAATGTGTAGTGGCACTGGCACGCACGTATTGCCTGATGGGAACTACAGCAAAGCGAACAGAGTGCAATACCTAGCCTAATTGTCAGAGATTGCATACGGCCTTTGTAGGAAATGTGCCATTTCGCTGCTTGCTCAAATCGATAAGCTATATGGCGCCTCTCCGGCGCTGGGCCAACTTGCTTGGACGCGCTATTACAAAAAGCTCCACGCGCAGCGTGGAGCCTGAAAAAGGAAAAGGATGCCATGAAAACCCGGCTGGACGAACGCTTCGACCCCGATCCTTTGGACCCCTGGGAGGAGGAGCGCTTACGACAAGCCGAGCGCCCCGTGTCGTCCCGCTCTGCTTCACGGCCAGCGGATGACCGGACACCACCCCAAGAGTACCGGCCTGAGCCGCCTATCCCCGATACCCCGGAGAAACCACGTACGCTGCAAATCGGTGTGTTCTTCGATGGCACCGGCAACAACATGCACAACGACCGGCAACTGCCCGACCGCGATATCACCAATGTGGCCAAGCTGCATGACTTGTATCCGAACGATGCGGCTAACGGCTATTACCCTGTCTATATCCAAGGTGTGGGCACAATTGCCGGTCGGGAGAGCGAAGATGGCTTCGTGGCTCCCGAGAACGCCATCGGCATGGGCACCGGGGTCGGGCCGGAGGGTGGCCATGCGCGTATCGAACAGGCGCTGACCGAGGTCCGCCAGATCCTGGAGGCCAACCCCCGCGATTCGCTGGTCACCTTCGATGTATTTGGCTTCAGCCGCGGTGCGGCTCTGGCCAGGCACTTCGTCAATTTGATCCATCGCTGGCCGGAAACTCTACTGGTACCGGACTTTCGCCTCGTCAGGTCAATGTATCAACCACCGCTGCGCCGCATTCTGGCCTTTCCGCCCAGGCCCATACCTTTCCCGCAGGTTCGCTTCGTCGGGCTGTTCGATACCGTGGGCAGCTTCTACCGGCCTGGTACCGACAGTAACCTCGATTTCGACCTTTACATCGCCTCGGGAAGTGCCGCCCGCGTGGTGCAGCTCACCGCTCATCACGAGATCCGCCGCAACTTCCCGCTCAACAGCATTGCCGATGCCCAGGGCAACCACCCCGGCAACTTCGCCGAGATTGCGCTTCCAGGTGTACACGCCGATATCGGCGGTGGCTATGAGAACCCCAATCTCGATCTGGGTTTTGCCAACCATGAGGAGCTGATCGTGCGTCGCCGTGCTGGGCTGGGGGCCAATGGAGAGACGATTCGCCGGGCCCAGGCGGAAGCGCAGGCCAGAGGGCTCGACATTCGTGTGGATGGCCGGGACGTGCTCGAGATCGAACGCCGGGCCACACGAAAGGAGCTGGCCATCTACGCCCTGCACCAGATGCACGAAGAGGCGAAGAGAGCTTGGGTCCCTTTGCGCGACCTGGACGACACCGATCCGGATCATGCGATTCCCACCGAGCTGCAAACCCTGATTGACGAGTGGTGGCAAAACGGCAGCCGACGCGGGCGTCAGTGGATGCTGGACATGTCTCATGAACACTTTGCCGGCTACATCCATACGTCTCACCGTCAGCACCCCTACAGCCTGAGGGATCGCTTCGCCCATGCCCCGGAGCCCAGCGGTGTGCGCCGGGTCTTCCCTAATGTGTCGCTGCACTCCTACCTGCCGACACAGGAGCCGCAGAATGCCTAGGTCATGGACGACTCGTCTGCGGCCTGTGCTGCTACTGTTGCTGCTATTATTGACCGCTGCCTGCGAGGCGGAACCTCGACGCTATGATTTTGCCGTACAGCCGGTTGGTGGGCCTACAGGTTGGCCCATCTGGGTGGAGGAGCTGACCTTTGACCATTCTTGGAGCGCACGTGCGGGCAACATCAGCTCCGGTTTCGAGTACAGGCCACCCCGGGCAGGGGGGGTGAATGTACTGGCCCATCCTATGCCCGCTCCTTCCTCGGTGCAGGCGCGCTGGTTTTCCTACCGTACCCAGACCTTCTACGAGATCGATCTGGCACTGCCGGATGCGGATGCTCTACTGCAGCAGTGGTATCGGGATTTCCCCCCGTCCCAATACCGCCACTACCTGGTAGCTGGCTTCTCCGGCAAGGGGGAGGTAATGGTCTGGTGGCGCGCCAGCTGCAAAGTCTGCGGCCGTGATCGCAGCCGGGATTTCCATGCGCCAATCGTGGAGTCGGCCTGGGCTGAGGAGGCAGAGGGGGACTCTGGTCGGTATCGCAATCGTACTCAGGAATATATCGATGAGGGTGTGTTTCCCTCACCATGATGAAAGGCATGGTTACCTCGCATTGCCAGGAAAGCCTGGCCCACGCCCCGGAGCCCAGCGGTGTGCGCCGGGTGTTCCCTAACCTGTCGCTGCACTCTTACCTGCCGACACAGGAGCCGCAGAATGCCTAGGTCATGGATGACCCGCCTGCGGCCTGGGCTGCTACTGTTGCTGCTATTATTGACTGCTGCCTGCGAGGCGGAGCAACAGCGCTACTCCTTTACAGTACAGCCATTCGGTGGGCCAAGAGGATGGCCAGTTTGGGTGGAAAAGTTGACTTTCGATAACACCTGGAGCTCGCCTGCTGGCAATCTCAACGTCGGTTTCGAGTATTCCCCACCGCGCAGTGGATCGTATATCACCCTAGCGCATCCTGTGGCCGCCCCTTCCTCGGTGCAGGCGCGCTGGTTCTCCTACCGTACCCAGACCTTCTACGAAATCGATCTTGCGCTGTCTGATATGGACGCCCAGCTACAGCAGTGGTACCGGGACTATCCTCAGCCGGATTACCGCCATTATCTTATGGTTGGCTTCTCCGGTAGGGGGGAGGCCAAAGTCTGGTGGCGTGCTAGCTGCAACAACTGCGGCCGTGATCGCAGTCGGGACTTTCATTCCCCAATCGTAGAGTCGGCCTGGGCTGAGGAGGTAGAGGGAAATCCTGACTGGTACCGTGAGCATATCCAAGAGTACGTCAATGAAGGCGTATTCCCCTCTCCGTGGTGAAGGATATGGCTACGTTTCTAGCCCCCTACAGCCTGAGGGATCGCTTCGCCCATGCCCCGGAGCCCAGCGGTGTGCGCCGGGTCTTCCCTAATGTGTCGCTGCACTCCTACCTGCCGACACAGGAGACGCAGCATGCCTAAGTGCTGGCATGCCTACCTCCAAACTCCTCCGTATCGATCTCCTTCTGCAGCGCTTCGCTGTAGCGGGCGCCGGCGATCTGGTCCGGTGTCAGCAGGGCGGTGAGTCGTTCCAGGGTGGTGGCGTCCAGGCGCAGGCTTTCCGCCGCGAGGTTTTCGCGCATGTGCGCGATGGAGCGGCTGCCGGGAATGGGGATCACGTCGTCGCCCTGAGCGGTGAGCCAGGCGAGGGCGAGCTGGCCGGTGGTGACCTCCTGCTCGCTGGCGATGGCCTGGAGTTTTTCCAGTTGGCGCAGGTTGCGTGGCAGGTTGTCGGTGCTGAAGCGCGGCATGCCGTGGCGTACGTCGTTTTCGGTGAGCTGGCTGGCATCGGTCACGGCGCCGGCCAGGAAGCCGCGGCCCAGCGGGCTGAAGGCGACGAGTGCGGTGTTCGCTTCGCGACAGGCATCGAGTAGGGCGATTTCGGGGTTGCGGGTCCACAGCGAGTATTCGGATTGCACGGCGGCAATGGGGTGTTCGGCTCTGGCGCGGCGCAGGGTGGCGGCGGAGATTTCCGAGAGCCCGATGGCGCGTATCTTGCCATCTTCCACCAGTCGCGCCAGGGCGCCGACGCTCTCTTCGATGGGTACTTGACGGTCCAGACGGTGCAGGTAGTAGAGGTCCAGGTGATCGGTACGCAGGCGCTCGAGGCTCGCTTCGCACTGGCGGCGCAGCGTTTCGGGGCGGCCGTCGATCACTTTCTTGCCCAGCGCCGGGTCCATGGCCATACCGCATTTGCTGGCCAGCAAGATCTCGTTACGCTTGCTCGCCAGCGCCTTGCCCACCACCTGTTCATTGGCGGTGGCGCCATAGAGGGTGGCGGTGTCGAAGTGGCGATAGCCCATCTCGAAGGCTTCTTCGAGGGCGCGGATCGCCTCGGCTTCGGGCACCGGGTTGCCGTAGCCGTGGGAGAGGTTCATGCAGCCCAGGCCGATGGTGGGAGAGGCCACTTCTTGCAGGCGAGAAAAGAACGACATGCTGGCTCCGCGTCAGTGATGTTGGCTCTCATCATGCCGAGCCGAATGCAGGATGCGCAAGTGAGCGGCCGGGTGGCGGAGGATGTCGACAAGGCAGGTAGCGACATGCCCGGCGAAGCTCCGCCGGGCGTTGGCCTGGCTTATTGCATCAGCGTCTTGATCCGTTCCAGATACGCCTGCCCGTTTTCGCGGATACGCGCCTGCTCCCGGTCACCGGCACCCGAGCGCACTTCCTGCACGTGTTCACGCATGATGCCGAGCTCCTCATCGATCTTGGCCAGCGCGTTGTCGATGGTCTCGGTGAGCTGCTGGATGATGGCCATGTCGCCTTCGGTCAGCTCATTCTTGCTGAGCAGCACGTCGAGCAGGTCGTTGCGGAGTTCCAGGGCGTCGACGGCCTGTTTGAGGGTGTCGATGGGCTGGCCTTGAGCCTGCTCCAGCTGTTCGACGAGCTCTTCTTCCTGCATCTGTTCCTGGGCCTCTTCCTGGGCTTGGGCAATGCCCAGGGGCAGCAGGGCGAGAAGGATGGCCACGGTAAGGTGTTTCATCTGCATACCTCGTTTGTTAAGAAGCATTTTGAATGCTAGTTAACGCCGATGCGCTCAACAAGGCGAAGCGATGCGGCAACTTGTCCCGGCGCGCCATACGGCGGGTGGGTCTTGTCCATGCGCTGGCTCGTGGCCGTGTCGTCAGGTGCGGTATGCTGTGCCCATGAAGATTTACGAGGAATGCCCCATGACTGAGCCGACTCCCTTTCAGCGCGCGATGACCGAGCTGGATGCCCTGCATGCGCAGGACCCGCGTCAGGTAGAGGTGGAGGGCGAGACGCTGCCGCTGGAGCTGTGGCACGCGGGGCGCATGAGCGCCTGGCTCGAGCGCGTGGTGGAAGCGCCCAGCGAACTGGTGCAGCTCGCCGTGCGCTCGCAGCATCTGCAGCGCTGGGAAGTGCCGCGTAGCGAGTACCCCGAGGGGCGTGTGGGTTATCTGACTTGGCGCCGCGACCAGGGCAAGCGCGCCGGGGAAACCACGGCACGGGTGATGGAGGCGGCGGGCTACTCGGCCGAAGAGGCCGCCGAGGTGTCGCGGATGATCCGCAAGCAGGGCCTGGGCCGCGATCCGGGCACTCAGGCGGTGGAAGATTGTGCCTGCCTGGTGTTTCTCGAGAACTACTTCGCCGACTTTTCCAAGCAGGTGGAGCACGACCACCTGGTGCGCATCGTGCAGATGACCTGGAAGAAGATGTCGCCCAAAGCCCATGAGCTGGCGCTGACGCTCCCCATGAGCGCGGAGGCGCGTGCGGTGGTGGAAGAGGCGTTGGCCGGCTAGGTTGGCGGGGGAGCCGGCCTGCCCAAGGCTGCGACCGGCTTCTCTTCAGTTCAAGGCCGTGTCTGAAAAGGCAGCGAGCGCAGCCAGTTTTCGGATAGAGCCAAAGGTCGTTCAGGGTACCAGCGTCTGGGCAGCTTCCAGATAGGTGGCGCCGTTGCGCTTCACGCGTTCGACGTCGCCGGTTTCGGAGCCTTGATGGACTTCCTCCAGGGTGTCGGCCATGGCATCCACTTCTGCCTGAATCTTCTCCAGGGCGTTTTCCAGGGTATAGGTCAGCTCGTGAACGGTGCCGAGGTCGGTGATGGCCAGCTCATCTTGGGCCAGCAGCTCGGCCAGGCGCTGGTTGTATTCGGAGAAATTGGCCACTGCCTGGGCCAGAGTGTCGGCGGGCTCGCCCTTGAAGTGGGCGGGGGTTGAGTCGGCAACGGCGGTTGCGCTCATCAGGCTGACGAGCAGGGCGGAAAGAAGGGGTTTCATGACGACGCTTCCTATTTGAGAATGAGAATTTATGCTTTTATCAGGCCGGCTGCGGCCGAACAAGCATGTTCTCAAATGAGAATGATTTTTCTTGTCGGTAATTGACAGAGGTCAGCCGGGCGGCTAGATTCCTGATAGTTAATGATAATTGTTATCATTAATGGCGTTAACGGAGGTCGCCAATGTCGTACTTCACCCCTGCCGCCATGTGGGAAACCGCTCCTACCTTGCAGATCTGCGACGTCACACCGGGCTCGGTGCGCCTGGCCCGCGAGTACCCGCGTCACGACACCGCTCTCTCCCAGGAGGAGTTCGAGCTGCTGCAGCTCCATCGGGAAGAGGCCCGGCACGAGCTGTTCCGGCGCTCGTTCATGCTCACCACCGAGCGCTACCTGAAAGGGGAGCTGCCCGAGCCTGGCCCGGGAGACGAGGGGCTGGGGCGCTTCAGTTCAGAGTGACGCTCAGGCTGTCTTCGCTTTCGCAGGGTTTGCCGTGGCGCAGGGTCAGGCGGCGCTCGTTCAGGTTCATCACCACCGAGAAGAGGGTTTCCATGCGCTCTTCGGCGGGCTGGTCGGGATTGAAGTGACGGCAGATCGACAGCGGCGCGCCCTGATGGTCGCTGAGCACGTCGAACAGGCGCGCCTCGTCGAGGGGGGCGTCCGGCGGCAGCTCGTCGTGGAGCAGCGCATCAAGGCGACACAGCCGCGGCTGTGAGTCGATCCGGGGATAGTCCTGCACCGGGCAAGGGGTATTGTCGGCGTAGAGGTGGTTGGTGTGAGTGACGATGCCGTTGCGCGGCGCGATTCGCCCCGGCTCGCCGGGCTGCACCTCGAGCCCCACGGCCTGGCCGCCCTCGTTGCCGACCTGAGCGCTGGCGAGCAGGAAGTGGGCGGGGGAACAGACCCGGTCGTGGCTGGCCACGGCAAGGGCGCTCTGCATGTCGTCGCTCTCCAGAATCTTGCGCAGGGCGATGTGGATCGGCAGCCCGCTGCCGCAGGTCTGCGAGCGAATGGCGTTGAGGCACACGCCGATGCCTCGCTCGTTCAGGCCGACCTTGCCCACCATGCCGGCCTCGCCGATGCTTACCAGCGCGGGGCGGTCGTTGCCCCGAATGCGCAGGGCCACCACGTTGTCGAGCTGGTCGCTGCGCCAGTCCCAGTTCTGCGCCAGCCACTGCTGCCCATGGCGCTGCAGGGCGAAGGCCGAGCAGCCGCCGCTGGCCTGGGTGAGGGCGATTTCGCTGCGGCAGTTGAGCGTCAGGACGTCGAGGAAGTCGACGCCCGCGCCCCAGGCGATGCCGTTCATCTCTTCGAGAATGGCGGGAAAGCCCTGGGCGACTGGTGCCTCGAAGTGGCAGGCGCGGTCGCGGGCCTGCTCCCAGCGAATGCCGACGAAATCGTGAAACAGCCGGCCGTAGACCTCGATACCGCGCTGGATCAACTGGCGGTGAATGCGGCCGTGCTGGGCGCCGATCTCGTGATGGCTGCCGCTCAGCTCGGTCAGTGGCAGGGGGCGGAATCGCCGGGTCATAGCACCTCCTCTAGCAGGCTCAGAAAGGCTGCCCAGGACTGCTCGTCGGCGCGCTGCTGGTAGCGCTCGTCGCCGAACACGGTGAAGCCATGGGGAGCGCCGGAGTAGATCTGGATCTCGTAGGTGGCCTCGATGGCCTCGAGCTCCTCGACCAGACCGCTGACGTCTTCCATGGTGACGCTGGTGTCGGCACCGCCGTGGGCGATCAGCAGCGGCGGCACCTCCTCTGGCCACTCCTGGCCGTCCGGTGTGGCCACGCCGCCGTGGAAGCTGGTATAGCCGGCCACGTTGTCGGCTTCGTCCGAACGGGCGATCTCCAGTGCCACGGCGCCGCCGAAGCAGTAGCCCATGATCACGACGCTCTCCGCGGCGCCCTGTTCGCGCGCCTCGGCCAGGCCGGCCAGGGTCAGCTCGCGCATGCGTTCGCGGTCGGAGTAGAGCGCGCGGGTGGCTTCCTGACGGGCGTCGAGGGTCTCGGGGCGATTGCCCTGGCCGAACAGGTCCACGGCGAAGGCGTCGTAGCCTTGCTCGGCCAGCATGTCGGCGCGCTGCCGTTCGTAGTCGTCCAGCCCGTTCCAGTCGTGAACGATCAGCACCGTGCCGCTGGCCTCGCCGCTGGCGGCGGCGTAGTAGCCTTCGAAGGTTTCGTCGCCCACTTCGTAGACGATGTCGTTGCCGGCGGGAGTGAAGGCGTGAGCGCCGGTGGCCAGGCCGAGCGATGCCGGTAGCGCAAGGAGTGCGAGAGCGGAGCGCATTGGGTGTCTCCTGTCGGATGGCATGACGGGTCAATCAGTATAGGCGAAGCCCGCTGCCGGCGTTTCCTGAAGGCCTCGCCCGGCATCTGTGCCGAAACGGGATTGTTCATCGCCGATAGGGAGTTGGCGTTGTAGTTCCGGGCTAAATCGTTGGTATGGGGGGCTTGTGTTTTGCCTCGTAGGCTTCCAGATTTAGGGGGTGTCTATACTTGGTAACCAGACGTAAAAACCAGACGTAAAACCAGAGTGAGAAGAACAACCATGAAGAAAAGCGTTCTAGCGATGGCGATCGCAGCCACCAGCGTAGCATTCGTTGGCGCGGCGCAGGCGGAAGTGAAGATCGGCTTCATTGGCGGCTTCACCGGCCCGATCGAGAGCCTGACACCGCCGATCTATGACGGCGCGCGGCTGGCGGTTCAGCAGATCAACGAGCAGGGCGGCATTCTTGGCGGTCAGACGCTGGTCATGCCCAGCGCTGACACCACCTGTAGCGATGCCTCGGCGGCTTCCAACGCGGCCGACCGCATGGTCAACACCGAGAACGTCACCGCCATCGTCGGTGCGCTGTGTACCGGTGCCACCGTAGCAGCGGCCAACAGCGCCGCCATCCCCGGTGGGGTGGTGATGGTGTCGCCGGCCTCCACCGCCCCCGCGGTTACCGAGCTCGACGACAACGATCTGGTGTTCCGTACCGTGCCGTCCGACGCCTACCAGGGTGAGATCCTGGCCAAGCTGATGCTCGACAAGGGCTTCGATGAGGTGGCGGTCACCTACGTCAACAACGACTACGGCCGCGGCCTGGCGGACGCCTTCACCGCGGCCTTCGAGGCGGGCGGCGGTATGGTGGCCGAGAATCTGGCCCACGAAGACGGCCGCGCCGACTACCGCTCCGAGCTGGGCTCGCTCTCCGCCAGCGGTGCCGAAACCCTGGTGGTGCTGGCCTACGCCGACGGCTCGGGCCAGACCATCCTGCGCCAGGCCTATGAGAGCGGCGCCTTCACCCAGTTTGCCGGCGCCGACGGCATGGTGGGCTCGTCGTTGATCGAGGCGGTGGGTGCCGACGTACTCGAAGGCATGATCGCCACCCGCCCGGGCAGCCCCGAACTGCCGGGCACCGAGATCTTCGCCGAGGCCGCCGAGGCAGCCGACCTCGACCCCACCGCGGTGTTCGCGGCCCAGGCCTACGATGCCGCCTTCCTGCTGGCGCTGGCCATCGAGCAGAACGGCAGCGCCGAGCGTGAAGGTCTCTCCCAGGCGCTGCGCAGCGTCTCCTCGGCCCCGGGCGAAGTGATTCTGCCGGGCGAGTGGGAAAAGGCAGTCGAGCTGATCGCCGCGGGTGAAGAGATCAACTACGAAGGCGCTTCCGGTAGCCACGAGTTCGACGAGAACGGCGACGTACCGGGCGTAGTCGTGGAAATGGTGGTAGAGGGCGGCGCCTTCGTCGGCAAGGGCCTCGTCGACCTCTAAGCATCGCTTAGGTCTGAGACCGCAAACTGAAAGGCCTCAGCATTTGCCGAGGCCTTTCTTTTTAATGTGGTTTTTAGAGAGGTGCGGATTTATGTCGCCTCCATCAGCCCTCTCTAACCGTGGTGTTTGACTTTTTCGGGCAACAACCCATTCGGCGCGAAGCGCAGTACCAGGGTGATCAACAGGCCGATCACGAACACCCGCGCCTGCAGTGCGCGGCTGTCGAGGTTGCCCGGCGGCTGCCAGCCGAACCAGCCCTCACCGATGCTCACCGCACCCTGCATCAGGAACAGCGCCAGCGGCTCCGACATCAGCCAGATGATGTACACCGCCACGGCGCCGAAGATGGTGCCGAGATTGTTGCCCGGCCCGCCCAGGATCACCATCACCAGCACCAGGAAGGTGTGATTGAGCGGCAGGTAGCCGTTGGGGTCGAACAGGCTGTTGAACGAGGCCAGTGCGCCGCCGCCGATGCCCATCAGGATGCAGCCCAGCACGAAGATCTCCAGGCGGCGCTTGTTGATGTCCTTGCCCATCGCCGAGGCGGAGATCTCGTTGTCGCGAATGGCGCGGATCATGCGGCCCCAGGGGGCATGATAGGCACGATGCAGCAGGAAGAAGATCACCGCGATCATGGCCGCCGTGACCGAGAGATACAGCGCCCGGGCCAGGGTGAAGCCCAGCTCGCTGGGACCCGGGGTGGGCCAGGGCAGCGGCGATACCGTGGCGGTGCCGCGGGTCAGCCAGTCGGAGTTCTTGAGGAACGCCTTGATGATCTCGGCGATGCCGAGGGTGGCGATGGCCAGGTAGTCGCTGCGCAGGCCCAGGCAGATATGGCCGATGAAGTAGCCCACGGCCCCGGCCAGGGCGCCGCCGAAGATCCAGCCGGTCCAGGCGGGCAGGCCGAAGCCTCCGATGAAGCCGGCGCGGGACTGGATCTCGCCGGTCACGCTGCGCAGCATGCTGATCACCACCAGATAGAGCACCACCGCCAGCACCACGGCGATGACGGTGCGCAGCTTCTTCGGCACGCCGATGCGGTCGAGCTTGGTGGCGCCGTAGACCACCACCGCCGCGGCTGCGCCGTAGAGCAGCACCCGGCCCAGCTCGCCGGGCAGCTCGGTGCCCCAGAAGGCGTTGTTGACCGGCACGCTGAAGAGCATGGCAGAGAAGCCGCCCAGGGCGACGAAGCCCATCACACCGGCGTTGAACTGGCCGGCGTAGCCCCACTGGATGGTCAGGCCCAGGGCCAGGATGGCGTAGCAGGAGGCTTCCACCAGCATGCGGGTGCTGTAGGCGGTGCCCATCACCATGTAGATGGAGAGGATCACCGCCAGCAAGGCGCCGAACAGAATGATTTCACGCAGCGGGAAGCGCGACGGCGCGGCAACGGTGTCTTCCCGGCGTTCGGTACGTTGAGCGTTCATCAGATCACCTTACCCTTGAAGATGCCGGTGGGGCGCCACACCAGGATCGCCACCAGGATGAAGAAGGGCACCACGATCTTGTACTCGGTGCCGACGAAGGCGAGGTTGCGCGGGATCTCGATCCACTCGGGGAACAGGTGCGCAATGGGGCGCAGCAGCACCGCCCAGTTGAACACCGCCAGGGTCTCGGCGAAGCCCACCACGAAGCCGCCGGCGATGGCCCCGTAGGGGTGGCCGACGCCGCCGACGATGGCCGCGGCGAAGATCGGCAGCAGCAGGAAGAAGCTCAGGTCGGGCTTGAAGGTCACGTCGAGAGAGAGCAGCGTACCGGCAATGGCTGCCAGGCTGCCGGCGATGACCCAGGTCACCGAGACGATGTAGTTGGTGTTGATGCCCGAGGCCCGCGCCAGATCGGGATTGTCGGACATGGCGCGCATCGCCTTGCCCAGTCGCGTGCGGTTGAGGAACACATGCAGCCCCACCACGCAGGCAATGGTCAGGATGAACAGGATGATCTGCGGCTCGGTGACGATGATCGGCCGGGTGGCCAGCTCGAACGGCACGTCGAGACGGTAGATCTCCTTGCGCTCGCCGGCCAGGTACATGTTCTGAGCGCTGGTGCCGGCGAACAGGCGAATCAGGCCCTGCAGCATCAGCGTCACGCCCAGCGAGCCGATCACGATGACGATGGGCTTGACCCCATGGGCCCGCAGCGGCTTGTAGAACACCTTGTCGATGCCCACGGCCAGCGCGGCGGTGAGGATCATCGCCAGCGGCAGCATGACGATGGGGGTGGGCAGGCCCACCACGCCGCCCACGCCGGGGAAGGCCAGGGTCAGCAGCAGCACCATGAAGGCGCCGAAGGTCATCATGTCGGCATGGGCGAAGTGGGCGAAGCGCATGATGCTGAAGATCAGCGTCACGCCGATGGCGCCGATGGCGTAGATCGAGCCGGTCACGCTGCCGGCAATGATCACGTTGTTGATGAAGAATACCAGTTCGTTCACGACTTACTCTCCAGTACGGGCTCCGGGCTCAACCGCCCAGGAAGCTCTTGGCCACTTCCGGGTCGGCGAGCAGAGCGGCGCCGGTGTCGGTGAAGCGGTTCTTGCCAGCCGCCAGCACGAAGCCCTTGTCGGCGATGGCCAGGGCCTGTTTGGCGTTCTGCTCGACCATGAGGATGCCGACGCCGGCGGCGTTGATCTCCTTCACCCGCTCGAAGATCTCGTTCATGTAGAGCGGTGAGAGGCCGGCGGTAGGCTCGTCGAGCAGCAGCACCTCGGGCTCGGCCATCAGCGCGCGGCCCATGGCGACCATCTGGCGCTGGCCGCCGGAGAGCTCGCCGGCGGGCTGGTGGCGCTTGTCGTAGAGCGGTGGAAAGAAGTCGTAGACCTGCTTGAGCATCCGTTTGACGTTGTTCGGCTTGAGAAAAGCGCCCATCTCCAGGTTCTCTTTCACCGTGAGACTGGGGAAGACGTTCTTCTCCTGGGGCACGAAGCCCATGCCCCGCTGTACCAGCTTGTTGGGCGGCAGGTTGTGGATCGGTTCGCCGCGCAGCAGGATCTCGCCCTGGCTGACGGTGAGCAGGCCGAAGATGGCCTTGAGCATGGTCGATTTGCCGGCGCCGTTGGGGCCGACGATCACACCGACCTCGTCGGCTTCGATCGACATGTCCACCCCGTTGAGGATGTTCATGCCGCCGTAGCCGCCGTGCACGTCGCGTGCTTCGAGTAATGGCATCGTGGAGTCTCTGCGCTATCGTTACTGTTCTTCTTGTGGCTGTACCGAGACCGAGGGCAGGCGTGGCCTCTCCCTCAGGCCGCGGTGGAGCCCTCAGGCCGCGGTGGAACCCCTCAGACCGCGGTAGAGCCCCTCAGGCCGCGGTAGAACCGAAGTAGGCCTCGATCACCTGAGGATTGTTCTGAATCTCTTCGATGGTGCCTTCGACCATCACGCTGCCCTGGGCCAGCACGATCACCGGATCGCACAGGCGCGCGATCATCTCCATGTCGTGCTCGATGACCAGGAAGGTGTAGCCCATCTCGCGGTTGAGCCGTTCGATGTTCTCGACCAGGTCGCCCAGCAGGGTGCGGTTGACCCCGGCGGCGATCTCGTCGAGCAGCACCACGCGGGCGTCGGTCATCATGGTGCGGCCGAGTTCGAGCAGCTTCTTCTGGCCGCCGGAGAGGTTGCCGGCCAGCTCGTTGCGCACGTGGTGCAGGCCGATGAAGTCGATCACCTCGAGCGCCTTCTGGCGTACCGCCGTCTCCTGCTGGTTGACCAGGCCCGGCTTGAGCCAGGCGCTGAACAGGCTCTCCCCGGCCTGCTTGGGCGGCACCATCATCAGGTTCTCCAGCGCCGTCATCTGTGAGAACTCGTGGGCGATCTGGAAGGTGCGCAGCAGCCCCTTGTGGAACAGCTCGTTGGCGGGGCGGTTGGTGATGTCCTCGCCGTCGAGCAGGACCTGGCCGCTGTCCAGCGGCAGGGCACCGGCGATGATGTTGAACAGGGTCGATTTGCCGGCGCCGTTGGGGCCGATCAGGCCGGTGATGGAGCCCTTCTCGACCTGGATCGAGCAGTCGTTGATGACCTTCAGGCCGCCGAAGGCCTTGTAGACGTGTCGGACGTCGATGATGGATGGCATGTTGGTTCCTGCACTTTTATATCTTTGTTATGCACCCAGCCCCTGCGCATGGCGCGAGGCCGGGTGGCGTATATCGAGCCGCCGCTCCTGGCGGCGACGGTTTTCTCGTGCTGCTACTGTTGCTGACTGTTTTCGGCCAGGAAGGTGCGACCGGCGGCAAAGGCGCCGACGATGACCAGGGCACCGACGGTGGGTACCAGATAGCCTTCCACCTGCGGAATGGTGCGCAGGAAGACGAAGGCGACCGCAGCGGGTGCCACGAAGCGTACCAGGAAGCGCCATACATGGAACCAGGTTTCGCTGGTGCGCATCTCCTTCATCACTTCGGAGTGGGTCAGCGCCCAGCCGGCGAACAGCGCGATCAGCAGGCCGCCCAGCGGCATGAAGATGTTGGTCAGCAGCTCGATGAAGTCGAAGGCGCTGCGGCCGAACAGCGTGTGGAAGGGGCTGGCCTCGGCCCACATGTTGAAGCTCATCACCGTCAGCAGGCCCAGTGCCCAACTGGCCACCACCATGGCGAACACCGCCTGGGGGCGGGTGAGGTCGAAGCGCTCGACGAGGAAGGCGGCCACCGGCTCGATCAACGAGATCGAGGAGCTGATCGCCGCCCCCAGCACCAGGATGAAGAACACGCCGCCGATCAGCGCGCCGAAGGGCATCTCGGCGAAGGCCAGCGGCAGGGTGACGAACATCAGCCCCGGGCCGGCACCGGCGTCGAGGCCGGCGCCGAACACCAGCGAGAAGATCGCCAGACCAGCCACCATGGCCACCGCGGTATCGACGAAGGCCACGGCGAAAGCGGTGCGGCTGAGCGAGGCCTCGCTGGACATGTAGGCGCCGTAGGCCATGATCGCGCCCATACCGAGGCTCAGCGTGAAGAACGACTGGCCCATGGCCTGCAGCCAGCCCTCCAGGCTCAGGTCGGCCAGATTGAAGGTGAACAGGAAGCTTGCCGCCGCGCCGAAGTCGCCGTTGGCGATGCCGTAGCCCAGCACCACCAGCAGGATCACGAACAGCGCCGGCATCATGATGCGCAGGCCGCTTTCGATACCTCTGTGGATGCCCAGGCCGACGATCAGCCCCGAGGCGATGATGAACAGGGTGTGATAGAGCGTGAGCAGGCCCGGCGAGGCCAGCAGCGCATCGAAGCCGGCGCCGATGGTGGCGGCATCGGCGCCGACCAGCGAGCCGGTGAGCATCTGCCAGGTGTAATGAATGGCCCAGCCGGCGATCACCGAGTAGAAGCTGAGTATCAGGAAGGCGGCGGCACCGCCCAGCCAGCCGATCGACTCCCAGGCGCGAGAGGTCTTGTGGGTGCGAGTCAGAAAGCGCATGCCCATGATCGGGCTTCTGCGGCTGGCGCGCCCGAGCATGGTTTCGGCGATCAGGATCGGAATACCGACGGCGAAGATGGTCAGGGCATAGATCAGAATGAAGGCGCCGCCGCCGTTCTCGCCGGTCAGGTAGGGAAAGCGCCATAGATTGCCGAGCCCTACCGCCGAGCCGACTGCGGCCAGCAGGAAGGTGCCCTTGTGTGTCCAGACGTTGTGCGTACTCATGGTGTTTCCGAAATCCGTCTTGTGGCCTTGTGAGCCCGCGATGTCGCCACCTTGGGCCGTGCGGGTGGGGCCTGCCGGTGAGCGCGTACACTGTGCGACAGAACCCGTTTCGTGGCCAGTGGTGAATCGTTAAGGATACGTTGGACGCGGCAGATGACGGGGCCGGGCGATCATGAGAGTCCGTGCGATCATGAAAATCACTGGGGCTCCTCGTCCTGCTTGTCGCTATCTCCCGGCCGTGGCTCGAAGGCGCGGCATTCGTCCGCCAGCCTCACCGTGTCGCCCAGGGCCAGCTTGCCGATGAGCTTGCGTCGCTTGCCGCTGTACGGCTCGATCAGCGCCACTACCTCGCCGATGCTGGTGCCGTCGACGTAGGCCTCGACCCGCACCCTTACCACAAGGCCCTGATAGCGGGCCGAGAGGATGTCGCCCGGCCCCGGGTCGGAGTAGCCGGTGGGGTTCTTCTGGTAGTGGCGCATGACGCTGTCGGCGCCGGGGTCGTCCCATTCCACGTGGCGATGCATGGTTCGCTCCTCCTCTCTCGTGGCCGCTTTCAGTCGAACAGGCGGCGGTCGACGCCGGCGGCCTCGAACAGATAGTCGCGGGAGGCGGTGAGCTCGTCGCGCAGACGGGGAAGGTCTGCCCCCAGCAACTGGCCGCGCCACTTGCGGATGCGCCCGCCGACCAGCACCGTCTCGACGTTGCTGCGCTCCATCAGGGTGACCACCGCCCCCGGCACGTTGTTCAGCGGCGCCACGTTGATCGCCTCGGCGTCCAGCAGCAGGATGTCGGCCTCCTTGCCCGGCGTCAGCGAGCCCACCCGCTGCTCCAGCCTCAGCCCCTTGGCGCCGCCCATGGTCGCATAGCGGATCACCTCTCGCGACGTCAGCAGCGCCGGCCGCTCCTCTTCGCCTTGCAGCGCCAGCTCGTTGACGAACATCCGCTGCAGCGTCAGCGTCGAGCGCATCTGGGTGAAGAAATCGGCCGTCATGGTGCACTCCACGTCGCTGGAAAGCGAGGGCAAAATGCCCAGTTCCGACGTTTTCATCAGCGGTGGCGTGCCGTGGCGCATGGTCATCTCGATGGGCACCGCCAGCGACACGTGAGCGCCGGCATCGCGCACCGCCTGCCACGCCATGTCGCTCATGCCGGTCATGTGGATGAGGATGTGGTTCTCGGCGAGCTGGCCGCTTGCCGCCAGCTCATCGAAGGTCTCGGCCATGCCGAGGCTGCCCACCACGTGGTAGGCCAGCGGCAGCTCCAGCTCACGGGCCAGCGCCCAGGCGGCCTCGTAGTCGGGCAGGTAGATCTCGCCGCCCATCACCATGGTCATCAGGCCGTCGGCGGAGAGCCCCTCGCCGGTGGCGAAGTACTGCTCGCGAAGGCGACTTGCGTCCTGCGGGTATCGGCTGTGCTCACCCTGGCCCTCGAAGTAGCCGAACACGCTTCGCCGGACGGAGTCGCGCAGGCCTTCCAGCGCGGCATCGGAGTGCTCGGGGCTGTGGTGGATCTGGCTGGTATCCATCACCGTGGTCACCCCGGCATCGAGCTGGCTGAGCGAGCCGAACAGCTCGTTGATGTAGACATCCTTGGGGCGGTACACCGGGGCCAGCTTGCCGAGGATGTGATCCATGTAGTTGGGCGAGCCTTCCGGCGTGCCGTCGTCGAACATGATGCCGTCGGCCAGGAAGCTGCGCAGGGCCGTCTCGAACAGATGATGGTGGGTGTCGATGAAGCCCGGCATGACGATGCGCCCGCGGGCGTCGATCACCTCGGCGTCGTCGGCCTCGAGTTCGGCGCCGACAGCGACGATGCGACTGCCTTCGATCAGCACGTCGCCGTGGGTGAAATCGCCGACACTGTCGTCCATGGAGAGCACGTGGCCGCCGCGGATCAGTACGCGCCGCCCCGCCTCGCCGCTGTGTGCCGGCATCTCGCTGCGGGCTTCGTCGCTGCGAGTGGCGACGCTGGGAGAGGCGTTGGCGGCGGCGAGCAGGCCGCTGCCGGTCATGGCGCCGGCCCCTGCGGCCAGGGTGCCCTTGAGGAACTCGCGGCGTGTCGCGCCGGCGCGCGCTTTGCACAGCTTGCACATGGTGTTCTCTTGCTCCCCTGGCTGGTCAGTAAGTCGGCTGCGGTCAGCTTCAAGCTAGGTTCTGGGAGCGCGAAATGCCAAGAA
Organism: Billgrantia desiderata; assembly: GCF_900108215.1. Lineage (NCBI taxonomy): Bacteria > Pseudomonadati > Pseudomonadota > Gammaproteobacteria > Oceanospirillales > Halomonadaceae > Billgrantia > Billgrantia desiderata. The sequence continues at coordinate 6,453 of NZ_FNVC01000018.1, read as the reverse complement.
TCGGGCCGGCAGGAGTGCGGGCAGGGTGTGTGGACAGGGTGTGCGGGCGAAAAAAACCGGCGCCAGATGCTGGCGCCGGTTGGGGGATGCGAAAGCGAGGCTTACTTCTTGGCGCGCTTGCGCTCGTGCTCCTTGAGGAACTTCTTGCGCAGACGAATGTGGTTGGGGGTGATCTCCACCAGCTCGTCATCGTCGAGGAACTCGATGGCCTGCTCCAGGCTGAACTTCACCGGCGGGGTCAGCACGATGTTCTCGTCGTTGCCCGAGGCACGCATGTTGTCGAGCTTCTTGCCCTTGGTGGGGTTGACCACCAGGTCGTTGGCACGGTTGTGGATGCCCACCAGCATGCCTTCGTAGACCTCGGTGCCGTGATCGATGATCAGCTTGCCGCGCTCCTGCAGGGCGTAGAGCGCGTAGGCCAGCGCCTTGCCGTCGACCATCGAGACCAGCACGCCGTTACGCCGTTCGATGGCGGCGTCGGGCTTGAGCGGGCCGTAGTGGTCGAAGCGGCTGGTGAGGATGCCGGTGCCCGAGGTCAGGGTCAGGAACTGGCCGCGGAAGCCGATCAGTCCGCGCGCGGGAATGATGAAGTCCAGGCGCACGCGGCCCTTGCCGTCGGGGTTCATGTTGGTCAGCTCGCCCTTGCGGTAGCCGAGCTCCTCCATGATCGAGCCCTGGTGCTGCTCCTCGCAGTCGATGATCACCTCTTCGTACGGCTCCTGCTTGATGCCGTCGATCTCCTTGAGGATGACCTCGGGGCGGCCCACCGCCAGCTCGAAGCCTTCGCGACGCATGGTCTCGATCAGCACCGAGAGGTGCAGCTCACCGCGGCCGGAAACCTTGAACTTCTCCGGACTCTCGCCCTGCTCCACGCGCAGCGCCACGTTGTGGATCAGCTCCTGCTCGAGGCGATCCTTGATGTTGCGGCTGGTGACGTACTTGCCGTCGCGACCGGCGAACGGCGAGTCGTTGACCTGGAAGGTCATGGAGACGGTGGGCTCGTCCACCGACAGCGGCGGCAGCGCCTCGATGGCGCTCGGGTCGCACAGGGTGTCGGAGATGGAGAGCTCGTCGATACCGGTGATGCAGACGATGTCGCCGGCGGTGGCGAGTTCGGTCTGCACGCGCTCGAGGCCCATGTGGGTCATCACCTGGCCGACCTTGCCCTTGCGGGTGTTGCCGTCGGTGTCGACTACCACGATCTGCTGGTTGGGCTTGACCGAGCCGCGCTTGATGCGACCAAGGCCGATGACGCCCACGTAGCTGGAGTAGTCCAGCGCCGAGATCTGCATCTGGAACGGACCGTCGAGCTCGACCGCCGGCGGCTCGACGATGTCGACGATGGCCTGGAACATGGGCGACATGTCCTCGGCCAGGGAGTCCGGATCCATGCCGGCGATGCCGTTGAGCGCCGAGCAGTAGACGATCGGGAAGTCGAGCTGCTCGTCGGTGGCGCCTAGGTTGTCGAACAGATCGAAGATCTGGTCGATGACCCAGTCGGGACGGGCACCGGGACGGTCGATCTTGTTGACCACCACGATCGGCTTGAGGCCCTGGGCGAAGGCCTTCTGGGTCACGAAACGGGTCTGCGGCATGGGGCCGTCGACGGCGTCGACCAGCAGCAGCACCGAGTCCACCATCGACATCACGCGCTCCACCTCGCCGCCGAAGTCGGCGTGTCCGGGGGTGTCGACGATGTTGATGTGGTAGTCGCGGCCGTTGCCGTCCTGCCAGCGAATCGCGGTGTTCTTGGCCAGGATGGTGATGCCGCGCTCCTTCTCCTGGTCGTTGGAGTCCATGATCCGCTCCTGACCCTCGGCCTTGCGGTCGAGCGTGCCGGACTGGCTCAGCAGCTTGTCGACCAGCGTGGTCTTGCCGTGGTCGACGTGGGCGATGATGGCAATATTGCGCAAACTCTCGATGCGAGAGGGGGTTACAGCTGTGTTCATAAGGTGTGACTCATCAACGGGGGCGCACCTATGACCACATGGAAAGTGAGGTCCCCTAGGCGCTGGGTAGGGAGTGGAGGCGCATTGTACAGATAACAAGGGATGGGGAATAGCACTACCGGGCGATATGACCGCCGTCAGCCCGCTGCATCGTCATGTCCCATGAATTCTGCTTTGACCCGATCATGTTCTCTACCGGTTGTGGCTGGGCAGATGAAGAAAAATTCACTGGAAAAATTCAGTAGCGGTATTTTCAGACACCTTTCTACACTTAACTAAACAAACGGTGACCTTTCGACCCTGCGGAGTCCGGGCGATGCCGACCTACAGTGTCATTCTGGATGCTCGTACTGCAGGGGCGCAGCTGCCGCGCACCCTGGTGGCCTTCGATCGGGCTGCCGGAAGCTGGAAGGATGCTCATGAACTGTTGCTGGTAGACGATACCGGTGACCGGCGCCTGCCGGACCTGGCGCAGCGACATCATGCGACACTGCTGCCGTGCACTGCCGCCACGCAGGGTGCTCGCCTCAACGCTGCCGTCGGTGCCAGTCATGGAGAGCTGCTGCTGTTTCCCGGTCTGGTCAACCGCCGGGTGATCGATTGGCTGCCGGAGGTGGAAGCGGAAAGAACCTGGGATGCCGCGGTGCTGCCGGTGCAGCGCCAGGGGCGGCTGTTGCGCTGGTGGAACTGGCTACAGCGGGCCGCCTCGGAAGACACCTACTGGGTGGAGCGGGCCTGGTTCGAGCTCATCGGCGGCTTCGACCCGCAGCTGGACGGCGATGCGCCCACCGACCTGCTCGCCCGGCTGCGCGCCTGCGGTGCCCGCATCTGGCTGGCGAGCGACGATACGGCCAGGCACAAGACGCAGTGCCCATCACAAGATGGGCACTGTCGGGGCTAGGCTAACGGCCTAGCCGGGCATCGGCAGTAAGGTTCAGTCGTCCTCGGGCACGCCACCCATGCGCTCGAGCAGCTCACGATAGTTCTCCGACTGGGCGTAGAGCAGCTCGGTGGCTTCCTCTTCGCCGCGGAAGTGCACCGGCATCAGGATGCGCTCCTCGGTGATCTCGATGAAGCGCTCGTCCTGGGTAGCCGCTTCCAGCGCCTCGGCCAGACGCTCGACGTGGGTGTCGGGGGTGTTCTTCGGCACCACCACCACGCGGAAGTCGGAGGTGTCGATGTCATACCCGGCTTCCCTCACGGTGGGGGCATCCGGAAAGGCGAACAGGCGCTCGCCGTCCATGCTCAGCAGCACCGGCATCTCGCCGGTCTCGGCGTAGCCGGAGTGCGTGCCGCCGCTGTAGCCGAAGTCGACGTCGCCGGAGAGGATCAGCGGCGCCATGCCGCCACCGCCGGAGGTGGGCACGATGCGCAGGTCCAGCCCCTCCTGCTCCATGATGTACTCGATCACCAGCCGATCCAGGGCATGCTGGGTGGCATAGCTGGTGCCGGGATTCTCGCGGGCATACTCCACCAGCTCTTCCCAACTGTCGCCGAAGGGACGGTTCTCGCCGGTGACGATGGCATGCTGCACGGTGGTGATGCTGGCGACGTAGCGGAAGTCGTCCAGGGTGAAGTCGGTATCGTGGGCGTGGGGTGCGAAGGTGAGCGTGCCGTTGGTGCCGGCATAGACGAAGGTGTGCCCTTCATCCTGGTTGTTCATCAGGCGCGTCAGCGATACGGCGCCGCCGGCGCCGGGCTGGTTGACCACGTTGACCGGCTGGCCGAGCTCTTCTTCCAGCACGTTGGCCAGCACCCGGGCCTGGATGTCGGTGGAGCCGCCGGCGGCGAAGCCCACCACCAGGGTCAGCGGCTTGGTCGGAAACTCATCGGCCTGGGCCATGCCGGCTGCGCCGAAGGCCATGGAGGCGGCCAGTACTGCGGTGCCGATCGTTGTCATTTTCATTCTTGTACCCTCTTTGTTGTCGTGCGCCCTCGGTACGAGCAGCGCTGGGTTGTCAGGCGTGGGCAGGCTTTCTCCTGCTTGGCCTCAAGTGCTGCCGCCCCCGGGGTGACCGGGAGCGCAGTGCAAAAACTCGGTCCTCGGCTCGGCTGGCACAGGAGGATCACCACCGGGATCGCGATGTGCGGCGGCACGCTGGTGCTGGCGAATCAGCGCAACGGCGGCGAGGCCCAGGCCCGACCAGAAGGGCATGCGTGGCGTGTCGGACATGGTGGAGCGAGCGTTAATTGTCGATGAATGAGATAGTGGATAGCGCTTTTTCTTGGGTTATGGATTGTGACTAAAATTTTTTGCTGAATTATGCTCGGTCACTGCACCCTATGTGCTGGTAGTGTTCGCCTCAATCGATCGATTCGACGCTTAATCAACGAAGATGCATGAGTCCCGACGGGACGTCATTGTCTATGTTGGTGGAAGCTTGCGACCCAATATGGTGCGTGCGTGGAAAAAATGCACCGTAATGGAGCAAAAAATATCTGAAAATCGGCCCGCTACATGATGCAACAGGCTGCCGCCACAGAGTGGTGCACGCCGCCAGGCGGCTTTTTTTAACGAGCACAGTGGCTTGCGTGCATCCGGGGCATTGATGGTGCAAGTTGGCACGCAACCTGCATTAGGTTGGCCAGCGCCATGTTCGTGCATGGTGAGCGTGGGCAGGAAATCTGCCGCGTGCTACAACACATGCTGGAATGAACCAGCGCAGTGGACTTCAGCCAAAACGTATCGAGCTACCGCTCAAACGGAGGACACAATGTCAGCCAAGACTCTCGCCCTGATCGAAGAACATGATGTGAAGTGGGTGGACCTGCGTTTCACCGACACTCGGGGTAAGGAACAGCATGTCACCATTCCGGCTCGCGACGTGAACGAGGAGTTCTTCGAGAACGGCCAGATGTTCGATGGCTCCTCCATCCATGGCTGGAAGGGCATCAACGAGTCGGACATGATTCTGCGCCCGGAAGACGGCACCGCCTTCCTCGACCCGTTCACCGAAGACGCCACCCTGGTAGTGCGCTGCGACATCATCGAGCCGGCCACCATGCAGGGCTACGAGCGCGACCCGCGCTCCATCGCCAAGCGCGCCGAGGCCTACCTGCAGTCCACCGGCCTGGGCGACACCGCCTTCTTCGGCCCCGAGCCCGAGTTCTTCATCTTCGACCAGGTGCACTGGAAGGCCGACATCGAAGGCGCCATGTACAAGATCACCTCCGAAGAGGGCGCCTGGTCTACCGATCGCCAGCTCGAAGGCGGCAACCTGGGCCACCGTCCGCGGGTCAAGGGCGGCTACTTCCCGGTACCCCCGGTCGACAGCTTCCATGACATCCGTGGTGCCATGTGCAACACCCTGGAAGCCATCGGCCAGACCGTCGAGGTGCATCACCACGAGGTGTCCAACGCCGGCCAGAACGAGATCGGCGTGAAGTTCAACACCCTGGTGAAGAAGGCCGACGAAGTTCAGGAACTGAAGTACGTGATCCACAATGTGGCTCACGCCTACGGCAAGACCGCCACCTTCATGCCCAAGCCGCTGGTCGGCGACAACGGCAGCGGCATGCACGTGCACCAGTCGTTCTGGAAGGACGGTCAGAACCAGTTCGCCGGCGACCAGTACGCGGGCCTGTCCGAAATGGCGCTCTACTACATCGGCGGCATCATCAAGCACGCCCGTGCCCTGAACGCCTTCACCAACGCTTCGACCAACTCCTACAAGCGTCTGGTGCCGGGCTTCGAGGCGCCGGTCATGCTGGCCTACAGCGCCCGTAACCGCTCCGCTTCCATCCGCATTCCGTACACCGCGAGCCCGAAGGGCAAGCGCATCGAGGCCCGCTTCCCGGACCCGACCGCCAACCCCTACCTGGCCTTCTCCGCCATGCTGATGGCCGGTATCGACGGCATCAAGAACAAGATCCACCCCGGCGACGCCATGGACAAGAACCTCTATGACCTGCCGCCGGAAGAGGGCAAGAAGGTGCCGACCGTGGCTCACAGCCTGGATCAGGCCCTGGAAGCCCTGGACAAGGATCGTGCCTTCCTCACCGAGGGTGGCGTGTTCACCGACGACATGATCGATGCCTACATCGAGCTGAAGATGGAAGACGTCGAGCGTATCCGCATGACCACGCACCCGATCGAATTCGACATGTACTACAGCTGCTAAGCAGCCGCCGCGCCCGGTGGCACTGCCGCCGGCCCGCCGCGAAGGGCCCCGCATTGCGGGGCCCTTTTTTGGTGCGCCAGGCATGGCGCGCAGCGCCCGACGGGCGCTGTTTCCGAGGGTGGTGCCTCGGAATGACTTGGGGGTGAAAGTCCCCTACGGACCCTGATAGCGGGAACCGTTAGCCGAACAGCAAGGGTGTCCGTCGCGAGACGGAATCTGAAGGAAGTTGGAGGCAAACTCCCGGCCCGACGAACAGAAATCGCATACGAGGCTGTCGCCACCTGGGCGAGAGGGCCAAGAAACTCGAAGCCCAATAGCTATCCGGAAGGGGCGGCAGTAGATGCGGCGGGTGTATGGGAGGAAGGTCGCGCGTCTTACCCTGG